>JANOBJ010000062.1:0-47829 GCA_031411575.1 Betaproteobacteria bacterium | reverse complement strand
CCGCGAACGCGGCCATGTGCTGGAAGGCCTGGCAGTGGCGCTGGCCAATATCGACGACTTCATCCGCATCATCCGCGAGTCACCCACGCCACCCGTGGCCAAGGCCGAGCTGATGACACGCCCCTGGGACAGCAAGCT
The DNA here is from genome assembly GCA_031411575.1 of Betaproteobacteria bacterium. Taxonomy (GTDB): domain Bacteria; phylum Pseudomonadota; class Gammaproteobacteria; order Burkholderiales; family Burkholderiaceae_C; genus JANOBJ01. The sequence goes on along the minus strand of JANOBJ010000062.1, from coordinate 47,691 downwards.
GGTGCGCGAGATGCTCACCCGTACCCGCGCCGATGGTGGCGTGATCAACGCCGACGACTACCGCCCCGAAGGCATGGAGCGCCAGTACGGCATGCATGCGGATGGCCTCTATCGCCTGTCCGACACGCAGGCGCAGGAAATCCTCCAGATGCGCCTGCAGCGCCTCACCGGGCTGGAGCAGGACAAGATCGTCGCCGAATACAAAGAGGTGATGGCCGAGATCGACGATCTGCTGGACATCCTGGCGCGGCCCGAGCGGGTGTCGGTCATCATTGGCGACGAGCTGGCGTCCATCAAGCAGGAGTTCGGCCAGACCAAGCTGGGCGCGCGCCGCAGCGAGGTCGAGCACAACGCGCAAGACCTCGCCACGGAAGACCTGATCACGCCCACCGACATGGTGGTCACGCTCAGCCACAGCGGCTACATCAAGAGCCAGCCGCTCTCTGAATACCGCGCGCAAAAGCGCGGCGGCCGTGGCAAGCAGGCCACCGCCACCAAGGAAGACGACTGGATCGACCAGCTCTTCATCGCCAACACGCACGACTGGATCCTGTGCTTCTCCAACCGCGGCCGCATGTACTGGCTCAAGGTGTGGGAAGTGCCCGCGGGTTCGCGCGGCTCGCGCGGCCGACCCATCGTCAACATGTTTCCTCTGCAGGAAGGCGAGAAGATCAACGTGGTGCTGCCGCTGACGGGCGACAACCGGGTGTTTCCGGCTGACCACTATGTGTTCATGGCGACGTCGATGGGCACCGTCAAGAAGACGGCGCTGGACGAGTTCAACAACCCGCGCAAGGCCGGCATCATCGCGGTCGATCTGGACGAAGGCGACTACCTGATCGGCGCCTCGCTGACCGACGGCAAGCACGACGTCATGCTGTTCAGCGACGGTGGCAAGGCGGTTCGCTTCGATGAAAACGACGTGCGCCCGACCGGCCGCAACACCCGCGGCGTGCGCGGCATGATGCTGGATGACGGCCAGAGCGTGATCGCGATGCTGGTCGCAGAGGACGAGCAGCAAAGCGTCCTTACTGCCACCGAAAACGGCTATGGCAAGCGCACCCCGATTGGCGAGTACACGCGCCACGGCCGCGGCACCAAGGGCATGATTGCGATCCAGCAGACCGAGCGCAACGGCAAGGTAGTGGCTGCCACGCTGGTGCATGTGGACGACGAAATCATGCTGATCACCGACCGCGGCGTGCTGGTGCGCACCCGTGTCAGTGAAATCCGCGAACTCGGCCGCGCCACGCAGGGCGTCACCCTGATCGCGCTGGACGAAGGCTCCAAGCTGGGCGGCCTGCAGCGCATTGTCGAGAACGACGCCAATGCCGCCGATCTGATGGACCCGACGGACCCGGCCGACCCCGAGGCAGGCGCCGACAACGGCAGCGAAGACCCGTCCGCGACCGAATCGTGATGCTATGCTATTAATAGCAAACTATGACCATCTGATGAGGACCTGCTGGCATTTTTACCCGTAAACTGGTTCAAAACCCGGTTTCTGGCCACGCCATCGATCGGCTGTCCAAGCGATCACCGCACCGCGGGAAGAACAGACGAAAACCCACGCACTGCGGCACCGCGCGAGAAAACCCGCGCCGGTGCGGCCGCGCAACATGCGAGAATTTGCGACTCTCCAAGCCTGAGCCATGACCCGTTCCCTGCCCGAACTCCGAACCCTGATCGACGCCGTCGACCAGCAACTGTTGACATTGCTGAACCAGCGCGCGGCGCTGGCCAACGAGGTCGGCGAACTCAAGCGCGCCGAGGGTTCGCCGGTGTTCCGGCCCGAGCGCGAGGCCCAGGTCATCAACGGGCTGCAGGCGGCCAACCCCGGCCCGCTCAAGGGCAGCAATGTCGCCACCATCTGGCGCGAGATCATGTCGGCCTGCCGCGCGCTGGAAGCGCCGCAGCGGGTGGCCTACCTCGGCCCGGCCGGCACCTTCAGCGAGCAGGCGGCGGTGCAGTTTTTCGGCTCCAGCATCGAGCATGTGCCCTGCATCAGCATTGACGAAGTGTTTCATGCCACCACAGCCGGCACGGCGCAGTTTGGCGTGGTGCCGGTGGAGAACAACACCGAGGGGGTGGTCACGCGCTCGCTCGACCTGTTCCTCAATTCGCCGCTGCATGTGGTGGGTGAGACCAGCCTGCTGGTGCGCCACAACCTGCTGCGGCTGGGCGATTCGCTGGACGGGATTGAAGTGGTGATGGCCCACCCGCAGGCGCTCGCGCAATGTCAGGGCTGGCTCACTGCGCACCTGCCCAAGGCCGAGCGGCGTGCCGCGTCGAGCAATGCCGAAGGTGCCCGGCTGGCATCCACCCACCCGGCCTGGGCCGGCATCGCCAGCGAGCGGGCGGCGTCGGAATTTGGCCTTCACGTGGTGCAGCACGCCATCCAGGATGACGCTTTCAACCGCACCCGTTTCGCCGTGGTGTGCCTGCCGCAAACCCTCGCCGCCCCGGAGGCATCGGGCAAAGACTGCGTGAGCCTGATCGTGTCCGTGCCCAACAAGCCAGGTGCCGTGCACGACCTGCTGGTGCCGCTCAAGACCCACGGCGTCTCGATGACGCGCTTTGAGTCGCGTCCGGCACGCTCAGGCCAGTGGGAATACTTCTTCTACATCGACATCCAGGGCCATCCGTCGCAGCCCCATGTCGCCGCCGCCCTGCAGGACCTGCGCGGCCTGTGCGCGTTCTACAAGGTGCTGGGCACCTATCCGATCGGGGAGTAGTCAGATTGAACCTGCATCCGTTCCCCGAACAAGCCTCCGTGGCTCGACGGTTGAGCGCCGCCTGGCCGCCCCAAGGCGCGAAGGCGCCCACGGGGGGCAGCGCAGCACACGAAGTGACAAGCGTGGGGGCAACATCCGGTGTTTGAACAACTCGGCCTGATCGGTTGTGGCCTCATGGGCGGCTCGTTTGCGCTTGCGCTCAAGCGCGCGGGGCTGGTCAAGCGGGTGGTGGGCTACAGCAAATCGCCGTCCACCACCGAGCGGGCGCGGCAGATGGGCGTGATCGACATGGCCGCGCCGTCGGCCCTGCTGGCCGTGTCGGGCGCGGATATCGTGCTGCTGGCGGTGCCGGTGGCGGCCACCGAGGCCACCCTCAAGGCCATCCGTCACCTGATCAAGCCCACCACGCTGGTCATGGACGTGGGTTCGACCAAGCGCGACGTGGTCGATGCCGCGCGCCGGGTGCTGCGCGACCAGGTGGGCTCGTTCGTGCCCGCGCACCCAATCACCGGCCGCGAAGTATCGGGCGTTGAGCATGCCGACGCCGATCTGTACAGCGGCAAGCAGGTCATCCTCACGCCCATCGAGCGCACCCTCACCGCCCAGCTCAACAAGGCCACGGAAGTCTGGACGGCGCTGGGCAGCCACGTGGTCAAGATGTCGCCCGAGTCACATGATGCGGCGTTTGCTGCGGTCAGCCACCTGCCCCACCTGATGGCGTTTGCGCTGATGAGCGCCATCAGCAGCCAGGAGCGCGGCAGCGATTTCCTGTCTCTGGCCGGGCCGGGCTTTCGTGATTTCACCCGCATTGCCGCCAGCGACCCGCAAATCTGGCGCGACATCCTGCTGGCCAACCGCGAGGAGTTGCTGGCCCAGTCGAAGCTGTTCCAGCGCACCCTGCAGGCCATGGAACTGATGATCGAAAGCGGCAACGGCGACGCGCTGGAAGGCATGATCGAGCTGGCCAGCGATGCGCGCGCCAAGTGGCGCATGGGCACGGGCCGGTCCAACCGTTAGGCCCGGTCCCGATGTTTTCCACAGAATTCCTGGACATCCCGTCCCTGACCTCGGCTGGCGGCACTGTTGTGCTGCCCGGCTCCAAAAGCATCTCCAACCGGGTGTTGCTGCTGGCCGCCCTGAGCGCCGGAGCCACCCGCGTACATGACCTGCTGGATTCCGATGACACCGCCGTCATGCTGGAGGCCCTGCGCGAGCTCGGTTGCGGCGTGCAGCGAGACCCTGCGGGCACGGTGACCATTGACGGCCTGGGTGGCCAACTGAAAACCTGCCAGGCCAGGCTGTTTCTGGGCAACGCGGGCACCGCCATGCGCCCGCTCACCGCCGCGCTCGCCATGCTCGGTGGCGACTTTGAACTCAGCGGCGTGACCCGCATGCATGAACGCCCGATCGGCGATCTGGTCGATGCGCTGCGCCAGCTCGGCTGCCACATCGACTACCTGGGCTTGGAAGGCTTTCCACCGCTGAAGATTGGCACTCCTGCCCTGGACCTGACGCAACCCGTGCGCGTGCGCGGCGACGTGTCCAGCCAGTTTCTCACTGCCCTGCTGATGGCGCTGCCTTTGAAAGCCAGCTGCGAATTGGTGATCGAAGTCGTCGGCGAGCTGATTTCCAAGCCGTATATCGAGATCACGCTGAACCTGCTGGCGCGCTTTGGCATCACGGTGCGGCGTGACGGCTGGAGCCGCTTCACCATTCCGGCGGGCAGCCGGTACCTGTCGCCGGGCGACATCCACATCGAGGCGGATGCCTCGTCTGCTAGCTATTTTATAGCACTTGGCGCCCTGGCGACGCGGACATTGAGCACAAAAGGCACTCAAAACAGTGTTTCAGACGCGATCCGGATCGAAGGCGTGGGCGCCGATTCGATTCAGGGTGATATCCGCTTCATCGACGCGGCCCGCATGATGGGCGCTCAGGTGGACAGCGGCCCCAACTGGCTCCAGGTGTCACGGGGTCAATGGCCGCTGAATGCCATCAGCCTGGACTGCAACCACATCCCCGACGCCGCCATGACGCTGGCCGTCATGGCGCTGTACGCCGACGGCCCCAGCACGCTGACCAATATTGCGAGCTGGCGCGTCAAGGAAACCGACCGCATCGCCGCCATGGCCACCGAGCTGCGCAAACTCGGCGCCACGGTCGAAGAAGGCGCCGATTTCATCCGTGTGACGCCACCGGTCAACCCGACTGCCTGGCGGCCAGCGACGATTCACACCTATGACGACCACCGCATGGCGATGTGTTTTTCGCTGGCGGCGTTCAACCCGGCGGGCCTGCCGGTGCGTATCCAGGACCCCAAATGCGTCGCCAAGACCTTTCCGGACTATTTCGAGGCGCTGTTCGCCGTCAGCCGCACCGACAACGCGCGCATCCCGGTGATCTGCATCGACGGCCCGACCGCGTCCGGCAAGGGCACGCTGGCGGCGGTGATCGCCCAGCGGCTGGGCTACCACTTTCTGGATTCAGGTGCGCTGTACCGCGTGACCGGGTTGGCTGCGCGCCGCGCCGGGCTGGCGCCGGAGCCCCGCCACGAAGCCGCCATCGCGGCGATTGCACAGGCCCTGCCGATCCGGTTTGCCGACGGCAAGGTCTGGTTGTCAGGTGAAGACGTGACCGAAGCCATCCGCAGTGAAGCCGCCGGCATGGACGCCTCCAAAGTCTCGGCACTGCCCGCCGTGCGCACCGCCCTGATCCGACTGCAGCACAGCTTTCGGCGCCTGCCCGGGCTGGTGGCGGACGGGCGCGACATGGGCACGGTTATTTTTCCGGACGCCCCGTTCAAGGTGTTTCTGACCGCCAGCGCCGCACGGCGTGCCGAGAGGCGGCATAAGCAGTTGATTTCAAAGGGGATTTCGACTACAATCGAGAGTCTTCGCGCTGACCTGGAAGCACGTGACCTGCGGGATTCATCCCGCGCCGTTGCGCCTCTCAAGCCGGCTCAAGATGCCCTGTTGCTCGACAACTCGGATTCATCGGTTGAAGAATCGGTGATCCAGGTGTTGGCGGGCTGGCAGGACAGACAGCCGTTCGGGGCGACCTGACCGACTCGGGAGGCCCAGCGCCGGCAGCCGGCCGCCTCCCAACATGCAAGGCCCATACAGCCCCCGCCGCGCGAGTCTGACCGCGCGCAAGCTGTTTGGTTGTTTAACATAACCGCGGAATAGTCCGCACCAAACCGCCGTCTCTAGCTATAAAAACAGTAGCAATCCCGCTGCTGGAACCCTTTTGACGCGCCCAGGAAACACCATGTCTGAATCTTTTGCCGCCCTGTTTGAAGAATCGCTGACGCGCACCGAAATGCGCCCGGGCGAAGTGATCACCGCTGAAGTCGTGCGTATTGAGCACGGTTTTGTCGTCGTCAACGCCGGACTCAAATCCGAGGCCTACGTGCCGATCGAAGAGTTCAAGAACGACAAGGGCGAGCTCGAAGCGCAAGTCGGCGACTTCGTGTCGGTGGCCATCGGCTCCATCGAAAACGGCTACGGCGACACCATCCTCTCGCGCGACACCGCCAAGCGCCTCGCCTCGTGGATGAGCCTCGAAAAAGCCCTGGAATCCGGCGAGTTCGTCACCGGCACCACCAGCGGCAAGGTCAAGGGCGGCCTGACCGTGCTGGTCAACGGCATCCGCGCCTTCTTGCCGGGTTCGCTGATCGACACCCGCCCCATCAAGGACCTGACGCCTTACGAGAACAAGACCCTCGAATTCAAGGTCATCAAGCTCGACCGCAAGCGCAACAACGTGGTGCTTTCGCGCCGCGCCGTGGTGGAAGCCAGCATGGGCGAAGAGCGCGCCAAGCTGATGGAAACCCTGAAAGAAGGTTCTGTCGTGCGTGGCGTGGTGAAGAACATCACCGAGTACGGCGCGTTCGTGGACCTGGGCGGTATCGACGGCCTGCTGCACATCACCGACATGGCCTGGCGCCGTGTCCGCCACCCGAGCGAAGTGGTTCAGGCCGGCCAGGAAATCACCGCCAAGATCCTCAAGTTCGACACCGAAAAGAACCGCGTGTCGCTGGGTCTGAAGCAGATGGGCGATGACCCGTGGATGGGCGTGAACCGCCGCTACCCGCAAGGCACCCGCATGTTCGGCAAGATCACCAACATCGCCGACTACGGCGCGTTTGTCGAGCTTGAGCCCGGCATCGAAGGCCTGGTGCACGTGTCCGAGATGGACTGGACCAACAAGAACATCGCCCCGTCCAAGATTGTCACGCTGGGTGACGAGGTCGAGGTCATGGTGCTCGAGATCGACGAAGAGAAGCGCCGCATCTCGCTGGGCATGAAGCAGTGCAAGGCCAACCCGTGGCAGGAGTTCGCGCAGAACACCAAGCGCGGCGACCGCGTCAAGGGCCCGATCAAGTCGATCACCGACTTCGGCGTGTTCGTCGGTCTGGCCGCCGGCATCGACGGCCTGGTGCACCTGTCCGACCTGTCGTGGAACGAAACCGGCGAAGCCGCCGTGCGCAACTACAAGAAGGGCCAGGAAGTCGATGCGATCGTGCTGGCCGTCGACGTGGACCGCGAGCGCATCTCGCTGGGCATCAAGCAGCTTGATTCCGACCCGTTCACCACCTTCGTGACCGTGCACGACAAGGGCAACATCGTGACCGGCAAGGTCAAGACGGTTGACCCGCGTGGCGCCGAGATCGATCTGGGCGAAGACGTGATCGGCTACCTGCGCGCCAGCGAAATCTCGCGTGACCGTGTGGAAGACGCGCGCAACGTGCTGAAGGAAGGCGACGAAGTGACCGCCGTGGTGGTGAACGTGGATCGCAAGACCCGCAACATCCAGCTGTCGATCAAGGCGAAGGACATGGCCGACCAGCAGGAAGCCATGAGCTCGCTCAGCCAGCAGTCGGCCCGCGAAAACGCCGGCACCACCAGCCTGGGTGCACTGCTGCGCGCCAAGCTGGACAACAGCGACAAGCCGTAAACCGGTTGGGCGTCGGGTCTGCGGTGCGGCGCTTGCAAAGCCCGCCACCGCAGGGCCGGTGCCCGCTTGCCCAACGCTGAACGACCCACCCGTCCATGACCCGAAGCGACCTTGTAGAAGCCCTGGCCTCCCGTTTCAGCCAGCTCACGCACCGCGACGCCGAATACGCCGTCAAGACCATTCTTGACGCGATGGGTGAAGCGCTGGTGCGCGGGCACCGGATCGAGATCCGCGGGTTCGGCAGCTTCTCGATCAACCGGCGACCGCCGCGCATGGGGCGCAACCCGCGCTCCGGCGAGAGCGTGGCCATTCCCGAGAAGCGGGTGCCGCATTTCAAGCCGGGCAAGGCCTTGCGCGAGGCGGTCGACCAGCGCACTGCGGCCATGGAAGCCCTGCAAAAGAAAGCCTGACGGGTGGCGCCAGCGCGCATCTGCCGGCCCGCGCGCCACTGGGGCTCGCTAGAATCTCCTGACCGAGCGTAGGAGAACCATGAAACAACTCCTGTGGTGCATCAAGTGGCTGCTCAAGGCGGCCATTTTTTCACCCTGTTTGCGTTTGCGCTGAACAACCAGCAAAACGTCACCGTGCATTTTTTCTTTGGCACGCAGTGGAGCACGCCCCTCGTGCTGGTGGTGCTGATCGCCTTCGCCGCCGGGCTGGCGCTGGGGGTGCTGGCGATGGTGCCGCGCTGGTGGAAGCACCGCAGCGCCGCGCGCCGGGCGCAAGCCGCCAAAGCCGCAGCCGCCGGCGAACTCGGCCCCGCCACGTCCATGTTTCACCATGGACCTTGACCTCGGCTGGATCCTGCTGGGGTTGCCGGTCGCGTTCGTCCTCGGGTGGATGGCGTCGCGGCTGGATTTGCGCCAGCTGCGCATGGAAAACCGGCAGGCGCCCAAGGCGTACTTCAAGGGTCTGAATTTCCTGCTCAATGAGCAGCAGGACCAGGCGATCGACGCTTTCATCGAAGCCGTGCAGATCGACCCCGATACCTCCGAGCTGCACTTCGCGCTGGGCAACCTGTTTCGCCGTCGTGGCGAATACGAGCGCGCGGTCCGTGTGCACGAGCACCTGCTCTCGCGCGGCGACCTGGTGCAGGCCGACCGCGACCGCGCCCAGCATGCGCTGGCGCTCGATTTCCTGAAAGCCGGCCTGCTCGACCGCGCCGAAGTGGCGCTGGACAAGCTCGAGGGCACCGCCTTCGAAGCCCGGGCGCGGCTGGCGCTGCTGGCGATCTATGAGCGCTCGCGCGACTGGCTGCAGGCCGCGGCCATCTCGCGCAAGCTGGAGTCAGCGGGCGAAGGCAGTTTCAGCAACCGGCTGTCGCACTACCTGTGCGAGCAGGCGGCCGAACGGGTGAGCGCCGGTGACGCCGCATCGGCGCTGCCGCTGCTGCAGCAAGCCATCGAGACCGCGCCCCAGGCCCCACGCCCGCGCATCGACCTGGCGGCGCTGCACAGCCGCGAAGGCCGCACCGAGTCGGCCCTGGACACGCTGAAGGCGCTGACCGAGGCCGCGCCGGGCGCCCTGCCGCTGGCAGCAGCCCCGTTGCGGGATGCGGCACTGGCCGCGCGCCAGCCAGAGGTGGCGCTGGACATCCTGCGGACCCACTATGCCCAGACGCCATCGCTCGACGTGCTGGAGGCCATCGTGGCGCTGGAAGCCGCAGCCGGCGCTGCGGGCGACTCGGCCCGCGACTGGTACGTGCGGCACCTGGAGCGCGAGCCTTCACTGGTGGCCGCCGCCAAGTGGATCGCCGGTGAAAAGCTCGAGCACGAGCAGTTTCACCCCCAGGTGCAGCGCGCGCTCGACCATGCGGTCAAGCCGCTCACGCGCTACCGGTGTGCGGCCTGCGGCTTTGAGGCCAAGCAGCATTTCTGGCAGTGCCCGGGCTGCCAGGCCTGGGACAGCTACCCGGCGCGGCGCGTCGAGGAGCTCTGAGGGAAGCCCGACGCGCTCGTCGGCCGCACCCGACTCCGCCCTCCACGACGCCCCGTATTCCGCCCGCCACTCCGCCCGATTTCAGGGTTATGCCCTACATCTGCTTACCGCCCAGGGTCAACGGGCCGACCGCACAGCCCGTTATATCCGGGCCGATTCGGCCGCCGAGCCGACGGATTCCACACCAAACCGAGGAGTTGATCCATGTTGAAGAAAATCCTGGCCATCGTGGCCATGCTGTATGCGGCTGCGTCATTCGCGGCCGTGGACGTGAACAAAGCCACCGCCGCCGAACTTGACGGCATCAAGGGCATTGGCCCCGGCATCTCGACCAAGATCCTGGACGAGCGCAAGAAAGGCAATTTCAAGGACTGGAATGATTTCATCGAGCGCGTCAAAGGCGTCGGCGAAACCAATGCCGCCAAGTTCTCCGCTGAAGGCATGACCGTCAACGGTTCCGGCTTCAAGGGCGCTGCCGCCACGCCGGCTCCGGCCAAGAAAGACGACAAGCCGGCTGCCAAGGCTGAAGAGAAGAAAGGCGATGCCAAGCCCGCCGCCGTCGCCGCCGCCACGGACGCCAAGCCGGCCGCCAAGGACGACAAGAAAGCCGACCCCAAGGCCGACGCCAAGATGAAGGCCGACGAAGCCAAAGCCAAGAAAGAAGCCGACAAGAAGGCCAAGGCTGACGAAAAGGCCAAGAAGGCTGAAGAAGCCAAGGCCAAGAAGGACGCGGACAAGAAGGCCGCTGCCGACAAGAAAGCCGCTTCAGACAAGTCGGCTGCCAAGGACGAGAAGAAGACTGCTGAAGCCAAGCCCGCCGCGGCCGCTGCCAGCGCCGCCAAGAAGTAACTCCACTTCTGCCGGTCGTTCCAAAACCCGCTTCGGCGGGTTTTTTCATGGCTGGCCGCTTTGGTGGTTTTTTAAGCCATTCCGGCCTCTGGTCCTCATCCTATGGTCATTGCTTGCTATATAAATAATAGCGCCTTGCCCGTCGCAACGGTCTGATCACACCAGCGCAATCGCGTCGGTCACACCCACGTCCACACCCGCCTGCATGAGCAGGGTCGTCACCTGCCCGCGGTGGTGGGTCTGGTGGTTGAACAGGTGCGACAGGGCCAGCCAGGCCGGGTGCGCGCGTGGCACGCCCTTGGTGTTGGCGTAGTGCAGGGTGCTCAGCAAAAACTCGGGCGGCATGTCGGCCAGCCAGCGTTCCATCGCGGCGTCAAGCGTCTGGCGCGTGAGTTGCAGATCGGCCCAGTCGGGGTGCAGGTCGCTGGTGTAGTCCGAGCCCTCGGGCAGTTGCACCAGCGCCAGCGGGAGCGCGGCGAAATCGATGCCCTGGCGCGTGAAGCGCTCCAGCCACATCTTGTCGGCCAGCACCAGATGCGTGAGCGTGTGGTGGATGGACCCAAAGAACGCGCCACGGTCAGCTTTGCGCTCGACATCGGCCAGCTGTTCGCAGGCTGCATACAGGCGCTGGTTGAACCAGCGGTTGTAGCGCGCCATGAAGCGGTAATGCTCCAGCAACTCGGCAGCCATCAATCAATCCTTATTTGATAGCAAATAATGGCCAGGGGATGCGGACAACGGGCACTTTTGACCCTCAAACAGGGTTCCCGAAGCCGCCACCGCCCGGCGTGTGAATCTCAAACACGTCGCCCGGCTCCATCTCGGCCTGGCCGATGTGGTCGAGCGCTTCCACCGCGCCATTCGCCCGCACCACGCGGTTGATGCCGGTGGCGCCCCGCAGGCCGCCCGCCATGCCAAAGGCGCCATGGTGGCGGCCGTTGGACAGGATGCTGGCCGTCATCGGCTCCAGAAACTTCACGCGCCGCACGCCGCCGTTGCCGCCGTGCCAGCGCCCGGCGCCGCCCGAGCCTTCGCGGATGGTGTAACTCTCCAGCCGCACCGGGAAGCGGAATTCGAGCACCTCCGGGTCGGTCAGGCGCGAATTGGTCATGTGGGTCTGCACCACGCTCGTGCCGTTGAAGCCGCCGGTCAACTCGCCCGCTGCGTTGAACACGCCGCCCGCGCCGCTGCCGCCCGAGATGGTTTCGTAGTACTGGTGGCGCGCATTGCCGAAGGTGAAGTTGTTCACCGTGAGCTGGCTCGCGCCCATGATGCCAAGCGCGCCGATCAGGGCGTTGGTGATGCAGGTGGAGGTTTCCACATTGCCCGCCACCACCGACGCCGGTGGGTGCGGGTTCAGCATCGAGCCATCCGGAATGATCACCTTCAGCGGCTTCAGGCAACCCGCGTTGAGCGGAATATCGTCGTCCACCAGCGTGCGGAACACATACAGCACCGCCGCCATGCACACCGCCGTGGGCGCGTTGAAATTGTTGATCTGCTGCGCCGAGGTGCCGGTGAAATCGATCTCGGCGCTGCGGTTGGGGGCGTCCACCCGGATCGCCACCTGGATCTGCGCGCCGTTGTCCAGCGGCAAGGTGAAGGTGCCGTCTTTCAGCCGCGTGATGACCCGGCGCACCGATTCCTCGGCGTTGTCCTGCACATGGCGCATGTAGGCCAGCACCGTCTCCAACCCGAACTGCGCGACCATCTTGCGCAGTTCCTGCACGCCTTTCTCATTGGCGGCGATCTGGGCCCGCAGGTCGGCCATGTTTTGCTGCGGGTTGCGGCTCGGCCAGGGCGTGGTGCCCCCGCCGGTCGTCAGCAAGTCCAGCATCTCGGCTTCGCGCATGCGGCCGCCGGGCTGGGCGGGGTCGGTGCTGCCTTCGACCAGCTTGAAATTGTTGATCTGCACGCCCTCTTCCTCGATGCGCGTTGAAAACGGCGGCATCGAGCCCGGCGTGATGCCGCCGATATCGGCGTGGTGCCCGCGCGATCCCACATAGAACGTGGGCGCCGCGTCGGTGGCCTGCAAGTACACCGGCGTGATGACGGTGATGTCGGGCAGGTGCGTGCCGCCGTGGTACGGGTCGTTCAGCGCGTACACGTCGCCGGGCCGCATGGTGGCCGTGTTCTCACGGATCACGGTCTTGATGCTCTCGCCCATCGAGCCCAGGTGCACCGGCATGTGCGGCGCGTTGGCGATCAGGTTGCCCTGCGGGTCAAACAGCGCGCACGAGAAATCGAGCCGCTCCTTGATGTTGACCGAGTAGGCGGTGTTCTGCAGCTGCAGGCCCATCTGCTCGGCGATGTTCATGAACAGGTTGTTGAACACCTCCAGCAGCACCGGGTCCACCGTTGTGCCTGCTGCAAAAACAATAGCGCGCTGTGACCGCCGGTCCAGCACCAGATGGTCCAGAGCCGTCAGGGCCGCCTCCCAGCCCGGCTCGACCACGGTGGTGGCGTTGCGCTCGGCGATGATGGCCGGGCCGGGGATGACGTCGCCCGGGCGCAGGTCTTCGCGCACCACCAGCGCGGCGTCGTGCCAGCGGCCGCCCGAGTACATGCGCACGCCGTCTTTCACTTCCGGCCGGCGCGGTACCTCGCGTGGCGGGTGCAGCGCGTGGCGCGGCTCCACCGGCGCATCGCCAGCCACTACCGCCTCCACCGACACCGCCTCCACCACCAGCCCTTTGCCCTGCATCAGGAAGGCAAATCGCTGGCGGTACGCGGCCTCAAAACCGGCCTGGATGCTCGCCAGGTCACCAAACGGCACCACCAGCGCCGAATCGCTACCCTCGTAGCGCACGTGCACACGTCGGTGCACCTGGACGGCGCCGCCGCGGGCCTGTTGGCGCGCCAGCTCCGCCGTGGCAGCGGTTGCCAGCGCCTCCAGGCGCGCGGCCACCTCGGGCAGCGCGTGCGCCTGGAGCGGGAGTTCCACCGCCTGCTCGCGGATGACATTCTGGTCGGCCAGGCCCATGCCGTAGGCACTCAGCACGCCGGCCAGCGGGTGCACGAACACGCGCGTCATGCCCAGTGCGTCGGCCACCAGGCAGGCGTGCTGGCCGCCCGCGCCACCAAAGCACTGCAGGGTGTAGCGCGTCACGTCGTAGCCGCGCGCGACCGAGATCTTCTTGATGGCGTTGGCCATCTGCTGCACGGCGATGTTGATGAAGCCCTCGGCCACGTCTTCGGCCGTCCGGTTTGTCCGGGTGGCCAGCGCGGCAAACTTCTCGCGCACCACGGCATCGTCCAGGGCTCCATTGGCCTGGTGGCCGAACACCTGGGGGAAGTACCGCGGCTGGATCTTGCCGACCATCACGTTCGCGTCGGTCACGGCCAGCGGCCCGCCTCGCCGGTAGCTGGTCGGCCCGGGATTGGCGCCTGCGCTCTGCGGCCCCACCCGAAAACGCGCGCCGTCAAATTCGAGGATTGACCCGCCCCCCGCCGCCACGGTGTGGATGCTCATCATCGGCGCGCGCATGCGCACGCCAGCCACCTGGGTCTCAAACTCGCGCTCGAACTCGCCGGCAAAGTGGCTCACGTCGGTCGAAGTGCCACCCATGTCGAATCCGATCACTTTCACCCCGCCGGTCGCTGCCGGATCACTGTTGAAGGCCAGCTCCGCTGTCCGCGCCATGCCGACGATGCCACCGGCCGGCCCGGACAAGATGGCGTCCTTACCCTGAAAGGCGTGCGCGTCGGTCAAGCCGCCAGACGACTGCATGAAGAAGAGCTTCACGCCCGGCATTTCGGCCGCCACCCGCTCGACATAGCGCCGCAGGATCGGCGACAGGTAGGCATCGACCACCGTGGTGTCGCCCCGGCTGACGAACTTCATCATCGGGCTGGTCTCGTGCGAGGTGCTGATCTGCATGAAACCCGCCTCGGTCGCCAGCCGGCGCGCGACCTGCTCGTGCTGCGTGTAGCGGTAGCCGTGCATGAAGACAATGGCCACACTCCGCAAACCACTCTGATACTGCGCCAGCAGCTCCTGTTTCAATAGCGCCTCGTCCAGTGGATCGATCACTTCGCCGAGAGCACCGATGCGCTCGTGCGCCTCCACCACGGCGCTGTAGAGCAGTTCGGGCAGCACGATGTGGCGGTCAAACAGGCGCGGGCGGTTCTGGTAGGCAATGCGCAGCGCATCACGAAAACCGCGCGTGGTCACCAGCAGCGTGGGCTCGCCCTTGCGCTCCAGCAACGCGTTGGTGGCCACGGTGGTGCCCATCTTCACGCACTCAACCTGCGCGGGCGTGACGGGCTCGCCGGATTTCAGCCCCAGCAAATGGCGAATGCCCGCCACGGCAGCATCACGGTACTGCTCAGGGCTCTCGGACAGCAGCTTGTGCGTGACGATCGAACCGTCCGGTCGGCGCGCCACGATATCGGTGAAGGTGCCGCCCCGGTCGATCCAGAACTGCCAGCGGCGAGTGTCGGATGCGTTGGGGGAAGGGTCAGCGGACCGGGTGGCTGTGGGAGCGGTGGAGAATGTCATTTCAGGATCTTTTAAGCGTCAGGTCCGCACGGGTTGGTCATTGTTTGCTACTATTTTAATAGCATTTTTCAGAGCGACGTTGCCGCGCGCGCGGCCTGGTCATAAAGCCCCGACATGGTGCGCAGCATGCGCGCCACCTCGCCAATGTCGTGGTTCATCTGCGAATCGAGGTTGTCGATCAGGCACTGCTCGCGCACCTCGCGGTATTTTTGCACCGCGGCCTCGCCAGCGGCAGTGGGGCTGTACAGCACCTCCTTGCCGGCTTTCTCGGTCTGCACCATGCCGGCCGACACCAGCTTCTTGAGCGAGTACGCCACCACATGGGTGTCTTCGTAGTTCAGCACGAAGCAGATGTCGGCCAGCTTCTTGTTGCGGGCGCGGTGGTTCACATGGTGCAGCAGCAGCACGTCGGTGATGGTCAGGTCCGCATGCCCGGCCGCGGCCATGCAGCGCACCGCCCAGCGCGAAAACGCGTTCCACGCCACGATCAGGCCGAACTCGAATTCGGAGGTTTCACGGGCGCGCGGCGACACCAGGTGTGACGAGGAAACGATGCCTCGGTGAGGCGCGGCAGGGGTGGCAGCGGAGGCCGAAGCAGATGTCGGAACAGATGTTGGAGTTTTGCGGGACATGCGTAGTTACCCTGAAATATCGATAAAACGTCAATAATTTATTGACACTTTATAGAAATGATTCCTAAACTTCAAGCATTCGATCAAGCCCGAGCGGCCCGCACCGGGAAAACCCCCAACCGGAAGCCACGCCTCGTACAACGGGTACGGCATATGCTTTGTCTGCATGCATCGTTTTCTTCTTTGAAACCCTGACAGGAGCGCACATGAATCTGACCCGACGCCACTTGCACCGCCCTTTCCTGGCCATCGCCACGGGCTTCGCCCTGACCGGCATGACGCTCGGCGCGGCTGCCCAGACCAAGTGGGATCTGCCCGCCGCCTATGCCGCAGGCAACTTTCATACCGAGAACCTGACCCAGTTTGCCAAGGACGTTGACGCCGCTTCGGGCGGCAAGCTCAAGATCACGGTGCACGCCAACGCATCGCTGTTCAAGGCGCCGGAGATCAAGCGCGCGGTGCAAGGCGGTCAGGCCCAGATTGGCGAGATCTTGCTGGCCAACTTTGCCAACGAAAACCCGATCTACGCGCTGGACGGCGTGCCCTTTCTCGCCACCGGCTACCCGGACGCGAAGAAGCTGTACGACGCCTCCAAACCCGCCATGGACAAGCTGCTGGCTGCGCAAGGCATGAAGATGCTGTTCTCGGTGCCGTGGCCGCCACAGGGCATCTACACCAAGCGCGAGATCAGCTCGGTGGCTGATCTGCGCGGCATCAAGTGGCGCGCCTACAGCCCGGCCACCGCGAAGATCGCCGAACTCATCGGCGCCCAGCCGGTGCAGATCCAGGCGGCTGAGCTGAGCCAGGCCCTCGCCACAGGC
The DNA here is from genome assembly GCA_031411575.1 of Betaproteobacteria bacterium. Taxonomy (GTDB): domain Bacteria; phylum Pseudomonadota; class Gammaproteobacteria; order Burkholderiales; family Burkholderiaceae_C; genus JANOBJ01. The sequence continues at coordinate 31,259 of JANOBJ010000062.1, read as the reverse complement.
GTGGTCGAAAGTTACATGAGCTCGGGCTCCACCGGCTACGACTCCAAGACCTACGAGCACATCAAGAACTGGTACGACACCCAGGCCTGGTTGCCCAAGAACGGTGTCATCGTCAACCTGAAGTCCTTCAACGCGCTGGACCCGGCCACGCAGGCCGCCGTCGCCAAGGCTGCGGCCGATGCCGAGGCCCGTGGCTGGAAGATCAGCCAGGAAAAGAACGACGAGTACAAGAAGCTCCTGACCGAGAAAGGCATGAAGATCCACACGCCCTCGCCCAAGCTGATGGCGGACATGCAGCAGGTCGGCACGCTGATGCTGGCCGACTGGCAGAAGGCTGCTGGCGCCGAGGGCGTTGCCATCGTCGACGCGTACGGCAAGTCGCGCGCCAAGAAGTAAGCACAAGACCCACCGATGCGCCGCCTGCTGGACCGCCTCATCAACGCCGCGGGCGCGCTTGCCGCCGTCTGCGTCTTCCTGATCTTCGTGCTGATGATCGTGGCCGGCGTCGGTCGCCAGCTCAACCTGCGGGTGAGTGGGGTGAACGACGTGGTGTCGTGGCTGTGCGCGGCGGCGGCCTTCTTCGCCATGGCGCATGCGTTCCGCCACGGCGACTTTGTGCGCGTCACGCTGCTGCTGGAGAAGGTGCCCACCCGACTGCGGCGTGCGCTGGACGCGGTCTGCCTGGTGATTGCGGCGGTGGCGGTGGGCTACCTCACCTGGTGGGCCACCGCGTTCACGTATGAGAGTTACGCGTTCGCCGAGATGGCCACGGGCCTGGTGGTCATCCCGATCTGGATTCCGCAATCAACGTTCGTAATCGGTTGCTGGCTTCTGCTGGCCGCCGTACTGGATGAACTGGTCACCGTCGCCCAGGGCGGGATCCCTTCCTACCAGCGAGCCATTGAAGAGCGGCACGCCAAGGGCGACTTCTCTTCCGACGTTTAAGGCCCCCGATGGACACCTTGCTCATGGGCGGCATGCTGCTCGCCGTCATGCTGCTGCTGCTCGCGGGCGGCGTCTGGATTGCCATGACGCTGGCCATTGTTGGCTGGATCGGCCAGGCCTTCTTCATCACCACCATGCCGGGCAAGAATCTGTTCTCGGCATTCTGGGAATCCAACGCCTCATGGGAGCTGGCGGCGCTGCCGCTGTTCATCTGGATGGGCGAAATCCTGTTTCGCACCAAGCTCAGTGAAGAGATGTTCGAAGGCCTGCGGCCCTGGCTCAACCGCATACCGGGCCGGTTGATGCACACCACCGTGCTGGGCTGTGGCGTGTTCGGCTCGGTGTCGGGCTCGTCGGCCGCCACCTGCGCCACGATCGCCAAGGTAGCGCTGCCCGAACTGAAGAAACGCGGCTACAACGAACAGCTGGCCATCGGCTCGCTGGCCACGGCCGGCACGCTGGGCATCCTGATACCGCCGTCGATCACCATGGTGGTGTACGCGGTGGCCGCCGACGCCTCGATCATCCGTATCTTTCTGGCAGGTTTTCTGCCGGGCATCCTGCTGATGGCGCTCTTCAGCGGCTACATCGCGTGGTGGAGCCTGCGCCACCCCGACCAGGTGCCCGCCGCCGACCCGCCCAGCAGCTTCATGGACAAACTGCGCAAGTCCGGCAACCTGATTCCGTGCGGGCTGCTGATTGTGTTTATCGTCTGGGTGCTGGTGGCCGGATGGGCCACAGCCACCGAATGCGCGGCGTTCGGCGTGCTCGGCGCACTGGTCATCGCCGCCGTTGGCCGCAGCCTGACCTGGCTGAACTTCAAGGAAGCGCTGATGGGTGCCACCCGCACCAGCTGCATGATCATGTTCATCCTGGCGGGCGCAGCGTTTCTCACCAAGACCATGGCCTTCACCGGCATCCCGCGCGAGCTGGCCGAGTGGGTCAATGCGATGCAGCTGTCGCCCTACGCGTTGATCGCGGCGCTGGTGGTGGTCTACCTGATCCTGGGCACCGCGCTGGACGGTATCAGCATGATCGTGCTGACCGCCGCCGTGGTGCTGCCGATGATCCAGAAAGCCGGGTTCGATTTGATCTGGTTCGGCATTTTCATCATCCTGCTGGTGGAGATTGCCGAAGTCACGCCGCCGGTGGGCTTCAATCTTTTTGTGCTGCAGAACATGACCGGCAAGGACAGTAATGTGATCGCCCGCGCCGCGATTCCGTTCTTCCTGTGCCTGGTGGTCTGCATCGGCCTGATCACCGTGTTCCCGGAGATCGTGACCATCGTGCCGGATCTGGTGATGGGCAAGGAAAAGTAGACACAGCTCGGTTGCGGCCTCTGTCTAACGGGGCGCCACTTCAGTTGGCGCCAGCGCTACTGCCTGCGACGGCGTCAGGCCAAATGGCTTGAACAGCCGCTCATCATCCAGCAGGCACCAGGTCTTCAGGCCCGTGGCCGCCTCCACCGCAGCGCGGTACGGCGGCATGTTGGTGCATTCGAGCACCACGTCGGTCAGCGTGGGATCGCGAGCCTTCAGGGCCAGCGCAGCGGCCACCACGTCGTCACGGGCCTTGTCCAGGTCCATCTCGGGCTGATTGCCCAGGACGCACTTGGCAAATTCACCGGCGGGGTCCACCCCTTGCACCACGACATCGCCCAGCCGTTCGCGCGGCACGCCCGCCGCGCGCAGGTAGTCGGGCCCGAGACTGCGTGCGCTGATGGTGAGCACACCCACCCGGGCCTGTACCTTGAGCAGGCGAGGCAGCAGCATCAGGCTCGACGTGATGACTGGCACCTTGACCGCAGCCTGCAGCTCCTTTTGCAGCAGCACGAGGAAGCCGCAACTGGTGGTGATGGCCCGGGCGCCTTCGCGCTCCAGCGCCCGCACCACCGACACAAAAGCCGGCACCACGCGGCCCGCGCGCAGCCCGGCCGCCGACTGCACCACCTTGGCGGGCCAGACGCTGCGCACCACGCGCTGATTGACCGGCAGCGTAAACGTCAGCGCACTGCCGATGTCGCCGCGCGGCCGTGGAAAGCAGGTGTCCAGCATGACGACGCCCAGCGTTGCGACGGGCGCGGCGCGCTGCAACAGCCCGGCCACCTCGGCGGCCGACTGGCCGGACAGCGTGCGGCGCGACGAGGGTGTGCCGCCGGCATCGGCGGGGGCTGGGGTGGCGGGTACAGTCATGCCTGTATTGTCCAACGAGGCGCCTTGAACCATGCTTGCCGTGTTTGCCATCTGCCTGGGTGCCAGCATCGGCGCCCTCGCCCGCTGGGGTCTGGGCCTGTGGCTCAACCCGGCTACCGCCCTGCCGGGCCTGATGCCCTGGGGCACGCTGGCCGCCAACCTGATCGGCGGCTACCTGGTGGGGGTGTGTGTCGCGGTGTTCCAGGCGATGCCGCACATCGACCCAATGTGGCGGCTGGCGTTGGTCACCGGCTTTCTGGGCGCGTTGACCACGTTCTCGTCGTTTTCAGCGGAAGTGGTCGGCATGTTGCAGCAGCAGCGTTACGCACTGGCCGGCGGAACCGCCGTGCTGCACTTGGCCGGCTCGCTGCTGCTGACCGTGGCGGGCATCAAGAGTGCCATGTTATTGATAGCTAAATAAGACCAGTGGACGCCGACCACGCGGTGATTTGATTCAAAAAACCACTACCGGACAGTAAATGGCGCCTGGTACGGCCGGCCAAACGCCACGCCCGCCACCACCGTGCCTGCGGGACGCAGGTACACCTTGCCCTCACGCTTGTTGTTGCGCGTGTCAACAAACGACACCGCGCCTTCAACCACCTCCAGGATCGACAGATCCGCCGGCGCGCCGATCTGCAGCGTGCCGTGCTTGGGAATGCGGCTGATCACGCGCGCCGGCGTTGCCGTGGCCATGGTGACGACCTCGGGCAGTGTGAAGCCCAGGCCGATCAGCTTGCTCATCACCCACGGCAGATACGGCATGCCCGGCGTGTTGCCCGAGAACACATGGATGTCCGACGAAATGGTGTCGGGCGGGCATCCCTGCGCTATGGCGACCTCGGCGATGGTGTAGTCAAAGCTGCCACCGCCGTGCCCGATGTCAAACAGCACGCCGCGCCGCTTGGCCGCCAGTGCCGCCGGCAGCAGCTTGCCGTCCTGCACGATGTTGGTCCCCTGCCCGGCAACATTGGGCGCGCCCGAGTAGCAGTGGGTCAGCACATCGCCAGGGCGCAGCAAATCCAGAATCTGCGACATCAGCGCGGTGTCGGCCACGCCGCCAATGTGGCACATCACCTTGGCTGGCACGCCCGAGCGCTCGCAGGCTGCAATGGCGCGCCGGAGTGGCTCGAGTCCGTGGCGCGCAATCACGTTCTCGCTCATGCGTACTTTGACGCCCAGCACCATGTCGGCGTTTTCGGCCACGGCGCGCGCAGCCACGTCCACCTGCGCGTAGTCGATATTGAAAAGCTCCGGCACCGGGAAACCGGCCAGGCCCGCCACGGCAATGTGCACGAACGCAAACTGGCGGGTACGGGACCCGGGCACCACGAAGCGGCGGAACCCGGCGAAGTTGTTGGCGCCCGCATCGCCAGCCGACACCACGGTGGTGGTGCACTGGTGCGCCACCAGTTCATCGGCCGGAATGCCGATGGCCGAGCCGTAGGGATACGTGTGGGCGTGCAGGTCAATCAACCCCGGCGTGACGAGCTTGCCGCCCGCATCCATCACCCGCAATGCACGTTCCGGCGCAATGGTGGCCTCGACGGCCTCGATCAACCCGTAGCGAATGCCGATATCGCGCTTGCCCGAGAGATTCTGGCTCGGGTCGAGCACGTTGGCGTTGCGGATCAACAGGTCAAATTTGTCGTTCGGCCCCATCGCTGCCAGCACCGCGCCGGGGAGCGCCCCCAGAGCCGCGAACGTGGCGCCGGCCTGCACAAGATGGCGGCGGGATGGATTTTGCATGGCGATCTCCTGTTGTTTTTCGTAGAATCGTCGCTACTATTTTTGTAGCAAATAGTGCCCACTGGGAGCGGACCAGAGGCACAATCAGTCAAAAAAACTGACATTCACAGCAAGACGCCGCCGCCTCCTGGATTGCCTCGCGTGTGGTCGCGCTAGCAACCTGTGCGTTGCAGCCCGGCATCAGCACCAGTTCGCCTTCAGCGGCCACTACGCGCTCAGAGTCTTGTCTTTACGGGCACGCCGCACACCAGATCGCCGGGATCGTTCGCGCTGATGGCGCGGTCGTTCTTGGCGTGGGCCACGTCCATGTCACGCGGCAGGGCCACGCCGTTCTTGACAGCAAGGATCTCGGCCATCACGCTTACCGCAATCTCGGGCGGGGTCTTGCTGCCGATGTAGATGCCGATCGGGCCGCGCAGCCGCGCCAGGCTCTCATCGGTCTGCTCGAAGTGCTCGATCATGCGCTGGTGCCGCGCGTCGTTGTTGCGCCGGCTGCCGATGGCACCCACGTAGAAGGCGTCGGTCTTGAGCGCTTCCAGCAGCGCCAGGTCGTCAAGTTTGGGGTCGTGCGTGAGCGCGACCACGCAGCTGCGCCGGTCGGGCTTGAAGGCGGTGACCACATCGTCGGGCATGTCGGCCACGACAGTGGCACCTGCCACGCTCCACGCGCCCCGGTACTCTTCGCGCGGGTCGCACACAGTGACGGCGAAGCCGCTGAAGAGCGCCATGGTGGCCAGATACTCGGTCAGCTGGCCCGCGCCGATCAGCAGCATGCGGTACTCGGGGCCGAAGGTGTTGACCAGGTGCGTGGCGTTGACGCTGAGATCGGCCGGCGCTGCCGCCTCGACCAGGGTGGCGGCGCCGTCGGCCAGGCGAACGGTGCGCTGCATGAGCTTGCCTTTTTCCAACGCCTGCACCAGCGCATCCAGGCTGGCAGGGTCAGGGTCGTATTCGAGGAGCAGTTCCAGCGTCCCGCCACACGGCAGGCCGAAGCGATGTGCCTCGTCGGCGGTGATGCCGTACTTCACGAAGCCAGGCGGTCCTGCAGGAATGTCCTGGGGATCGGCAACACCCGTGGCAGGGTCTGGCATCGGGGGCAAGGAAGACCCGGCCAATGGCTGGGCGTAGGCACGCGTAAAGCGGTAGATCAGGTCGTCTTCAATGCAGCCGCCCGATACCGAGCCGACAACCGTGCCATCCTCGCACAGCGCCATGATGGAGCCGATGGGTCGCGGTGATGATCCCCACGTGCGAACGACCGTGGCCAGCAGCGCGCGCTTGCCAGCGCTGCGCCAGTCGCGCAAGGTGCGCAACACCATGACGTCGAGGTTTTCCACAGCGGTTCCTTTCAAGTATCAGGCCAGGCGCGCGAACGTGTGCACAGGTCGCACGGGGTCGACCCCGCCCCGACGTCCGTCATTTTACGCAGGGCTGTACTTTTTATGCGGCGACCCGACAGGCCCGGTCGCTAGCGCTGAATGGTGGACAGGAACGCGAGGAGTTCCTCGATTTCCTTGTCGCCGTAAGTGGTCTTCCAGGCTGGCATGCCGGCATCCGAACGGCCATTCTTGATGGTGGTTATCGCCGTCTCGCGCCAGACGTCCTTGTAACGGGCTTTCAGTCGCCGCAAATCGCGCTCGCTCACCGGGCTCGCGCCGTTGGTGCCGTGACAATGCGAACAAATGTCGTTGAAGCGCGATTGGCCAGCGGCCAGATCAACCTTGTCGCCCGCCGGCTTGGAGGTGGCCGCGACCGTCACGGTTTTCGAAGCATCAGCCGTGGCAACAAAACCCATCCGAACAGTTCGGGCTTGCACCAGCGCCGGCGGCTCAGCCGCCGCGGCCCGGGCAAGCTGCACGGGCTTGCTGCGTGGGAAGCCATACTTGTCGGCCAGCTTGGCAATCTCAGGCGCCAGTTCAGCCAGTGCCCGATCAATCCCCAGGGCCAGTTCGTCCTTGCCGCGACGCACGGCGACGGCCATCTGGCCACCCATGCCGTCGCCCGAGACCGGCGTGACGCGCCAGCGGCCCTGGAAGCGTTTCAGATTTTCGTAGCCCGCACTCGGGCCCCAGAGCAGCGCCACGTCAGCCTCGCCTTTGGCCAGGGCATCCAGCGCTTCGTCCTGCTCGCGAAAACTGACCGTGGTGAAGCCGTCGGCTCGCGCCAGCATGATGTTGGGCGGTGAGCCGTGCAGCACGGCGATGCGTTTGCCCTTCAGGTCGGGCAATCCGCTGAAATTGAATGTGGGTGGTGCGACCACCGCGTAGCTGACATCGATGAAAGCCTTGCTGCGCTGCAGGCCCCGCAGCTTGTACTCCGCATCAGCGGGCAGCGCAAAGTAGGCGTCGCAACCATCCTGAAGAATCGTGTTGCGCAGTGCCCGCCTTTGGTTGTAGGTCAGCCACCACACATACTCCACCTGAGAGCCCAGACGTTTGCCCACCATTTCAGCCAGCTCGACGTACAGGCCGCGCTCGGGCCCTTCCGCTTTGCTGAATGGCAGATTGTCAGGATCGGCGCACACGCGCAACGCCTCGGCTGCGGTGGCGGGCGCCATCAAGGCGCCCGCCGCGCAAGCCACGGCCAACACACAGCGCTTGATCGTGCCGCGAATCGTCATGGGCTCTGGCTCCCTGGATCAGTTAACGGCGAACACGTACAGCGTGCCGCCTTCAGGACTTGCGTCCACCATCTTCTCGCCCAGCGGGCCAAAGAAAGCGGGGATGGACAGCGTGCGACCCGACACCACTGCGATGTACTGCTTGCCATCCAGGGTGTAGGTCATGGGTGCAGCGCTGATACCGGAACCTGCGTTGAATTTCCAGAGGGTCTTGCCAGTCTTGCCATCCAGCGCCTTGAACCAGCCCTTGATGTCACCGTGGAACACCAGTCCACTCGCCGTGCTCAACATGCCGCCGGTGAAAGGCAATTCATCCTTGTTGAACCAGACTTCCTGCTGCTTGACCGGGTCCCAGGCCTTGACACCGCCCATGTGCCCGCCAGCGCCGACTTTGGCCAGGTCAAAGTTGACACCGAGGTAGAACGCGCCACGCTTGTAGTCAGCCTGAATGCCTTCCATGTCCATGCACAGGTTCATGGTCGGGATGTACACCAGGCCCGACTTCTGGTCGTAGCTCATGGGCATCCAGTTCTTGGCGCCAATCAGGTTGGGACACACATCAGACGCCTTGCGCTTGAAGCCAGGACGCTTCACGTTGCCCGCCGTTTCGATCGGTGCGCCGGTTTTCAGGTCGATGCCGGTGGCCCAGTTCACGCCATTGACGTACTGCTTGGCCGACAACAGCTTGCCGCTGGCCCGGTCAATGACATAGAAAAAGCCATTGCGGTTGGCCTGCATGATGACGGGAACCTTCTTGCCGTCAAACGGCAGGTCGGCAAACACGAGTTCGTTTACACCGTCATAGTCCCACGCGTCATGCGGCGTGAACTGGTAGTGCCAGGTGATCTTGCCGGTATCGGCATTGAGTGCCAGCACTGAAGCCGAGTACAGGTTGCTGAACTTGCCGATGTCAGAGCTGTCATTGCCGCGCACCGATGCAGACCATGGTGCCGGATTGCTGGTGCCGTAGTACACGAGGTTGAGCTTCGGATCGTACGAGCCGATGTGCCAGGCCACAGCGCCACCGTACTTGCCGGAATCGCCCTTCCAGGTGTCACCACCGGGCTCGCCTGCCTGCGGTACTGTGCTGGTGCGCCAGACTTCCTTGCCGGTCGCCTGATCCAGCGCCACGATGGCGCCACGTGCGCCGTACTCACCGCCGCCAAAGCCCGTGATCACGAGGTTCTTGACGAGCGTGGGCGGCGAAGTAATCACCGATCCCTGCGTGTAGTCAACGATCTTGGTGGCCCACAGTTCTTTGCCCGTTTTGGCGTCTACCGCCGCCACATGGGCGTCCAGGCGGCCCACGAAAATTTTGCCGTCGGCATGCGCCACGCCACGGTTGTTCACGTCGCAGCAAGCGAACTGATCGATGCCCTTTGGCACCTCAGGCGAATAGCGCCATTTCACTTCACCGGTCTTCGCGTTCACGGCAAAGAGGTTCTTGGGACCGAAAGACGAGGTGACGTAGAGCGTGTCGCCCACCAGGATTGGCGTGGACTCCTGCGAGCGCAGCGTGCCCAGCTGAAGCGCCCACTGAACCTTTAATTTGTCGACGTTCGAGGCGTTGATTTGAGTGGACTGGCTGAACCGGGTGTTGCCGGTGTCGCCACCATAGACGGGCCAGTTTTGAGCACTGGCAGCGCCGGCGAGGCACAGCAAGAGCCCCAGCGCAACGGGTTTGAGCGATATCTTCACGGTTTGTCTCCTACTGTTTGTGGATTTGCCTCTCAGGCAGGAGGATTCTTGAACCGGAACCTCGCTGCCCCCCTAGGCGAAACCCTAAGTTGAGGAACTCTGCTTACCAAATTCTCAAAATGGTACAAACCCACACGGAACCGGTAGCGCCGCCACGTCACACCCGGCGCAGCGGCATCCCCCGACTGGCCTGCCAGTGTCCGGTTTTGGCAACAAGCAAAACGTCCACGCCCCATTGACGGGCCAACCCCATCGCCTGGGGCGCCGTGGCCATGAACATGACTTTGGTCAAGCCATCGGCCAGCGCACAGGATGGCGCAGCGACGGTGACAGAAGACCAGGTCGCCGGCGAGTAGCCGGTCCGCGGATCCATGATGTGATGGTGCCGGCGGTCATCGCTGAAAACCGTGTGCGCATCCGACGAAGTGGCGATGGCGCGCCCGTCGCCAACCAGCCGCACCTGCCGGGCAACACCGCTTCGGCTATCCGGGTCCAGCGCCAGTGTCCAGGGCGCGCCTTCCGGCCCCTGGCCCAGCGGCGACCACTCGCCCGTATCGAGCAAGGCATGTTCAATCCCGAACGCCTGCAGTCTGGCGCGCGCCAGATCTGCGGCGTAACCTTGTGCGATGCCGTTGAGTGAAATGGCCATGCCGGGACGCGCCAGCGTGATGGCGCTTTCTTCCACCCGCACGGCACGCCAGTCGACCCGGCTATGCGCGCGCCTGATTTCTGTGGCACTGGGCAATCGCTCTTCGCGTTGGGCAGCGGCCCAGGTGTTCCACAGCGGCTGCATGGTGACGTCAAAGGCACCGCCGCTGCGCGATGCGATATGGCCCGCCAGCGTCAACACCTGCGACAGATGGACGTCCGGGTTGCGCAGCAAGCCGTGCTGGTTGAGCTGACGCAACGCGCTGTGTTCGTCAAACAGACTCATCTGGCGCTCGACATGGCGGATCGCCCGAATAGCGGCGTCCAGACCGGCGTCCACTCGCCAGGCCTCGCGGTGCGCCGCACGCAAACTCAAGCTCGTGCCAAAGCCGATGAGCGCGCGCTCGCGCCACTGCAGCGGCGGCTCTGCGCTGCCAGCGCGCGAAAGGGCCAAGCTGGCCCCGAGACCGAGCGTGACTCGCAAGACTTGCCGGCGGCGCATGTCGGGCGTCATGTGGCGTCCACCACCGTGACCGGAATTACGCGCTGGCCAGGCTTGCGCTGCTGAATCAAAGGAAGGCAGCGCTGCTCGTCCTGGTGAATGGCCACGCAATCGAGGCATTGGAAACACTCGCTGTAGTCCACCTTGCCAATCGGCTCTATCGCCTGGTACTCGCAGCGGTGACGGCAACTCTGGCACGGTGTACCGCATTCGGCACGGCGGGGAATCCACGCCCAGCGGCGCAACACGTCGGTAGCGGCGAGTGCCGCCCCCAACGGGCAGATGTAGCGACAGTACCCGCGATAGACCATGACGCTCAGCGCCAGGCAGACTACCGCCCATGCCACATAGGGCCAATCGCGCTGGAAATAAGAGCTGATGGCCGTTTTGAAGGGTTCGATTTCGACCGCGCTCTCGGCCAGTTGAGGCGCTGCAAACAGCGTCACGACAATCGTCGCCAGTACACCGTACTTGACCCATTTGAGGCGTGCGTCCAACGCGGTGCGCAAGCGGGTCGGACGAAAACCCAGACGCCGCACCACCAGACTGATCAATTCCTGCAGGGCACCAAACGGGCACAGCCAACCGCAGAACGTACCTCGCCCCCAGATGAACAGTGTCACCAGCACGAAGCCCCACAGCAACACCGTCATCGGATCGGACAGCAAAAAGCCCAGGTCGCGACCCGAAGCCAGTGATTCCAGCGACGATGTGATGTTGATGATGGTCAGCTGCCCTTGGGCAAACCAGCCGATGAATCCCAGTGTGAAAAGCAGGTAGCCCACCCGGAAAACCTGCAGCCGTTGCTGGGTCGCGCTGAGCCACTGCTGCCGCGCCAATGCCACCACCAGCACGGCAAGCCCTGCCACCAGGACGCCGATCTCCCAGATGCGCTGCCGCCAGCTCGCGACCCAGGCGGGTTCGTAAGAGGCAGCAATCAATGCTGGGGCATCGGGCAACGCGTAGCCAAGCGGAAAACTTGCCTCAGCCACCTGCGCGGCAAAGCTGCCATACCGACGCCCAAGGCGAAAGCTCAGATCGAAAGGCTGCGCGGGGTCGAGCGGGGTGGCGCTGTCCACCAGCAGGAAATGTGCACGCCTGTCTTGCGGATAGCCTGGTACGGCCAACCCATTGTCGTAGGCCATCGACCGCAGGTTGAGCTCACGTCCGCCCTGGCGCAAGACAAAGGGGATGGCTGTCTGCACGCGCTGGCTTTCATACGCCATTTTTGACAGCGGCCCGCCCTCGGTCACGAGAACCGCCTGGCTGGCGCGACGCAAGTTCGCGCTGAGTTGCCGCCAGCCGGGCGTATCGAGCAGATTCAATCCGATCTGCGGCACGCTGACCAGCGCCACATGGAGCTCAACGGCTGTCTGGTCTGGCTGGCTGGCCGCCACTTTGTCGTTCCCCTCGGCCCGTGTTCCTGCAAATGCGCGTTCGATCTGGCCACGCGTCAACACCAGGCTCTGCACCAGGCGCTTGCCGTTCAGTTCGGCCCAGTCCATTTCGCTGCGGCGCTCGGCCATGCGCCGCGTCGCAGATCCTCCGCCTTGCTGGCGAGCGGTGGCAGGCGCGCCATTGCCATTCGCGTCCAGCTGGGCCCGCGCCACCGACATGGCTGACTCCATGATGCTCAGGTCCATGGCTTTCACCGTCACCGTTCCCGCAGCCACGCCGTGCAATGCGGCGGAAGTCTCATCGCGACTGGTGCGCGACTTCGGGCCGAAGATCTCGATGCTGTGGTGAATCGTCAGGCCTTTGTACTGATCGGCAAAACGGGCCAGCAAATCTGTTCCTGCCTCGCTCATGAACAAGGGTTCTTTGTGGGAAATCAGCCTTACATCCAGGAATTTTCCAGCCGGGTCGATCGCAACCAACAGGTTGATGGGCTTGCCGGCATATCCCCGCACGGGCTCCAGATCGATGGATTCGAAGACATAGCCGCGCAGAGTCAGTTTGGGCCCTTCCCGCGCGAAAAGTGGCCACACCGGCAAGTTGGCGTTGCGCTCCCCCACCGTCAGCGCAGGTGCAAACATGCGCTCAAGATCAGACTTGGTCAGCGTGCCTGCGTGGGCGCCGGTGATCGCCAGAACCAGCAGTGCCAGCAAGGCAACCCCGTGCCGTATCCAGTTCGGAACACCCGCTCCGAAGCCTAGCGCCATGCGGTCAGCTCCATTGTTACGGTGCCGCCCAGAATGAATTTGGTCGGCGAGGGCTCATTTCGCTCCAACCTGGCCAATCCAACACCTGGGCAGTACCACTCGCGCGTGATCAGGGGCACGTCGCGCCAGGCAAAGGCCTCGTCCACGTAGAGCCGGATTTCAGCCTGCCCCAGCACGCGCAAACAATCCTTGAAATCCCCCGCCGGCGTGACCACGCGCTCGTCAACCGCATCGATGCGGTAGCTCATCGGCAGCGTCTTGTAGCGCGTCAAGTGCCGCAATTCGCGCGGGAACTCGTTGCGCCGCTGAAGCACATACGACGTGGTGTTGGCCTGCCACTGGGTACCGACCACGAACGGCTTGCGCAAGACATAGCGCGGCGTTGCGTCGATCAAAGGGTCCCGGTCCAGCGGACCTTTGCTGGCGACTCTGAAGATCCCTGTGGCATCACTGCGAAGCCAGTACTCCACGCCGCTGCTGCTGCGCCGGCGCCAGGCTGGCGCGCCCTCAATGGCATCGCTGCCCCGAACCGTGAGCGTCAGACTCTCACGGCTCGGCGCAGTGCCAACATCTCCAAGCGTGGTGACCGTCCGGTAGCTCCAGCTTCGACCCTGCTCGAGCGGGAACAGTGGCTCCTCATTTGTCCGACTGCCACATGCCGCCAGCAGTGTGGTCAGGACCAGGCTGGCAAGTGCGTAGCGCATCATTTCTCCGGCAACTGGGGCACAGGCAGATCGCGAATCTTGATCTCCTGCTCGTCGTTGCCGGGGCTCAACCAGCCCAGCCCGCGGCCAGCGCCCACTTTGACCTCGGCAGTCCCCATCTGGCTCACGCCATCCCGGCCTTTCTTGATGCCATCGTTGATCTGTTCATGCAGTTCACGGCTGTACGGCAGCTTGTAGGCGCGCGGCGCGAGCAACGCCTTGCCCTCAATCAGCGGGTTGATCCACAGGTACAGCGACCCGGCGGACTTTTGCGTAGGCTCGTCCACCACGGCTGCCAGCATCACGAACCGTTCGGGCAGGTTGTCAGGGCTCGGGACGCCCAGCAGGCCATGCACAGCGCCAAAGCCAAAAAAATGGAAAGCTGTCACCGAAACCGCCAGCAGGGCCTTGAGCCAGCGCGGCCAGTGCGACCACAGCAATGCCAACGCCAGCAGCAGCAGCAAGACTGAGTAAGCCAGGATGATCGCGAGCGTCATGCCACCTCTCCTCTGGCGACCGCCCAGCACTCCGGCGGGTTTGATGCCACGTGCGACCGCTCGCGCAAGACTCGGTGTGGCCGGTGCAACCCGCGCCAAGGTGTCGGTTTTTTCATTGTTGTTTCACCAGTTGTTTGGCCACTGTATTGATGTTGCCGATACTGCCGTCGGGCAGCACGGAAAAACGGACCATCGTTGCCTCCACGCCCCTACGGGCCAGGATTTGCTGGCCGTAGTAAGCCACTTCGGCGCGCGGATTGACCTTGACGACGGAAAGGCTCGCCTCCACCGGTTGGCCGGATTTCGGGTCTTTCGAATCCACGTCTTTCGATTCGAAGTAGTGGGCGTTGACGATGTACTCGCCGGGCTGGATCCCGCGAATGGTGATCACTTCCTGGTTGAGCGGGTTCACTACCTTCCGCCCGTTCACGAGGATGGTGTCATTGGACACGCCGCGATCGTCCCGATCCAGGTGCATCAGACCCGCTTCGCGCGCCCGGTACCAGACCACATCACCGGATGGCCCCTGCACCCACGCATCGATATCGTTCGGATCGAAGTCAGGCCAGGACAGCGTGAGGATGTATTCCGCTTTCGCAGGAATGTCACCGGCCTTCAGCGCCTTGGGGTTCATGGCCAGCAACGCGATGATGAAGCAGAAAACGAACGCGATCAGCATGTTGAACAACATGTCATAGAAGGGATCGACCTCGGGTTCGCGCGAGATGTTGCGGCGGCGCATGGCTCAATCCGGCTGTTTGGATGAGATCCGCAATCCGTGGCGCTGCGCCTGCACCACCAGGTCATCGGCAAAGCGGTCCAGCCGCGTCAGTTGCAAGCCCAGCAGGATGTTGCCGACCAGCCCGACCATGGTGGTCAACAGCGCCACACCCAGACCTGTCGTCAGACTGCGCAGCAGTTCCTGGGACTGGGAAGCATCAAAATTCTGCATCTGCCCGATTTGCAGCGCCAGGATCGAGAACCCGATGACCTTGCCAAGCAACCCGAGCTTGAGCTGGATACCGTTGACCCACCAGGCGGTGGAATGAGGCCCATGGGTGCGCTCCAGCAGCATGTCAAGCGGAGCGCCGGAGTCGCGCGGCGCCGCCGTCAGGTCGGCCCAATACTCCGCCGCCCATCCATGCGCCGCGCCCCACGACTGCGGTTGCCGTGTGGAAGCCGCCTGCAGCAAAGCGCGCTGGCTGGACAGTTCGCGCGCGCGGGCCCCCGTCCAGAGCGTGGAAGCCACAAACACCACGATGATGACGAATGTGATACCGGTTGGGTCGGACCGGAGCAACAGCAGCCAGACCCCCTGCACACCCAGCAACCAGGAGGCAAACGCAAAGAGCCCAACGAGCGCAAGCCACTCAAACCAGAGCGGCTCAATCGGCAGGGCGCGGTTTTGCGGCGATCGGTTCAGTGCCGATAGCCCCGGAAAATACTTCATGGAGGCCCTCCGCCTGCTGGACGCCGGGCCATACCCCGCTGGGGATCGTAGCCCCAGAGAGCCACGCCGAAAAACAGCACGGCACAGCCCGCCACGACGAGCAGGCTGTCCTTCTGCGCCTGACCGTACAGCGCGAACCGCATTGCCTCGACCGCGTGGGTGAAGGGATTGAAGCGCGCCAGCCAGTGCACCACCTGCGCGCCGGACTCTTCCAGCTTCCACAGGGGGTAGAGCGCCGTGCTGATGAAGAACATCGGGAAAATGACAAAGTTCATGGTGCCGGCAAAATTCTCCAGTTGCTTCACATACACCGACAAGACCAGCCCCACCGCGCCCAGCATCAGCGCCGCCAGCAAAAACACAGGGAGCGCCAGCAGCACATGGACAGGCAGCAGATCAATCCCAAACAACCAGCAGGCCAACAGGAAAACCAGCATCTGCAGAAACGACAACAAGGAGCCCGCAGCCAGCTTACAAGCCAGAATCCACGCGCGCGGCAATGGCGCGGTGAGCAGCAGCCGCATGACGCCCATCTCGCGGTCATACACCATGGCGAGCGAACTCTGCATGCCGTTGAACAGGGCAATCATGCCGAGCAGTCCCGGCATGATGTAGACCTTGTATTCAATGTACGTTTCGTACGGCGGTGCAATGGCCACGCCAAACACGTTCTGGAAACCCGCGGCAAATACCAGCAACCAGAGCAACGGACGCACCAGCGCCGAAAACAGGCGCCCCGGCTGACGCGCGAAGCTGTTGGCCTCGCGGCCCACCACGGCGGCCATGGCTCGAAGGGCATGGGCCGCGTTCATGGCGTCTTGCACCCGGTTTCAGCTGCGTCGAAGCCCAGCGTATCCAGCGTCGTGCGCGGGTGCAGGAAGCCCTCCACCGGCGCAGTGTCGGCCAGGCCGTTGCCATGCACCAGCAGCAGCGGCTGGCGCAGTTGCCCGTCCCACGCGCGAAACGACAGGCTCCGGCCCTTGTAGCCGTCAATCGTCACATCGCCCTGCTTCAGCGCCTTGAGTTGTTGGGCGAAGCCGGCCTTGGCATCACGCGAGACCAGTTCTGCGATCGCCGTCGCAGCCGTCCACGCGGCCCAGTCGTAGCTCGTCATGGCACGGCCGCTGCGCTTGAAGAAACGCCGGTTGAGTTGGGGGGCGCCGTAGCGTTCGTACCAGCCGCTCCACGCCTGCGCAGTGAGCCCGCCGCTGCCCACCACGGGTCGGGGCAGGAGCGACCTGAACGGCAAATCGCGCGCGAACTCGCCCGCTGCATCGAGCACCATGACGACATCGTAATCCGCATTGGCCGTGAGCAGGCGGACGTTGCCGAGCTCGCGTTCACGCGGGTCGTTGGACAGCTTGAACGCGCGCTGCGCCACCGGCTTCAACCCAAATCGCCTGGCGCTGCGGGCAAAAGCCGCCAGCAGCAGCTGGTCGTCAGGCCCCGGCCCGTGCAGCACGATTGGCTTGGTCCATTTGCGCGCAACGAGTGCCTGCGCCAACGCATCTGCCTGCATGGCGTGGCTGGGCAGGGTATGCAACAGATGGGGCGCGCATTGTGCTGCACGCAACGCATCTTCCGGAGCAGCGGCATTGATCAACACCGCGTCCTTGCCGCGGGCCGCTGCCACCGCCTGAACCACCGCGGCTGCGGGAAGTTCGAGCACGATAAGGCGAACCCCTTGCTTGAGCAGCGCCTGTACAGCGCCCGGCACACCCGCCGTGTCCGGGGCCTCCACGGCAACCACCCGGGTCTTGGACCACCCCGCTGCCTGCAGAGTGAAACTGGCGTCGTCCAGCGCCATCGCGACGGCGTGCGCCGCGCGGCCTCCGGGCCAATCCGGGTAGCTCTTTTCCAGCGATTGCACGCTGTAACGCTCATCGTCAGCCGCCGAGAGCAGGCCAATGGTGAGTTCGCGCGCGCACGCTGACCCGAAAGCGGCCAACGTCACCAGCCCAATCGCCAGTCCACGTGGCACGAGCCGGATGCGCATGAACACGCTCATCGACCGCTACACCTGTAGTGCTGCGTGCCGTTCATCTGGCGTCTCCCGTCAGTCGCAAAAACGCGGCCTCAAGGTTGTGCTCGCCCTGTTGGTCACACAGGTCGGCGGCCAGCCCGTCAAACATGATCTTGCCCTTGTTCAACACGACGATGCGGTGGGCTCGCTCGGCTTCATCTACCAGATGCGTGGCCCACAGCACACCCAGACCCCGGGACTGCGTCAGCCGCAGTACTTCATCGAGCAGTTGCACGCGCGACGAGGGATCGAGGCCCACGGTGGCTTCGTCCATTAGCAGCAGTTGAGGTTCATGCAGCAACGCGCGCAACAACTCGACCTTGCGCCGGTTGCCGCCCGACAGGCTGCGCGCCGGTGCGTCCGCCTTGGGAGTAAGACCAAATTCAGCCAGCATCTGCTCCATGCGCGGTGCCGACAGCCGGCGCGGCAAACCATGCAAGTCCGCATGGAAGCGCAAGTTGGCGCGCACCGACAGGTTCAGGTCCAGCGCCATTTGTTGGAACACAACACCGAGCCGTGCGAGGGCTGACACCGGGTCACGCCGCATGTCGGCGCCCAGCACCTCTACGTGGCCGGCATCGGCCACGAACAAGCCGGTGAGAATCTGGAACAGCGTGGATTTGCCGGCGCCGTTGGGCCCCAGAAGCGCGACCAACTCGCCCGGGTTCACCGTCAGGGAAACCCCCGCCAGCGCCGCCGTCGGGCCAAAGCTCTTGTGCACGTCGCGGCAGCTCAGTACCGGTGAGTGGGTGCTTGGCAAGGTGCTCGGTGCCGACTGCATGCCGCTACTCTGCCTTCGGTGGCGTGATCGCCAATCCCAACCGGGTCAACAGCAGCCGCTCGCGCGCTGAGACCTCCTGCACCTGGCGTGCATAGTCTGCCGTACCGAGATACGCGGGCTCCTGGTCGTAACGGGCGATCTCCTGCAGGTGCTGCGGGTCGAACATCGCTGTCCTGAACGCGTCGTGCAGTTTTTTCACAATCAGCGGGTCGACGCCGACCGGTGCGCCGATGCCATAGGGCGATGTATGAACCGCATGGGCATAGCCCAGTTCTTTCAGGGTCGGCACGTTGGGCCAGCGTTTGCTGCGCTGCGGGCTGAAAACCGCCAGCAGGCGAAGCTTGCCGCTTTCCACATAGGGTGCGAAGCCGGTGGAATTGACGCCCGCCATCAAGGTCTGGCTGGCAACCGCCAGCATCTGGTCGGCAGTGCCTTTGTAGGGCACGTGGATGTAGCTCACGCCCTCCGCGGCCATGATCTCTTCCATGGCCAGATGCGCGGTGGTGCCGATTCCGGTGGAACCGACCGTCAATCGCTTGGGGTTGGCGCGCGCCCAGGCGACCAGGTCCGGCAGGGTCTGAAACGGGCTTTCGGCAGGTACCAGAATGCCAAACGTGACCCCCGAGATCTGGATCACGGGCGCAATGTCGCGCAAAGGGTCCCAGCTGACCCGCTGCAGAAACGGAAAGCGGTAGAGCGTGAGCGGCAATGGCCCGATCGTGTAGCCGTCCGGTGCGGCGCTGCGCCGCGCCGGCGCGACGAAGGTGCCGGCCGCACCCGGCCGGTTCTCCACGACAACTGGCTGACCCAACTGCCGGCCCGCAATGTCACCCAGGATGCGCATCGAGATATCCGTGGCGCCGCCCGCAGGCCACGGCACGATCAAAGTGATGGGTTTGACGGGGAACTGCGCCACGGCGTTGGGCGGGGGCTGTGCCGATGTTGCGCCAAAACCCGCCACGCCAGCCACGCCGAACGCCAGGACACTGCGGCGCCGCAGGCGTCCCGTCGCGGCGCAATCGGTGGGCGTGTCCGTGACTACCTGAGCAGCCATACCGCCAATGCCAAGGCCGCTGCGCCCACCACCCAGGCCCAAACCGGAATTTTGAAGCCTTTTTCGCCTGATGTCCGCTCCGATTGGTCATTTGTTGCTACATTTTTAGTAGCATCTGCTGCGGCATAGGCAGCCGGGTAGCGACGCTGCATCTCGTCGTCGAAACGCTTGAAGAAGTCCTCGGCCATCGACTTCGCCACGCCGTCAATCAGCCGCTGGCCCATCTGCGCGATCTTGCCGCCGACCTGCGCGTTGACCACATACGTCATGTTGCAGCCCTGATCGTTGGGCTCCAGCTTGACCGCAGCCGAGCCTTTGCCGTGTCCTGCCACGCCGCCCTGCCCGTCGAACGCGATGTTGTAGCTGTGCGGTGGCACGATGTCGCTGAGCGCGATCTTGCCGGCGAACTTGGCCGATACCGGACCGATCTTCAGCGCCATCCCGATGGCGTACTGGTTCTCGCCGGTGGCCTCGACCTTGTCGCAACCGGGGATGCAGGTTTTCAGCACCTCGGGGTCGTTCAGCGCTTCCCACGCCTGTTGTTGCGTCACCGCGAGCTGGCGGCTTCCTTGCATATCCATGGGGAACTTCTTTCTGTTTCAGTTTTTCATGACGGCTGCAAGACTTGCCGCCAAATCTTGTAACCGGCTGAGGTTGTGTACGGCCAGCATGCCATGGGCCTGGCTGTGCAGCACCGCGGCCCCGCGGGCAGTCGGGGCGTAGCCATCGAAGCGCAGCAGCGGGTTGAGCCAAAGCAGCCGCTTGCTGCGCCGCTTCAGCCACGCCAGCTCGCGCGAGAGTTCCTCGGGCTCGCCGGTATCCAGCCCGTCGGTGATCACCAGCACGAGCGTGCGCCGACCCACCAGACGGCGCGAATGGCGCTCGCGCAGGGTGGCCAGCGATTCGCCCAGTTTCGTGCCGCCGGCAAAATCTTCAATGGCCAGGCTGGCGGCGGCGAGCATCGCGTCGCTGTCAGCCTGCCGGAACGCGGGAGTGAGATCGGTCAGGTGGGTGCCGAAGGCGAACACATCGCGCCGCGCGTGGTCGCGTGTGGCCGCGTGCAAAAACGCCAGCAACAGCCGCGCGTAGCGCTCCATCGAGCCGGACACGTCCACCAGCACGAGCAGGGGCAGCGGCTGCTCGCGCCGCGCCAGACGCGGCAGGACCATCAGCTCGCCCCCCGTGCGCGCCGCGTGGCGCATCACACCGGCCCAATGCATGCGCGCGCCGCGCGCGCCGGGCTGGGTACGGCGCGACGCCACGCACGGCACCGGCATCGCAATGTCGCGTGCCAGGCGTTCCACCAGGCGGTACTCGGTCCCGCTCAGCGCATTGAAATCCGCATGCTTCAGGCGGTCCAGATCACTGGCCGTCATGGCGGCGTCGAATTCGACCTTCTGGTCTTCCTTTTTGGGTTGTGACTGGCCGAACGCCTTTTGCGGCGACAGCGCCTCACGCACGCGTGGCCGGCGCTTGCTGGGCTCGGCCTTGCCTTCTGCGCTGGGCAGCAGCTGCGACAGCAGTTTGTTGGCCACCTCGGGATTGCGGAAATACGCGTCAAACAGCTCGCGGAACACCAACCGGTCCTGCTCGCGGCTGACCATCACGGCTTCCATCGCGGCGCTCAGGTCCGGCTTGCTGTTGACGCCTACCAGCATCGCTGCCTGCTGGGCCAGTGCCACGCGCGTGCTGTCCAGCCGCACACCGGCGCGCCGCAACGCGCGGCCGAAGCCCGTGATGTTGTTGGCCAGCTTTCCGGTTCTGGCGTCCCCGAGTTGCATGGTGATTCCCTCAGGCCGCCGCTTCTTCGGGCTTGAGCAGGTCCTGCACCAGATCGCGTGTGAGCGCGGCCACATCTTCGCGCTGCTTGAACAGGATGCCGGCCGTATCGGCCACTACCTCCGGATCAACCTCCAGTGTGTCGAGTGCCACCAGCGCCTTGGCCCATTCCACACTTTCAGCGATGCCCGGCGCGCGTTGGAACGCGTTGGCAAAAGGCTGGCTGCGCAGGCGCCCCACAAACAGCGCGACCTGCTCGGACAGTGCCTTGCTGGCACCCGGTACCTGCGCCTGCACGATGGCAAGCTCGCGTTCGCGCTCGGGGTAGTCGAGCCAGTGGTACAGGCAGCGGCGCTTTACCGCGTCATTGAGTTCACGCGTGCGGTTGCTGGTGAGGATGGTGACCGGCGTGGCATGCGCGCGAACCGTGCCGATCTCGGGAATGCTGACTTGATACTCACCCAGGTACTCCAGCAGGAAAGCCTCGAACGGCTCGTCTGCGCGATCCACCTCGTCGATCAGCAGCACCGCGCCGGGTTCGGGCGCCTGCAAGGCCTGCAGCAGCGGACGGCGGATCAGGTAACGGTCCTGGTAGACCTCACGCTCCACCTGATCGGACGGCTCACGCCCTTCGACCGCGCGCATGTGCAGCAGTTGGGCGGCGTAGTTCCATTCATACAGCGCCTCGCGCTGCTCCAGGCCGTCATAGCACTGCAGGCGCAGCAACTCGCGTTGCAGGACGGTGGCAAGAGCCTTGGCGAGTTCGGTCTTGCCGACGCCAGGCTCGCCTTCGAGCAGCAGCGGGCGTTGCAGCTTCAGCGCCAGAAACACGGCCGTGGCAAGACGACGGTCGGCAAAGTAACCGACCGCCTGCAGCGCCTGGGACAGCGCATCAATCGTGGTGAAAACAGCAGGGGGGGCAGTAGCAGGGAATGACATAAAAAGCTATCTATTTTATAGCAAACTATGACCAGAGGATGCGGACCGTGGCACTATTTAGCTATTGAAACATGCAAAAAGCCCCGCGTGGAACGACGCGGGGCTTTTGTGCTCTGGGGCAACCTCAGCCCAGCGCCTTGGTCACCGCCCGCTGGGTTTGCACGCTGATCAGGTTGGCGCGGTACGCGGCGGACGCATGGATGTCGCTGTTCAGATCGCTCGCGTCGATCTTTACCGCGGCGGCAGCCTGTGGCGTGAAGCTCTGCGTCAGCGCGGCCTCCAGCCCCTTGTGGCGAAACACGCCGTTGCCCGCGCCGGTGACAGCCACACGCACGCCAGCATCGGTCTGCGCGACAAACACGCCGACCAGCGCAAAGCGCGAAGCTGGCTGCTTGAACTTCAAGTAGGCCGCGCGCTTGGGGATCGGAAAGCTGATCGCGGTAATCAACTCGTCATCCTTCAGCGCGGTGGAGAACATGCCGGTGAAGTAGTCTTCAGCGGCAATCTTGCGCTGCGTGGTGTGCACCGTGGCGCCCAGGCCCAGCACCGCGCTGGGGTAGCAGGCTGCAGGGTCGTTGTTGGCGACCGAACCTCCCAGCGTGCCCATCGCGCGCACCTGCTTGTCGCCAATGTGCGCGGCCAGTTCGGCCAGTGCGGGAATGGCGGCCTTCACCTCGGCGCTGGCCGCTACGTCGGCATGGCGCGTCATGGCGCCGATGACGAGCGAGTTGCCGTCGCGCTTGATGCCGGCCAGTTCCGCGATGCCGGCCAGATCGGCCAGCTTTTCGGGATTGGACAGGCGCAGCTTCATGGAAGCCAGCAGGGTTTGCCCGCCAGCCAGCACCTTGGCGCCAGCGCCAGCCAGCTTGGCGGCGTCAGCCGCGGTGGATGGACGTTCGTAGGTAAATGCGTACATGGTCTTGTCTCCTTATGGCTTGGCAGCCTGGATGGCTTCCCACACGCGGGCGGGTGAGGCGGGCATGTCGAAATCTTTCACACCCACTTCCCTCAGGGCGTCCAGCACGGCGTTGATCACCGCGGGGGGTGAACCGATCGCGCCGGCCTCGCCGCAGCCCTTGGTGCCCAGCGGGTTGTGGGTGCACGGGGTGCACACGTGGCCCAGCTTGAATTCGGGGAAGTCGTCTGCGCGCGGCATCGCGTAGTCCATGAAGCTGCCGGTCAGCAACTGGCCGGTCTCGCCGTCGTAGACGCAGTTTTCGAGCAATGCCTGGCCGATGCCCTGCACCAGCCCGCCGTGCACCTGGCCCTCGACGATCATCGGGTTGATGATGGTGCCAAAGTCGTCCACCGCGGCGAACTTGTCGACGCGGGTTTCGCCGGTGGCCGGGTCAATCTCGACCTCGCAGATGTAGGTGCCGGCCGGGAACGTGAAGTTGGTCGGGTCGTAGAACGCGGTTTCGTTAAGGCCAGGCTCCAGCTTGTCCAGCGGGTAGTTGTGCGGCACATAGGCCGTCAGCGCCACCTGGCCGAACGTGACCTTCTTGTCGGTGCCCTTGACGGTGAACTCGCCATTGGAGAACTCGACGTCGGCGTCGCTCGCCTCCATCAGGTGCGCCGCGATCTTCTTGGCCTTGGTCTCGATCTTGTCGAGCGCCTTCATGATGGCCGCGCCGCCCACCGAGATGGACCGCGAGCCATACGTGCCCATGCCGAACGGCACGCGGCCGGTGTCGCCGTGCACCACATCCACCGCGTCCACTGCAATGCCCAAACGGGCTGCAACGACCTGCGCAAACGTGGTTTCATGCCCCTGGCCGTGGCTATGCGAGCCGGTGAACACCGTCACGCTGCCGGTGGGGTGCACGCGCACCTCGCCGCACTCGAACAGGCCGGCACGCGCACCCAGCGCACCCGCGATGTTGGACGGCGCGATGCCGCAGGCCTCGATGTAGCTCGAGTAGCCGATGCCGCGCAGCTTGCCCTTGGCCTTGCTGGCCGCCTTGCGTGCATCAAAGCCCGCCACGTCGCCCAGTGTCTTGGCCTGGTCCATGCAGGCGTGGTAGTCGCCCACGTCGTACTGCAGCGCCACCGGCGTCTGGTATGGCCAGCTGGTGATGAAGTTGCGCTTGCGGATTTCGTCCTGCGAAAGGCCCATTTCCCAGCCGCAGCGCGACACCAGACGCTCCAGCAGGTAGGTGGCCTCGGGCCGGCCCGCGCCCCGGTAGGCATCCACGGGCGCGGTGTTGGTGAACCAGGCGTCCACCTCCACATGGATCTGCGGCGTGGTGTACTGGCCTGCCAGCAATGTGGCGTAAAGGATGGTGGGCACTGCCGTGGCAAAGGTGGACAGGTAGGCACCCATGTTGGCGTCGGTGTGCACGCGCAACGCCAGGAACTTGCCGTCCTTGTCCATCGCCATTTCGGCGTGGCTCACGTGGTCGCGGCCATGCGCGTCCGACAAAAAGCTCTCGGTGCGCTCAGCCGTCCATTTGATGCTGCAATTGAGCTGCTTGGCGGCCCAGGTCAGGCAGACGTCTTCGGCATACAGGAAAATCTTGGAGCCGAATCCGCCGCCAACATCAGGCGCAATCACGCGTACCTTGTGCTCGGGCAAGCCCAGCACAAAGGCGGTCATCAGCAGCCGCTCGACGTGCGGGTTCTGGTTGGACACATACAGCGTGTACTCGTCATTGGCACGGCTGTACGAGCCGATGGCCGCGCGCGGCTCCATGGCATTGGGGATCAGCCGGTTGTTGGTGAGATCAAGCTTGGTCACGTGCGCGGCAGTGGCGAACACGCTGTCCACAGCGGCCTTGTCGCCAATCGCCCACTTGTAGCAATGGTTGTCCGGCGCCGCCTCATGCAGCGCAACCGCCTTGCTGGCGTCGGTCACGTTCACCACGGCCGTCAGCACGTCGTAATCGACCTCCACCGCTTCAGCAGCGTCCTTCGCCTGCTCGATCGTATGGGCCACCACCATGGCCACGTGGTCGCCTACGTAGCGCACCTTGCCTTGTGCCAGGATCGGGTGGGGCGGCTCCTTCATGGGCGTGCCGTCGGTGCTGGTGATGAGCCAGCCGCACGGCAGCCCGCCCATCTTGCCTTCAACATCCTTGCCGGTGAAGATTTCAACCACGCCCGGCATGGCCTTGGCTTTGGTCAGGTTGATGCCCTTGATCGCCGCATGCGCGTGGGGCGAGCGCACGAACACCGCATAGCGCTGGTTCGTGAGGTTGACGTCGTCGGTGTAGTTGCCCGCGCCAGTCAGGAAACGGTAGTCTTCCTTGCGGCGGACGGCTTCGCCGATGTGCGGCAGGTTCGAGAAATCGGATGCACCCATGTTGTTTCCCCTTGATCAGGCCGAAGCCATGGCCGACTGGCCTTGCTGGACTGCTTTGATGATGTTCTGGTAGCCCGTGCAACGGCAGATGTTGCCCTCGAGCAGTTCGCGGATCTCAGGTTCCGTCGCCTTGGGGTTGTGCTTGCACAGGTCCACCGCGCTCATCACCATGCCGGTGGTGCAAAAGCCGCATTGCAGGCCATGGCATTCCTTGAAGGCGGCCTGCATCGGGTGCATGGTGCCGTCGGCTTGTGCCAGCCCTTCGATGGTGGTGATCTCGGCGCCCTGCTGCTGGACCGCCAGCGTGCTGCACGACTTGATGGCGCGGCCATTCACGATCACGGTACAGGCGCCGCACTGCGAGGTGTCGCAGCCCACGTGGGTGCCGGTGAGCTTGAGATTCTCGCGCAAGGCCTGCACGAGCAGCGTGTTGGGGGAAACGTCAACGCTGGCAGACTTGCCGTTGACCTTGAATTGGACTTGCATGAACCTTGTCTCCTTGTTGCGCACAGCAAAACTGCCGCGCGGTGGTTGGGGCGAAGCAAATTGTTGAACCGCACCCGGCGCGGGTACCTAGGCGAAACCCTAGTTTCAACCGGCGTCGACACGATATTCTCAAAATGCAACAATGGCGATGTGGTAGGTTCCCGAAGCTGCCTGGGCAGCTCAACCACCTTCAGCCAGAACGGCCCGTCCTGCACCTGCACCCACAACATGTACACCGCCAACACTGTCACCCCCTCGTCTGCCGACCAGCGGTTGATGCAGATCGAGCAGGCGCGCCAGGCGGTCATGCGCGAAAACCGTTCAATGACCGACCTGGCTGTCGGTTCGTGGTTTGAGAGCGCCTGGATCGAGCGATCCTGGCGCCGCTGTCTGGCCACCGGGCAGCGGCCCGACCAGAAGGTGGGCTTCGATATCTTGCCGGCCGAAGCCCGGCGACGCACCGAAGAAGCCAATCACCAGCTGGTGCAAGCCGCGCGACCCGTGCTCAATCGGCTGGGGCGGGCGATCGCCAACACCCGCTATTTTGCGATCCTGACCGACGCCAATGGCATCGTGATCGATACCGACGGTCCGATTGACCGCAGCGACCGCCGCGCCCAGCTCATCACCCGCGTCGGCGTGGATCTGTCCGAGAAAAGCGTAGGCACCACCGCGATCGGCGCGGCGCTGAACGAGCTGCAATCCGTCTGGCTGCACCGCGGCGAGCATTTCTTTGCGGAGACCTCCATCTACAGCTGCGCCGGGGCGCCGGTGTTTGGTCCGGACGGCCGTTGCGTTGGCATGCTGGACCTGACCGGCATCCAGACCGCCGAACGCCCCGAACTCAAGCACCTGGTGGCGCAGTCAGCACGCAGCATCGAGAACGCGTTGACGCTCACACGCCCGCACAGCCTGCTGGTGCGCCTGAACTGGCCCGGCCGCACGCTGGGCGACGAGACCGATGGCCTGGTGTGCCTGGACGCCGATGGCTGGGTGACCGGCGCCAACCCGACGGCGCGCGAGATGGTGTCGCAACTCGGTGCCACTGGCGCCGCAACACCGGACACCCCCGCCCGTCCCGCGATTCACAGCAGCGAACTGTTTGCGATGCCCTTCGAAAATCTGTTCGACGCGGCCGAGCGCGGCGGCATGTCCGACGGCTTGCCACTGGAAGTGCCCCTGTGGTCGGGCCTGCGCCTGCACGCCTTGCCGGCATCGCAAGACCACGACACCGTACCGCGCTCGCGACCGGAAGCCCCCGACGGGCGCCTGCCGCTGAAAGACGTCGAAATCGCGCTGATCCGACGAGCAGTGGACGCCGCACGCGGCAACGTGATGCAGGCCGCGCGCGCGCTGGGTATCAGCCGCGCCACCGTTTACCGCAAACTTGGACACAAAAAGCCTCCTGGTGCTCTCTGACCGGTCATAGCTTGCTATGCTATTTGTAGCTATTGCCGGAAGCAGGCCGCGATCACCCCGCCAGCGCGATCACCACCGCTGATTCGTCAATCTCGGCCCAGACGGCATCGCCACGGCGCACACCGGCGCCTGGCTTGCCAAACCCCACACACTGAAGGCCGCCCGAGAGGCTGACTGTGATCTCGTCGCCCGAACGCCCGCGCGTGATGCGGTCGGCTGTGCCCGACAGCTGGTTCAAGCCACCCGCATCGGCCTTGTCTTGCGCCACTGCCGGGCGCACCGCCACCGCGGTCGCCTTGCACAGCGCCAGCACCGGCATCCCTGGCGCCAAACCCAGCAACTCGGCGCTTTCTCGCGTGATGCGCGACACCCATCGCGCATCGCCTGGCAATGCCAACTCGACGCGCACCACGCGCCCTGAGCTGCGCAGCCGCTGCACCGCACACGGCAGCTGGTTGCGCATGCTGGTGCGCAGCTGAAGCCCGGCTACGGCTGACACTCCCAGCCGACGGGTGACGCTTTGGCGGGCCGCATCCATGGCCTCGGCCGCAGCCAGCAACTGGTCGCCAGCAGGCGTCACACGCGCCCCGCCGCCGCCGCTGCCGCCAACGGTGCGCTCCAGCAGCGGCAGGCCCGCCAGATTGGTCAGGGTGTCAATCGCCTGCCAGGCTGCCTTGTAACTCACACCCGCATCGCGTGCGGCCTGCGAGATGCTGCCGGTGGCGGCCACGCCGCGCAGGATTTCGATGCGCTTGTCGGCCACGTCGTGGCCAAGGGCGTGGAAAAAGCGCGGGGTGGTCATGACGCGATTGTGCCCGCCGACCCGCCAGCAGCGTCGCCCCCTGACAAGCCCGTGCAACAGCGGTACACTTTCGCTATTCAAAAAAGGGATAGCGCTTTGTTTACAACTACGTTTGCCACCATATCCTGCCGCCGATGACTGCAATGACTCGCCCCATCCAGTCGCGCCATGGGCGTGCCAGATTAGTATGGGGCGCCGCGCTGCTGGGCATGCTGCTGACAGCACGGCCGGCTGTACACGCGGCCGAGGTGCAAGTCGCGGTCGCCGCAAATTTCAGCGAACCCATGAAAGCAATCGCCGCCGTGCTGCAGAAAACCACCGGCCACACCGCCTTGCTGACCATCGGCGCCACCGGCAAGTTTCATGCGCAGATTCTCAACGGCGCGCCGTTTGACGTGTTCCTCGCCGCCAATACCGAGTCGCCGGCCGCGCTGGAGGCTGCAGGTCTGGGTGTGCCGGGCACACGGTTCACGTATGCCCGGGGCAAGCTGGTGTTGTGGTCGTCAGACCCGGCCCGCGTGGACGGCGCGGGCAAGGTTCTCGCTCAAGGCGGGTTTCGCAAACTCGCCATCGCATCGCCCAAGGCCGCGCCCTATGGCGCCGCTGCGGTGGAAACGCTCACGGCGCTGGGCCTGTGGACGCAACTCGAACCGCAGATCGTGCAGGGCGAAAGCCTTGGACAGGCCTATTCGTTCGTTGCCACCGGCAACGCGGAATTGGGCTTTGTGGCCCTGTCTCAGGTGTTCGAAAACGGGCAGTTCAAGCGCGGCTCGATGTGGCAGGTGCCTCCCACGCTGTACCGCCCGATCCGGCAGGACGCGCTGCTGCTCAAGCGCGGTCGGGACAATCCTGCCGCGCGCGAACTGCTGGCGTTGCTGCGCTCGCCCCGCATCCAGGACCTGGTGCGGTCTTACGGGTACGCGCTTTGAGCGGGTGGCTGTCGCCCCAGGATTGGCAAGCCATTGGCCTTACGGTGCGCGTCTCGGCGCTGACCACCGTGCTGCTGCTGCTGATCGGCACACCCATCGCGTGGTGGCTGGCGCGCACCCGGTCAGCGTGGAAGGCGCCGATTGCCGCCGTGGTGGCAATGCCGATCGTGCTGCCGCCCTCGGTGCTGGGCTTTTACCTGCTGGTGGCGATGGGGCCGAACGGGCCGGTGGGCCAATTGACACAGGCGCTGGGGCTGGGCGTGCTGCCGTTCACGTTCTGGGGCCTGCTGGTGGCGTCGGTGTTTTACTCGCTGCCGTTCATGGTCCAGCCGATCCAGAACGCGATCGAAAGTCTGGGGGACCGGCCGCTGGAGGTCGCCGCCACCCTGCGCGCCGGGCCATGGGACCGCTTCTTTCAAGTGGTGGTGCCGCTGGCCTGGCCGGGCTTTGTGACCGGGATGATCATGACGTTTGCGCACACCGTCGGCGAATTCGGTGTGGTGCTGATGGTGGGTGGCAACATCCCTGGCCAGACGCGGATGGTGTCGGTGCAGATCTACGACTACGTGGAAGCGCTGGAGTACCCGCAGGCGCACCGGCTGGCTGTGGCCATGCTGCTGTTTGCGTTCACGGTGCTGCTGGCGATGCAGTGGGTGCAGCAGCGGGAACGGCGCAAGGCCGCTGTCGGCGTGTCATGAACGCCGTTCCAACCGCGCAAGTGTCTTCCACGACGGCTGGCATCGTCGCCCGGCTGCGGCTGGCGCGCCCCGACTTCACGCTCGACGTGGCGCTGGAACTGCCGCCACGCGGCATCACGGCGCTGTTCGGCGCGTCGGGGTCGGGCAAGACCACTTGCCTGCGCGCCATCGCAGGGCTTGAACGGGCAGCCGGCGGGCAGGTGCGCGTGCTCGGTGACATCTGGCAGGACGACTCAACGGGCGTGTGGTTGCCGCCGCACCGCCGCGCGATGGGCTACGTGTTTCAGGAAGCCAGCCTGTTCGATCACCTGAGCGTGCGCGGCAATGTGACCTTTGGCCTGAACCGCATTGCAGCCGCGCAGCGGCGCTTCGCGATGGGGCAGGCGGTGGATCTGCTCGGCATCGGCGCACTGATGGACCGGATGCCGGCCACGCTGTCGGGTGGCGAGCGCCAGCGGGTGGCGATTGCGCGCGCGCTGGCCACCAGCCCGCGCCTGCTGCTGCTGGACGAGCCGCTGGCAGCGCTCGATCTCGCCCGCAAGCAGGAGATCCTGCCCTGGCTGGAACGCCTGCGCGATGAACTCGAGATCCCGATGCTCTACGTGAGCCATGCAGCCGACGAGGTGGCGCGGCTGGCCGACACGCTGGTGGTGCTCCAGGCCGGGCAGGTTGTCGCGGCCGGGCCAGTGGCCGATGTGCTGTCGCGGCTCGAACTGCCCATCACCGTGGGCGAGGACGCGGGTGTGCTGCTGAATGGTGTGGTGGCCGAACGTGATGCCCAGTGGCACCTGTGCCGCGTTGCATTCGCCGGTGGCAGCCTGTGGATCCGCGATGGCGGCGCGCCACTCGGCCACCGTGCGCGGGTGCGCGTGCTGGCACGTGATGTGAGCCTCGCCACCACCCGGCCAGACGGTTCGAGCATTGCCAACGCGTTGCGAGGCACGGTGCGCCAGATCACGGACGATGCGCATCCGGCCCAGGCCATGCTGAGTGTCAGCGTCGCCGACCAGATGTTCCTGGCTCGCCTCACGCGGCGATCGGTTCACACGCTCGGGCTCGCTGTCGGCTCGCCGGTCTGGCTCCAAGTGAAATCCGCCGCGCTGTTGTCGTGACTGCGGGCCCACTGCGCCCGGTAGCCGCCCCAAAAGAGTCGCCCGCCGATCCTGCCGCTATTTGCTCGCGTTCGGAAAGAACAGCGGCTCGCCACCGATCTTGTAGCCCGAGATCGCGGCCTGGCCTGGCGCGGACACGATCCAGTCCACGAATTTCTGGGCCTCGGCCAGCTTGACCTGCAGGTGCCTGGCCGGGTTGACCACCATCACGCCGTACTGGTTGAACAGCTTGGTGTCGCCTTCGATCAAAACCGCGAGGTCGGCCCGGTTCTTGAAATTGAGCCACGTGCCGCGATCGGCCAGCACATAGGCGTTGCCCGCCGCCGCGATGTTGAGTGCCGGGCCCATGCTGCAGCCACACTCCTTGTAGCCGCTGCCTTTTTTGTCGGCCAGACCCGCCTGGTTCCAGAACCGCAGTTCGGCCGCATGCGTGCCGCTCTTGTCGCCGCGCGAGATGAAGGCGCCATTGGCCGCCGCGAGCTTCTTCAGCCCCTCGACGATGTCCTTGCCTTTGGTGCGCAGCGGGTCGCCCTTAGGGCCAATCAGCACAAAGTCGTTGTACATCACCGGCAGCCGCTTGAGGCCAAAGCCGTCGGCCACGAACTTTTCCTCGGCCGCCTGGTCGTGCACGAACACCACATCGGCATCGCCGCGACGCGCCATATCCAACGCCTGGCCGGTACCCAACGCGACCACCTTGATCTCGATGCCGCTGGCTTTCCTGAACTCGGGCAGCAGATGGCTGAACAGCCCGGACTGCTCGGTCGAG
>JANOBJ010000061.1:0-3549 GCA_031411575.1 Betaproteobacteria bacterium | reverse complement strand
CTTCTTCCAAGACATCGCCAATCACCGATCAACCCGACAGCGGCTTCAGCTACTCACGCAGCCATTTTGAAGGCCTGGTAGACACGGCACTGGCCCACGCCAAAAAACTCGGTGCCAGCGATGCAGCCGCAGAGGCGTCCGAAGGCTGCGGCCTGTCGGTCAGCGTGCGCAAGGGCGAACTCGAGAACGTCGAACGCAACCGCGACAAGTCGCTCGGCGTGACGGTCTATGCCGGCCAGCGCCGCGGCAACGCCAGCACCTCGGATTTCTCGCGCGCCGCCATCGAGCAGACCGTGCAGGCCGCCTACGACATCGCGCGCTTCACCGCCGCCGACCCGGTGGCCGGCCTGCCGGATGCTGACGACATCGCGCAGCAGCACCCCGATCTGGACCTGTTCCACCCCTGGGCCGTCACCAGCGAAGCCGCTGCTGAACTGGCCAAGGCCTGCGAAGCTGCCGCGTTTGCCACCGACCGGCGCATCACCAACAGCGAAGGCGCGGGCGTGTCGGCGCAGCAGAGCCATTTTTTCAGCGCCCACACGAGCGGTTTTCGCGGCGGCTACGCCAGCTCGCGCCACAGCATCTCGGTGGCGCCCATCGCCCAGTCGCCCGGCCGGGGCAACGACGACATGCAGCGTGACGCCTGGTACAGCTCGATGCGCAACGCCGACGAACTGGCCTCGCCCGAGGCGGTGGGCCGCTACGCCGCCGAGCGCGCGCTGAGCCGCCTGAAATCGCGCAAGATCGCCACCCGCCAGTGCCCGGTGCTGTTCGAGTCGCCGCTGGCGGCTGGTCTCTTGGGCGCGTTTGTGCAGGCCGTCAGCGGCGGGGCGCTGTACCGCAAGAGCAGTTTTCTGCTCGATTCGCTGGGCAAGCCGGCGTTTCCCAAGCACATTGATTTGCTGGAAGACCCGTTCATCCTGCGCGGCAAGGGCAGCTCGCCGTTTGACGACGAGGGCGTGCGCGTGCAGCCGCGCAAGGTGGTGGACGCGGGCCGTGTGCAGGGCTATTTTTTGAGCACCTACTCGGCGCGCAAGCTCGGCATGAAGACCACCGGCAACGCCGGCGGCTCGCACAACCTGGTGCTGAGCTCCAGGCGCACCCAGCCCGGTGACGATCTGGATGAGATGCTGCGCAAGCTCGACACCGGCCTCCTGGTGACCGAACTGATGGGTTCGGGCGTGAACTACGTGACGGGTGACTATTCGCGCGGCGCCAGCGGCTTCTGGGTCGAAAAAGGCCGCATCGCCTACCCGGTGCAGGAGATCACCATCGCCGGCAACATGAAAGACATGCTGATGGGCATCGAAGCCGTGGGCTCGGATACCTACAACTACGGCGCCAAGACGGTGGGGTCGATTCTGGTGAACCGGATGAAGGTCGCCGGGAGTTGAATGGCCCCCACGCTCGCGCACTGCGTGTAGCTCCCTGCCCGCCGACGAGGCGCGTTTCGCCTTGGGGCGGCCCGGCGGCGAAACCTGCCCCCACGGGGTCGCTCACTGCGTGTAGCTCCCTGTCCGGCGAGGGGCGCCACCAGCGGCCCGGCGGAGCCGGTTCCGCGGTGGCCCTGGAACTAACTTGCCAGCGCGGCCTTTACTGCTGCCGAGACCTGACCCATATCGGCCTTGCCAGCCAATTGCGCCTTGACGGCGCCCATCACCTTGCCCATGTCGCCGGGGCCGGCAGCCCGGCCCAGTTCGGTTGCCAGCCCGGCGACGATGCCCTTCACCTCGGCGGCTACCTCATCGGCCGACAGGCGCTCGGGCAGGTAGGCCTGCAGCACTTTCACTTCTCCTGCTTCCTTGTCGACCAGGTCCTGGCGGCCGGCTTTCTCGAAGGCTTCGATGCTGTCCTTGCGCTGCTTGAGCATCTTGTCGACGATGGCGATGACCATCGGGTCGTCCAGCGTGACGCGTTCGTCCACTTCCTTTTGCTTCATGGCCGCCGTCAGCAGGCGAATGGTGCCCAGGCGCTCGCTGTCCTTGGCGCGCATGGCGGCTTTCATGTCTTCGGTGATCTGGTCTTTGAGGCTCATGGTCGTCTTTCAGGGTAACAATGAAAAAAGCCTGCTTGAGCGTCCCCAGGCAGGCTTTTCAGGTGCCGCAAGGGCAACGTCTCAGTACAGCTTTTTGGGCAGCTGCATCGAACGCACGCGCTTGTAGTGGCGCTTGACGGCGGCGGCCTTCTTGCGCTTGCGCTCGGCGGTGGGCTTTTCGTAGAACTCACGGGCGCGCAGGTCGGTCAGCAGGCCCAGCTTTTCAATGGTGCGCTTGAAGCGGCGCAGAGCCACGTCAAACGGCTCATTTTCTTTAACACGGATGGTCGTCATTACGTAATCGGTTCCGAAATGTGCAGTCGCCAGTTGAAGGGAAGATCGGGCCCCTCAGCCACGTTCCGCGGTTTCCCCGACTTGCCAAATTGATCAGGCTGTCGGGGGTTTGCCAGCAAAGCCCTAGATTATAACGGCATTGGGGCGGTCGACAAGCCGGCGCTGGCGAGGCACCATCTTCTGTTGGTTGCTCCAGGGGGAAACGGCCCGATGAACCCGCCCAGCCACGCCAGCGCCCGCGTGACGCATCATTTCGGTGCATCGCCTGAGCGCGTGTTCGACGCCTGGCTCGACCCCAAGACCGCGGGCCGCTGGCTATTTGCCACGCCCGGCGGGCAGATGGTGCGGGTGGAGATCGACGCCCGCGTCGGCGGCTGGTTTTGCCTGGTGGATCGCCGCAATGGCGATGACGTCTCACACATTGGCCGCTACCTGGAGATCGAGCGCCCGCGCCGCCTGGTGTTCAACTTCACGGCCGAACCGCAGGCCCCTGACCACGACCGCGTGACGGTGGACATCGCCCCCATGCAGGCGGGCTGTCGCCTCACCCTGACCCACGACGTGCGCGCGGCGTGGGCCGACTATTTGCCGCGCATTGAGCGGGGCTGGGCAGAGATTGTGGACGGGCTGGCGGAGATGCTGGGGCGGTAAAGCCTGCAGTTACCGGATGCGCTCGGCCAACGCTTGCCCGCACGCGAACCCGCTGGCCCAGGCCCACTGGAAGTTGTAGCCGCCGAGCCAGCCGGTCACATCGACCACTTCGCCGATGAAATACAGGCCGGGTTGCGTCGACTCCAGGGTTTGCTGCGACAGGTCGCGGGTGTCCACGCCGCCGGCCGTCACCTCGGCTTTTTTATAGCCTTCGGTGCCGGTGGGTGTGATGTCCCAGCGCGACAGGCGTTCGGCCAGCGCGGCCAGCGCCTTGTCCGACGCTTCGTTGACCGGGCGTTGCCACGCCGATTCGCGGCTGACCCACGCGTCGGCCAGCCGCGTGGGCACCAGCGCGGCCAGTTCGTTGGCAATGAGCTTGCGAGAGGTGGCCTTGGCACCGGCCAGCAGGGCGGCCACGTCGGCATCGGGCGCGAGGTTAATGCGCACGGGCGCACCATCGTGCCAGAAGCTCGATATCTGCAGCACGGCCGGGCCAGACAGGCCGCGGTGGGTAAAGAGCAGGTCTTCGTGGAAGGTGGTGCGGGGCGCCTTGCCGCCGCGCAGCGGTG
>JANOBJ010000060.1:0-2971 GCA_031411575.1 Betaproteobacteria bacterium | reverse complement strand
CCAGCGGCCACTCGGGGAAGGTGTTGGTCGAGAAACGCTGGTGCACCAGACCCAGCGCCGAGACGCAGCGCGGGTCTTCCAGGTCGCGGAAATACACGCCCACCTGGTTGGCCAGCAGCAGGCCCTTGTAGACCACGGTGCGGCTGCTCATGCTGGGCACGTAATACTCTTTGCTGTGCGTGAGCTTCAGGTTCTGGATGGCGGCGCTGGCGGTCTTGCGGATGACGTAGAGCTTGCGTTCCAGCGCGTCCTGCACGATCACATCGTCGCCGCGGCCGATGAACACCTGGCGCAGGATCGGCTCCTTGGCGCGCACGGTGGGCGACATCGGCATCTCGCGGTTGACCGGCACATCGCGCCAGCCCAGCAGCACCTGGCCCTCGGCCTTGATGGCGCGCTCCATCTCCTGCTCGCAGGCCAGGCGGCTGGCGTGCTCCTTGGGCAGGAAGATCATGCCGACGCCGTATTCACCGGGCGGGGGCAGTTCGATACCGCTTTCAGCCATCTCGGCCCGGTACAGCGCGTCGGGCAGCTGAATCAGGATGCCGGCGCCGTCGCCCATCAGCTTGTCGGCGCCAACAGCGCCCCGATGGTCGAGGTTTTCGAGGATCTTCAAGCCCTGCTGCACGATGGCATGACTCTTTTCGCCCTTGATGTGCGCCACAAAGCCCACGCCGCACGCATCGTGCTCATGGGACGGGTCGTACAGACCGTGTTGTTGCAAATGGGCCAGTTCGGCAGCCGTCGTCATGGCGCACTCCTTAAATTTCGCGGGAAACAGAGCATAGTGCAGTGCAACAACAATGCCAAGCAGAATAATTGGGGTCAGATTCCAATTAATTCTTGAATCGATCGCTCAATCATTAAATGGGGACATATCAAAATTCATAGCAAT
Organism: Betaproteobacteria bacterium; assembly: GCA_031411575.1. Classification (GTDB taxonomy): domain Bacteria; phylum Pseudomonadota; class Gammaproteobacteria; order Burkholderiales; family Burkholderiaceae_C; genus JANOBJ01. The sequence continues at coordinate 2,076 of JANOBJ010000060.1, read as the reverse complement.
AGATGACCAATAGACGGGCACAAGTGGCACTTTTTACTTCAAAACAGGCTTGGAAAAGGGCCGTCCGGCCGACGCTTTGGCCACGCGCCGCTCGGTGCGTTTTTGCAAGTCCGCCACAAAATCTGCCTCGCCCAGCGCCCAGCCCCGCAGCGCGGACTGCGTGAGTGCCGCCTGTTGCTGCGCGCTGATGCCCCCGCGCACCAAATCAGCGTACGCCGCCTCACGCGCAAACGGCGTGTTGCCCAGCTCCCACACCAGCGGGTGCGGCGTAACCAACTTGTCGATCCGCTGCCCGATGTAGTGCCGGTGGCTCGACCACGGGTAGTCACGCGGATCGGCCACCAACCCGCCGCGCACCGGGTTGAGGTCGATATACGCCATGCAGGCCAGCAAATATCGCTCGGTCTGGATCAGCGTCGAGCGGTAGCGCCCTTCCCACAGCGTGCCGCTCCGGCCCTGGCTGTCGTTGAAATGCCGTACGTAGCGCCTCCCCACCGCCTGCATCATCTGCGGCAGCCCGTCGGCCGTCTCGGGCGTGGCCAGCAGGTGAAAGTGGTTGGTCATCAACACATAGGCGTGGATCGCCACGCTGAACTTCGCCGCGTTCTCGGCCAGCAGCGCCAGCAGATCTTCGTAGTGCCGCGTGCTGGCAAAAATGGGCTGGCGATTGTTGCCACGCTGAATGATGTGGTGCGGGTAGCCGGGGAGCGTCAGGCGGGGGAGGCGAGCCATGGGAATGCGAACTCCGGGTGATATTTTCGCATCATGATAATTGGAATCTGACCCCAATTATTTCTCCACAATTATTGCGCCAACTATTTTTGGTGCCTTCCGTTTGACCAACATCAATCTACGCCGATCAGCAAAGTCCTAACCTGAGCGCGTTCAAAACAACTACAGGCGCACGCCATGTCCACAACCCGCAGGTTATGGTGGAGTCTCGGTACTCTGCTGGTGTTTGGCTTTGCTGTGCTGCTCTGGATGGGCGGCGAGATTTATCGACAGGCGCCGCCGATGCCCGAGGCGGTGGTGACGGACACCGGCACCACGGTCTACACCCGGGCGGACATTGAGCTGGGCCGCCAAGTCTGGCAAAGCATAGGGGGACAGCAGCTCGGGTCCATCTGGGGCCACGGTGCCTTGGTGGCGCCAGACTGGTCGGCCGACTGGCTGCACCGCGAGGCGCTGGCTTGGCTCGACCTGCAAGCCCGTGCGAAAGGCGGCGTGGCCTACGCCGACCTCAACCCTGGCGAGCAGGCGCGCGTGCAGGCAGAGTTTCGCCCGCTGATCCGCGCCAACACCTACGACCCTGCCAGCAACCGCATCGTCATTTCCGAGGCCCGGGCGCGGGCCATCGCGCAGGTTGCCGCGCACTACACCAGCCTGTTTTCCAGCGACCCGGCCACGCATGCGCTGCGCGAGAGCTACGCCATGCGCGAAGACACGATTCCCGATGCCCGACACCGCCGCGCGATCAGCGCGTTTTTCTTCTGGACCAGCTGGGCCGCCGTGACCCAGCGGCCCGGCCAGGCCATGACCTACACGCAGAACTGGCCTTATGAGCCGCTGGTGGGCAATGCGCCGACCTCCTCCGCGTTCATCTGGACGGTGTTCAGCGTGCTCTTCATGCTGGCCGGCATTGCCCTGCTGGCGTGGCACAACGCGGTCTGGCACCACAAGGACAAGGCCGAGGCACAGGCGCCACCGCTGACCGATCCGCTGCGTGGTCTGGTTCCCACGCCCTCCATGAAGGCGGTTGCCAAGTACTTCTGGCTGGTCGTGGCCTTGTTTCTGGTGCAGATTCTGCTGGGCGCCATCACCGCGCACTACCAGGTCGAGGGGCAGAACGCCTATGGCTTCGCCTTGTCCGAGGTGCTGCCCTATTCGATCACGCGAAGCTGGCACACCCAGCTCGCGGTGCTGTGGATTGCCACCGCATGGCTGGCCACCGGCCTGTACATCGGGCCAGCCATCTCGGGGCATGAGCCCCGGTTCCAGCGGCTGGGCGTCAACGTCCTGTTCACCTGCCTGCTGGTCATCGTGGTCGGCGCGTTTGCCGGCCAGTGGTTCGCGGTG
>JANOBJ010000059.1:0-1732 GCA_031411575.1 Betaproteobacteria bacterium | reverse complement strand
CGGTGTCTACAAGAAGCTGGTGATCAAGGACGACAAGCTCGTCGGCGCCTGCATGTACGGTGACACGGTCGACGGCTCGTGGTACTTCAAACTCCTTCGCGAGGGCCGCAAGGTCAGCGACATCCGCGACAAGCTGATGTTTGGTGAATCCAACATTGGCGACGTGGGCCATGAAGGCCACAGCAGTGCGGCCACCATGCCCGACACCGCCGAGGTGTGCGGCTGCAATGGCGTGAACAAGGGCACCATCTGCAAGGCCATCAAGGAAAAAGGCCTGTTTACGCTGGATGAAGTCAAAAAGCACACCAAGGCCAGCGCCTCCTGCGGTTCCTGCACCGGGCTGGTCGAGCAGATTCTGATGTTCACGGCGGGCGGCGACTACTCGGCCACCCCCAAGCTGAAAGCCATGTGCGGCTGCACCTCGAATGGCCACCAGGCGGTACGCGACACGATCGTCAAGAACAAACTGCTCACCGTCGGTGATGTGTTCCGCTTCATGGACTGGAAAACGCCCAATGGCTGCGCCAGTTGCCGCCCGGCCGTCAACTACTACCTGATCTCCAGCTGGCCCAAGGAGGCGAAGGACGATCCGCAAAGCCGCTTCATCAACGAGCGCAGCCACGCCAACATCCAGAAAGACGGCACCTACTCCGTCATCCCGCGCATGTGGGGCGGCGAAACCACCGCCGACGAACTGCGCCGCATTGCGGACGCGGTGGACAAGTACAAGATTCCCACCGTCAAGGTCACCGGTGGCCAGCGCATTGACTTGCTGGGCGTCAAAAAGGAAGACCTGCAGGCCGTGTGGAAAGACATCGGCATGCCCAGCGGCCACGCCTACGCCAAGGCGCTGCGCACGGTGAAGACCTGCGTCGGCAGCGAATGGTGCCGCATGGGCACGCAGGACAGTACGCAGATGGGCAAGGACTTGGAGCGCGCCATGTGGCGCATGTACGCGCCGCACAAGGTGAAGTTTGCCGTCAGCGGCTGCCCGCGCAACTGCGCCGAAGCCGGCATCAAGGACGTCGGCATCATCGGCGTGGACAGCGGCTGGGAGATGTACATCGCGGGCAACGGCGGCATCAAGACCGAAGTGGCGCATTTCTTCACCAAACTCAAGACCCCTGCCGAAGTGCTGGAGTACACCGGCGCGTTCTGCGAGCTGTACCGCCAGGAAGGCTGGTACCTGGAGCGCACCGTGCATTACGTGAACCGCGTTGGCCTGGACTACGTGAAGAAGCGCATCCTGGAAGACCACGAGGGCCGCAAGGCGCTGTGGGAACGCCTGCAATTCGCGCTCGATGGCGAACCCGACCCGTGGTTTGAACTCAAGGAGGCGGCAGTGGACACCCGGCAGTTCGCCCCAGTGGCGGTTTGAGCATCAAAATGCCTTGACGTCCCTATACAGTGGTCATTTGTAGCTACGAAAGTCATAGCAATCATGAGTGAATGGAAAGTCATCTGCCGGGTCGACGACATTCCGGTGCTGGGCGCCCGCCGCGTGCAGCGTGCGGCAGGCCTGGACGTCGCGGTGTTTCGCAACGACCAGGATGAAGTGTTCGCCCTGCTCGACCGTTGCCCGCACAAGGGCGGCCCACTGTCGCAGGGCATCGTGTTTGGCACCAGCGTGGCCTGCCCGCTGCACAACTGGACGATTGGCCTCGCTGACGGCTGCGCCAAGGCCCCGGATGAAGGCTGTGCGCCGAAATTCAGCGTCAAGGTGGAGAACGGC
>JANOBJ010000058.1:0-17859 GCA_031411575.1 Betaproteobacteria bacterium | reverse complement strand
CTGCACCAGTCCCTTGAACACCAGATCACAAGCTGCCTTGTAAGCCGCTGAGGTGTTGAAATTTCCCGCCATGTTCTTGTACAGCGGGTCACCGGCGTTCTGCTTGTCCACCACGGCGGCCATGCGCTCGAAGGTGGCTGTGACCTGAGCCTCGGTTACCACGCCGTGCAGCAACCAGTTGGCGATGTGCTGGCTGCTGATGCGCAGCGTCGCGCGGTCTTCCATCAGGCCCACGTTGTGGATGTCGGGCACCTTCGAGCAGCCCACGCCCTGGTCGACCCAGCGCACCACGTAGCCCAGGATGCCCTGTACGTTGTTGTCGAGTTCGGCCTGGATTTCGGCGTCGGTCCAGAACGGCACCAGCGCGGTCGGGATCTGCAGGATCGCGTCCAGCAGGTTTTCTTCCATCGCCTGCGACTTTTCCTGGTGAACGAAGATGTCCATGCTTTTCTGCAGCGACGCCACGTCCACCTGGTGGTAGTGCAGGGCGTGCAGCGTGGCAGCGGTCGGCGAGGGCACCCACGCGGTGTTGGCGCCCGCCTGCGGGTGCGCGATCTTCTGCTTCATCATGTCGGCCATCAGATCCGGCATGGCCCACATGCCCTTGCCGATCTGGGCCCGGCCACGCAGCCCGCAGGCCAGGCCAATCTGTACGTTGCTCAGCTCGTAGGCGCGCAGCCAGGTCGCGTTCTTCATGAGCGGCTTGCGGATCATCGCGCCCGAATGCATGGCGGTGTGGATCTCGTCGCCGGTACGGTCCAGGAAGCCGGTGTTGATGAAGGCCACGCGGTGCTTCGCGGCGTCAATGCAGGCGGCCAGGTTCACGCTGGTGCGGCGCTCTTCGTCCATGATGCCCAGCTTGACGGTGTTTTCCTTCAGCCCCAGCAGGGCCTCGACGCGGCCAAACAGCTCGGTGGCAAACGCCACTTCGGCCGGGCCGTGCATCTTGGGCTTGACGATGTAGATCGAGCCCTTGCGCGAGTTGCGCAGCTTCTGGCCCTTGGCGGGCTTCAGGTCGTGCAGGGCAATGGCCACGGTGATGACCGCGTCCATGATGCCTTCGTGGATCTCGCTGCCGTCGCCGTACAGGATGGCCGGGTTGGTCATCAGGTGGCCCACGTTGCGCACGAACAGCAGCGAGCGCCCGTGCAGCGTGACCTCACCGCCGGCCGGGCGGTGGTAGGTGCGGTCTTCGCTCAGGCGGCGGGTGAAAGACTTGCCGCCCTTGGCCACTTCTTCGGTCAGCGTGCCCTTCAGGATGCCCAGCCAGTTCTCGTAGCCGATGATCTTGTCCTCGGCGTCCACGGCGGCCACCGAATCCTCCAGGTCGAGGATGGTGGTGAGTGCGGATTCGATCACCAGGTCGCTCACGCCGGCCGCGTCGGTCTTGCCGATGGGCGTGTTGCGGTTGATCTGGATGTCCACATGGATACCGTTGTTGCGCAGCAATACGGCCGACGGCGCCGCCGCACTGCCTTGGTAGCCGATGAACTTGGCGGGTTGGGCCAGGCCGGTCGTCGTGCCGTTCTTGAGCTTCACGCTGAGCTGGCCGTTTTGCACGCTGTACAGCGTGCTGTCGGTGTGCGAGCCCGTGGCCAGCGGCGCGACGCGGTCGAGCACATGGCGCGCGTACTCGATCACCTTGGCGCCGCGCACCGGGTTGTAGCCACCACTGCGGCCAGCGCCGCCAGCCTCGCTGATCATGTCGGTGCCGTACAGCGCGTCGTACAGCGAGCCCCAGCGCGCGTTGGCGGCGTTGAGCGCATAGCGGGCGTTGAGAATGGGCACCACCAGCTGCGGGCCGGCGAGCTTGGCCAGTTCATCGTCCACGCCCGCGGTGTCGCACTGCACGGTGCCCGGTGAAGGCACCAGGTAGCCGATGTCTTTCAGGAACGCGCGGTACGCCGGCATGTCGCGGATCGGGCCCGGGTTGGCCTTGTGCCAGGCGTCCAGTTCCAGCTGCAGGCGGTCGCGTTCTTTCAGCAGCGCAGCGTTCTTGGGGCCGAGGTCATGGGCGAGCGCATCGAACCCCTGCCAGAAGTCGGCGCTGCTGATGCCCGTGCCCGGCAAAACCTGGTCGTCGATGAACCGGACCAGGGGAGTAGCGACTTGCAGTCGGTGGCACGGTGTGCGTGTTGTCATGGTGGTGGCCTCGTCAAGAAAAAGAAAACAAAATCATCAGGCCGGAAAAAATCCGAGCACGTCATTCAGGCTGGTGCCAGTGCGGGTCGGCTGGGTGCCGAGCTCTTCAAATGGCAGGTTCTGGCGATTCACCCAGAGGGTGCGAAAACCGTACCACGTGGCGGCCAGCGCGTCCCAGCTGTTGCAGCTGACAAACACGATCTGCGCCGGGGCGAGGCCGGTGGCTTTTGGCCCCAGCCCATACGCGTCGGGGTGGGTCTTGTACTGGCGCACCGTGTCCACGCTGATCACATGGTCGAGCAGGCCGTCCAGCCCGGCCGACTTGACGGCCACGTCGAGCATGGCCGGGTCGCCGTTGGACAGAACGCCGGTGACCACGCCGCGCGCCTTCAGGGCCTGCAGCACCTCGCGGTTTTCGGGGAACGCGCTCAGGTGCCGGTACTGGTTCATCAATTGGTCGATTTTTGAATCAAATGTGCCCGTGGTCCAAGCCAGTGGGTCATTGTTAGCTATTGATTTAATAGCATACACCAGTGCAGCGCGGGTCAGCTCCCAGAACGGGCGGTACACCGATTCCTGGTTCGGGCCGCGTTTGCTGGTGGTGACCAGCCGCGAATACTCGATCTGCTTGTCTCGCCAGCGCACGCTCAGGGCCTGGCCGTGGCCGGGGAACAGCTGCTCGGCCAGCAGGCTTACGCTGTACACGTCAAACAAGGTGCCGTAGGCGTCGAACAGCACTGCGCGGGGCGCATCGGCCCGGGTTTTATCCATGTCGCTACTGTATTGGATACCGGGCGCAGCATTAAATACGCCCGTTTGCCTTGAATCGTGACCAAAAAGCCCGTAATTGTCACCGATCCGCTGCCGGGTTCGCGTCGGTCTGACGCCGAAACGGTGGTGCCGTCACCAGGCCGACGCGGCCCTTGCGCCGCGCTGACCCCACGGCCTGGAGCGGCGCTGAAGCCGGGGGGGCCGGTGCTCAGTCGGTCGACGCGTCGGCGGCCTGCCCGGCCGCGCGTTCGGCCGCGCGGTGTTCGCTGGGGCGCAGCAGGCCGTGTTTGTCCATGCGGTAGCGCAGGGTGTCGCGGCTGATGTCCAGGTGGCGGGCGGCGCGCGCCACGTTCCAGCCGGTCTGCTCGAGCGCGCGCACCAGATGCGAGCGCTCCAGTTCATCGAGCCGCGCCAGGCCGGGCATCGAGGTGGCCTCAACCAGCGTGATGGCGGCCTGCAGCGGCACCAGCGACAGGTCGGACGACGTGATCACGTCGCCCTGGCACAGCAGCACCGAGCGCTCCACCAGGTTGCGCAGCTCGCGCACATTGCCCGGCCAGGCGTGCTGGCGCAGCGCCGCTTCGGCCGACGGGTCGAGCTTGGGCACCGCCTTGCCGTAGCGTTGGGCGAACACGGTGACAAAGTGCTGCGCCAGCTGCCAGACGTCGTCGTCACGCGCGCGCAGTGGCGGAATGTTGATCTGGAACACCCGCAACCGGTACAGCAGGTCGCTGCGAAACTTGTTCTGCGCCACCAGCGTGTCGAGGTCGCGGTTGGTCGCCGCCACCACGCGCACGTTGACCTGCCGGTCGTGCTGCGCACCCAGCCGTCGCACGCGCAGGTTCTCCAGCACCCGCAGCAGCTTGGCCTGCAGCGACAGATCGAGTTCGCCAATCTCGTCCAGGAACAGCGTGCCGCCATCGGCGGCCTCGATCAGGCCGATCTTGCGCGCCTGGGCGTCGTTGAAGGCACCCTTTTCGTAGCCGAACAGCTCGCCTTCCATCAGGTGCGGTGGCAGCGCCGCGCAATTGAGCTCGACAAACGCACTGGTGGCGCGCGGGCTGGCAAAGTGGCAGGCGCGCGCCACCAGCTCCTTGCCGGAACCGGTCTCGCCCAGGATCAGGATCGGCGGCACCGGGGCGGCGTCGGCGGGCTCGTTGGCCGCGATGGTGCGGATCAGGTCGCGCAAGCCGCGCATCGGTGTCGAGTCGCCCAGCAGCTGGTCCACGCCCGAGGCGTCGGCTTCGCGCTTGTGGTAGTAGTCGAGCTTGCGGCGCGCCACGGCGTCGGCCAGCGCCCGGTCCACCACGGCTTTCAGGCTGGCCAGCGAGGCGGGCTTGGTGAGCAGGTCAAACGAGCCGGCTTTCATCGCGTCCACCGCGATCGACACGCTGGCGTGGCCCGACACCATCACCGCGCGCACCTGGTCGTCGTTGCGCCGCAGCGCCTTGATCACTTCCAGCCCGTCGAGCCCGGGCAGCTGGTAGTCCACGATGGCCACGTCGGGCATGAGGCGCTGCGCCAGCTCGATGCCGGTGGGGCCATCGTGCGCGATCTCCACCGTGTGGTTCTGCTGCTCGAAGAAGCGCGCGATGTTCTTGGCCAGCGCCTGTTCGTCTTCAATCACCAGCAAGGTGGCCATGGGGTGTCTCCAATTTGGGGTTCGACGTGAAGGCTCAGGCCAGCGGCGCGGGCCGGCTGGCCCGCAGGGCCGGTGCGGCGGGCACGGCGCGGGGCAGCAGGATCTCCACCGTGGTGCCGCGCGGCTGTGCGGGGGTGAGCGTCAGCGTACCGCTCCACTGCTCGACCATGCGTTTGACCAGCGCCAGCCCGATGCCCAGGCCGCCGCTCTTGGTGCTGAAGAACGGCCGGAACAGCCGCTGGCGCACGTCTTCGGAGATGCCGGTGCCGCTGTCGGTCAGCCGCACGCCGATCAGCGGGCCGTTGCCGCGCCAGGTGATGTGCAGTTCGCCGCCGCCGGGCATGGCCTCGATCGCATTGGCCATGATGCTCACCAGAATCTGGCGCAGGATGGCGGTGTGGGCCATCACGTCGGCCGGCGCCTCGTTGCCCACCGTCCAGATGATGTGGCGGCGCAGCAGCTCAGGCTCCATCTCGGCCAGGCAGGTCTTGACCAGCGGACCGAGCGACACCGGCTCGGGCTGCAGTTGCGGCGCCTGCGCCACCCGCACCAGCTCGGTGATCCAGCGGTCGGCCCGGTCCACCGAATGCATGATGTCGCGGCAGTGTTCGGTGGTTTCGGTGCCCTCGGTCTGCCCCGCAGGCTGGCTGTGTTCCAGCATCTCGGCCGACACCCGGATCGACGCCAGCGGGTTGCGGATGTTGTGCGCCACGGCACTGGCCAGTTCCACCGCCGAGGCCAGGGTCTGCGCTTCGGCCAGCCGCACCTGCTGCGCGCGCAGCAGCCGGTCGGCGCGCGCCACGATCCAGTACAGCGTGACAAACAGACCGACAGCGCACAGCGCGCAGGCCAGCCAGAGCTGCAGCACGCCCGCCCGGATGGCAGCGTCCAGCGCGGGCGGGAGTTTGTACAGCTCCATCACGCCCAGCATCTTGTCGGTGACGGGGTCGCGCACCGGGATGTAGGTCTCCACGAACAGCGTGCCGGCCGGGCCCAGGCCTTCATGGTCGGGCGTATTTTTGCCCGGCTCCAGGGTGCGTCCGCTCTCCACCACCAGCTTGCCCTTGATGGCTTCGTCGCGCTCGTCGTTGTCGGCGTGGCGCACCCCGACCAGCTTCTTGTTGGTGGACCAGATGATGGTGCCGTCCAGCGAGTAGGCATTGGCGCGCACCGGCTCGCGCATCGACTTGGACGAGATGTGTTCCATCGACCGCAAAAAGCGCGCGCGGAGTTCAGGGTCGTTGGGTGTGAGCAGGTAGCCGGCCGACTGGTCGGTGATGAGCAGGTTCTGCACGAACTCCTGCGTGACCTGGCCCTCGCGCTGGATCATGCGTTCGGTCAGGATGTTGGCCAGCAACCACCCCAGCGACAGCGCGATCGCCCCGATCACCAGCAGACTCGCCAGCGCAAACCGTTTGCGCAGGCTGAACGGGAGAGGGTCTGTCGCGGTGCTCATCAGGCGTCCTCAACAAGTTGTGTGATTTCACCCACTACGGGCTCGTTGATTGGGTTATATCACCCACATTTTGTTTATTGTATGCATGCAAACCCTTGGTGGGCAGGTCGGCCTGTCGCGCGTTGACCGGCGCCGGCGCATGCCGCAGGAAGTGCGTCAGGTGTTCCATGGCAGTGGTGTCCTGAATGCTATTATTATAGTAGCAAACTATGTCCAGGGGACGGGCACAATAGGCCTATTCGACGTAAAAACAGGCTGTTGGAGCGCCCTGGCGGCCGTGGCTTGCGGCATGGCGCGATTGTTGACAAATTGTTCCTATTTTGTTGCGGTGCAGCGTGGTTTGCGGCGGTAACCACGCCGCTTGGCGTGGGCGGGCAACTTTTGGTGGCCGGAAACCGGGATTTGTCTTGGCACGCTTGTTGCCAAGTTGAAGCGGCACGTTTCCCAACCCCACTTCTGGAGATCGCACCATGAGCACTGGCATCCTGATGAGCCCCACCGAACTCAACACGGCGATGATGAACGGCGAATCGCTGGTCATCATCGACACGCGTGACGACGGCGCCTTTGCCGCCGGCCACATCCCGGGCGCGGTGAACCTGCGCGACATCTTCACCTACCTCGCCACCTCCACGCCCGAGGGGCTGGCGCAGATGCAGGACAAGTTTGTCTCCGAGTTCAGCCGCATCGGCCTGTCGGGCAAGGAAACCGCGGTGCTGTACGAGGACACCATGAATTCCGGCTTTGGCCAGTCGTGCCGTGGCTACTTTTTGCTGACCTACCTCGGCTACCCCAAGATCAAGGTTCTGCACGGCGGCCTGGGCGCCTGGACCAAGGCCGGCCTGACCACCACCACCGAAACCGCCACGCCCAAGCCCGCCGCCTTCGTGCCCCAGATCACGCCCGGCGCCGTGCTGATCGACAAGGACGAGATGCTGGAGTCGCTCACCAAACCCGGCATCGTGAAGCTGGACGTGCGCGACATCGATGAGTGGGTGGGTGAAAGCTCGTCGCCCTACGGCAAGGACTTTGCGCCGCGCAAGGGCCGCCTGCCCAATGCCAAGTGGATCGAGTGGTACCGCATGATGAAACCGACCGCCGCCGGCCCGATGTTCAAGAGCCCGGCCGAGATCCAGGCCGAATGCCGCACCGTGGGCATCACCGCCGATTCGACCATCTACCTGTACTGCTTCAAGGGCGCGCGCGCGTCCAACACCTACCTGGCGCTCAAGGAAGCCGGTTACGACAAGGTGAAGATGTACTTCGGCTCCTGGAACGAATGGTCGCGCGATTTCTCGCTGCCCATTGAGGAAGGACTGACGCCCATGGCGGCTTGACCGCCCTGTCCGAGACTGGCGGCTTGACCGCCATGTCCGGGCGTGCGGCTTGACCAACGCCATTCAGTCGCACTTTGAAACAATCCGGGCCGCCGCGCGCCCGGACTGGTGAGCTTCTTGCTTTGTCAACAATGTGTTGACAAACGCCCCCACCCCTGCCGCCGCCCCCGGCCCTGTCCCTCTGGCCAAGGACCGCGAGCAAGCCGAGTACTGGCGCGAGCAGGAAATGCTGCTGATGCGCGAGGTGATGCGCGCCATCGGCAAAAGCCTGACGCCCCAAGTGGTGCTGCGCGAGATGCTGCACCTGCTGTCCGAGCTGCTGGGCCTGAACCGCGGTCGCATTGTGCTGGCCGACCGGGTGGCCGGCGACGCGGCGGTCAGCGGCACCGTGCACTACGCCTACGGGCTTACCCGGGCCGAGATGGCGCGCGGCCAGTACGCGGCGGGCGAGGGCATCACTGGCAGGGTGCTGTCCAGCGGGCGGCCCATGATCGTGCAGGACATCGATGCCGAGCCCGCCTTCCTGGGCCGGATGGTCGAGCGCGCCCGCCTGCCGCCCGAGACGGTGGCGTTCATCGCGGTGCCGATCGAGGAGTCGGGCCGCACCATCGGCGTGCTGGGCTGCCACCGCATCCGCTCGCGCCCGCGCGCGCTGACCGACGATCTGGCGATCCTGCGGGTGATGGCCACGCTGATCGGCACCATCCTGCAACTGGCCAACACGGTGGAGCGCACCACCGCCGAGCTCAAGGCGCGCAACGAGCTGCTGGCGCGCGGCATCCAGCACACCGAGCAGCGCCACGGAATCGTGGGCGATTCGCCGGCGCTGCTACACGCGGTGGACCAGCTGGAGCGGGTCGCGGCGACGTCGGTCACGGTGCTGCTGCTGGGCGAATCGGGCACCGGCAAGGAGCTGTTTGCGCGCGCCCTGCACGTGCTCAGCCCGCGCAAGGACAAACCGTTCATCAAGGTGAACTGCGCGGCCATTCCCGAGACGCTGTTTGAATCCGAGCTGTTTGGCCATGAGCGCGGCGCCTACACCGGCGCCAACGTGGCGCGCGCCGGCTGGTTCGAGCAGGCGCATGGCGGCACGATTTTCCTGGACGAGATTGGCGAGGTGCCGCTGCCGATGCAGGCCAAGCTGCTGCGCACGCTGCAGGAATCGGTGGTGGTGCGGCTGGGCGCCAAGCGCGAGCAGGTGATTGACGTGCGCGTGGTGGCGGCCACCCACAAGGAGCTGGACGTCGCGGTGCGTGAAGGCAGTTTTCGCGCCGATTTGTTTTACCGCCTCAATGTGATCCCGATCAGGCTGCCTTCGCTGCGCGAGCGGCCCACTGACATCGGCCTCCTGGCCACCCAGTTTGTGAGCCGCGCCAACCAGGCACACCAGCGCCAGACGCAGCTGTCCGAAGCGGCCTTGCGCATGCTCGAAACCCATGCCTGGCCCGGCAATATCCGTGAGCTGAGCAACCTGATTGAGCGCCTGGTGGTGCTGTCGCGCGGCCCGGTGATCGACGGCGCGCACGTGCAGCAGGTGCTGCTCGGGGCGTCTGCCCATGCTGGCGCCACTCCCGCGTCCGCGCTGTCCGCGGCGCCGCCGGCCGCTGGTGCGGCCACGGGTGCCGCTGGGGCGCTGCCGGTGGCCCAGCCGGCTGTGCCGCAGGCCGAGCCGCCACGCTCGGTCGTGCGCGAGTACCGGCCGGTGCAGGCAGACGAGGGCGTGAGCCTGCTCGATGCGCTGGCGCGGGCCGGCGGCAACAAGTCGCGCGCCGCGCAGGCCTTGGGTATGACGGCCCGCCAGTTTGCCTACCGGCTGGAAAAGCTGCGGCTGGCGACCTGACACGCACCGCTGGGCGACAAATTGTCGCCAATCTGTTCACTGAAGCCGCCATTCCACGCCCCCAAGGCGCTGCAACGCGCCCCAAAACGCCCGATGGCGCGAAACGGCCGTTGTTTTGGGCAACAAACCGCCACCTGGATGCCTGTCAGGGCGCGGGCACGGGCATTGCAACACAGCCCCCAACCCAACCCTGCCGGAGTCTGTTCCATGTCCGCCGTCCTCGCCCCCGATGCTGTTGTTTCCACCGTCAAGACCTGGCTGCGGCCGATCGACCGCGATGGCCTGATGAAATTTGCCGATGCTGGCCGCGACAATCCGGCGCGGCGCGGCACCAACAAGGTCAAGACCGTGATGGAAGGCCAGTACCGTTCGCTCAGCTACGTGGGCGACCATACGCCCGTGGTGGTGGACGAGCCGCTGCACCTGTTCGGCGAGAACACGGCGCCGGCGCCTGGCGAAATCGTGCTGTCGGCGCTGGGCGGCTGCCTCGCAGTCGGCATCACCGCCGTGGCGACCTGGAAGCAGGTCAAGCTCAGCAAGCTCGAGCTGTTTCTGGAAGGCGACATTGGCAACCCGGCCGCCTGGGGCGCGGGTGGCGCCGAGATGCAGCCGCCGCAGATGGGCTTTCAGGCGATCCGGGTGAAGGCGGTGGTGGAGGGCGATGCGCCCCGCGAGGTGCTGGACGAGATCGTGCGCCACGCCAACTTCTACTCGCCGGTGGCCAACAGCATGCGCAACCCGATCGCGTTCGACATTGGCCTGGCCGAGTCCGTCTGAAACCCCCAACCCAGGACGCCATGCCATGAACGCGGTCACTGAACTGCCCTTTCGCCAGCCGCTGTCGGCCGGAACCTCCGTCGGGCCTACCGACAACAGCCCCGGCCCGGTGCCACCTGACATGCTGGCCCAGGTGCGCGAGATCGCGGCCGGCCCGCTGGCCGCCGCCGCCGAGAAGATCGACCGGGAAGGTTTCTACCCCAAATGCATCCTGCAGGCACTGGGCTCCAGCGGCGCCATGGCCACGCATCTGGACCTGTACGGGCGCAATTTTGGCGATGCGATCCGCGCCATGACCGAGGCCGGCCGCGTCTGTGGCTCCACCGGCTTCATGATGTGGTGCCACGATGTGTGCGGGCTGTACCTCGAACAGTCGGGCAACCCGGCATTGACAGGCTTCATGCTGGAGTCGCACGCCTGGGGCAAGACGCTGGGCGGCACCGGCATGTCCAACCCGATGAAAACCTTTGCCGGCATCGAGAGCATGCTGCTGCGCGCCAAGCGCGTACCCGGTGGCTATGTCGTGAACGGCACCTTGCCCTGGGTCAGCCACATCGGCCCCAACCACTACCTGGGCGCGGTGTGTGCGGTGCTGGACGACAACGAGCAGCTGTCGCACGAGGTCATGTTCCTGCTGGACTGCTCGGCGCCGGGCGTGGAGCTCAAGCACTGCCCCACGTTCTCGGGCATGGAAGGCACCAGCACCTGGGCCGTCAAGGTCAGCGGGCTGCTCATTGGTGAGGACCGCCTGATTGCCGACCCGGTGCGGCCCTTCATCGCGCGCATCCGCGCGTCGTTCATCCTGCTGCAGACCGGCATGGGGCTGGGTGTCACGCAGGGCAGCATCGATTCCATGTGGGAGGTCGAGCCGCAACTGGGCAAGGTCAACCAGTTCCTCGACCACCGGCCCGCCGATGTGCAGGCCGAACTGGACGCGCTGACCGACCGCATCCTGCGGTTGGCCAATACGCCGTTTGAGACCGACAAGGACTACCTGATTGACGTGCTTGACGTGCGCGCCCATGCCTCTGAGTTGTCGCTGAAAGCGGCGCAATCCGCGCTGTTGCACCAGGGTGCGCGCGGCTACCTGATGTCGGCCGCGCCGCAGCGGCGGGTACGCGAATCGCACTTCGTGGCCATCGTCACGCCGGCCATCAAGCACCTGCGCAAGGAAATGGCGCGGCTCATGACCGAGCCCACGCCCGCGGCCACCTGACCCCTGCGCGACGACCATGTGGCAACAGTTCATCTGCCGCGCCTGCGGCCTGATCTACGACGAGCAACTGGGCGACCCCGACAGCGGCCTGCCCGCTGGTACCCGTTTCGCTGACATTCCCGAGGACTGGGCCTGCCCGCTGTGCGGCGTGACCAAAGCCGACTTCGAGCCGCACACGGTGCAGGCGGTAGACCGCACGGCATCGCTCGCCACCGCGCCGGTTCTGTCGGTGCGCGGCGGCCGGGCGCCAGCCGACGGCGGTGTGGTGATCGTGGGCGGCGGCATGGCGGCCTGGGCGGTGGCGCAGGCGCTGCGCGCGCACGACTCTGATCAGGCGATCACGCTGGTTGCCGCCTGCGATGCCGATATCTACAGCAAGCCCATGCTGTCGCTCGCGCTGGGCAACCGCGAGACCGCGCAGACCCTGGTGCGCGAGCCGGGGGCTGCTGCGGCCGCCCGGCTGGGTGTGCGGCTACTGGCGCACACCCACGCGGTGGGTATCGACGCGCGGGCCCGCCGGTTGCGTACGACCCGCGGCACCTTGCCCTACCGCAAGCTGGTGCTGGCAATGGGCGCGCAGCCGGTGCCGGTGCCTGCGTTGCCGCCCGAGCGGGTCTGGCGCATCAACCACCTGCAGGCCTGGCTGCAGCTGCGGGCGCGACTGGGTGCCGAACCGCGACGCGCGGTGGTGGTGGGCGCGGGACTGGTCGGTTGCGAGATTGCCGATGACCTGGCCCATGCCGGGCATCACGTGACGGTGCTGGATGTGGCGGCCCGGCCGCTGGCGCAATGGGCCAGCGCGGCGCAGGCCGAGACGCTGCTGCGCCAATGGGCTGACCACGGGGTTGGTCATGGCGTGCGCTTTGTCGGCGGCGTGTCGGTGCTCGCCGTCGAGCCCGATGGCGCCAACGGCAGCGCGTATGCAGTGCTGACCCGCGACGGCCAGCGTTTCGTGGCCGATGTGGTGATCGCCGCCACCGGGCTGCGCACCGATCCGCGCCTCGCTAGAAGCGCAGGGCTCCTGTTCGACAACGGGATTGCAGTCAGTCCGGCCACGCTGTGCACCAGCGACCCCAACATTTACGCGTTGGGCGACTGCATCAGCATCGATGGCCAGTCCTGCCGGTTCATCGAACCGATTGCAGCGCAGGCGCGCACGATTGCCGCCGGACTCGCGGGTCAAGCCGAACCTGAGCCCCACGTGCACCGCATGCCGCTGGTCCGTCTGAAAACCCGCAGCCTGCCGTTGACCCTGAGCCGTTGACTGCGCGGCACCGGCCAAGCCCGACCTAAACGGGTGATCACAGCAGTTATTCATGACTTTTTTGCGCATAATCAGCGCATGGACAAACTCAAGCAACTCGAGTCATTTGTGTCCGTGGCGACGCGCGGCAGCCTCACGGCGGCAGCCAAAGCCGAAGGCGTGGCGCCGGCCATCATGGGGCGGCGGCTCGATGCGCTGGAAGAGCGGCTGGGCGTCAAGCTATTGGTGCGCACCACGCGCCGCATCACGCTCACCCACGAAGGCAGCGCCTTTCTGGAGGATTGCCAGCGTCTGCTGGCCGATGTGGCCAACGCCGAAGCCAGCGTGTCGGCCGGTGGCGTCAAGGCCAGCGGCCACTTGCGCGTTACCGCGCCGGCCGGCTTCGGGCGCCGGCACGTGGCGCCACTGGTGCCGCGTTTTCGCGAGCTGCACCCCGAGGTGACGATTTCGCTCAACCTGAGCGACCGCGTGGTCGATCTGGCGGGCGAGGGCTTTGACTGCGCGGTGCGCGTGGGCGACTTGCCCGATTCGTCGCTGGTGAGCGTGCGCATGGCCGACAACCGCCGCCTGTGCGTGGCCACGCCGGGCTACCTCAAGCAGCACGGCACGCCGCGAACGCCGCAGGAACTGGTGAAGTTTGACTGTCTGACGCTGTCCAGCGACGCGTCGCAAACGCGCGGCTGGGCCTTCCGGATGGCTGACGCCGAGGGCACCGGTGAGGTCATCCACCTCAAACCCGGCGGCCCGATGGACTGCTCGGACGGACAGGTTTTGCACGATTGGTGCATCGCGGGCTGCGGCATTGCGTGGCGCAGCACCTGGGAAGTCGAGGCCGAGATCGCGGCTGGGCGGCTGGTGGCGGTGCTTGAGGAATTTTCCGCGCCGCCCAACGGCATCTACGCCGTATTCCCGCAGCGCAAACACCTGCCCCTGCGGGTACGGCTGTGGATCGATTTCCTCAAGCACCACTACAGCCAGCCTGACTTCTGGAAAGCGGCCGCAGCCGACGCGCCGGGTTGAGCGCGCGGCGCCGCCGTACGCCCATGTCGTTGCCGCCGGCTAGCGCGTGCCCCGACCCGTAAAATCCAGCCATGCTCTCCGTCAAACAAGAATTGCTCGCCGCGCTCGCGGTCGAGCTGGAACTCCTTTCCCCCGGCGCCGGTGAAAAAGCCGCGTTTGAGTCGCCCAAGGTCGCCGCGCATGGCGATCTGGCCAGCACCGCTGCCATGCAGCTGGCCAAGCCGCTCAAGCAAAACCCGCGGCAGCTGGCCGAACAGCTACGCGTCGCGCTGCTGCAGTCGGCGCCCTATGTGCGCTGGGTCCAAGCGATCGATATTGCCGGCCCGGGCTTCATCAACATCAAGCTGAAACCCGCCGCCAAGCAGGAAATCGTGCGCGAAGTGCTGGCCCAGGGCGTGCGCTTTGGCTGCCGCCCCGCGCGCCAGGAGCGGGTGCTGGTGGAGTTTGTCTCGGCCAACCCGACTGGCCCGCTGCACGTGGGCCATGGCCGGCAGGCGGCACTGGGCGACGCCATCTGCAACCTGTTTGAAACACAGGGCTGGGACGTCTGGCGCGAGTTCTACTACAACGACGCGGGTGTCCAGATCGCCACGCTGGCGACCTCCACCCAGCTGCGCGCCAAGGGCTTCAAGCCCGGCGATGCGCAATGGCCGAGCGGCGACAACGCCCCGGCCTACAACGGCGACTACATTGCCGATATCGCCGCCGACTTTCTGGCGAAGAAGACCGTCAGCGCCGACGACCGTGAATTCACTGCCAGCGGTGACGTCGACGACCTCGACGCGATCCGCATGTTCGCCGTGGCCTACCTGCGCCGCGAACAAGACCTCGACCTGAAGGCATTCGACGTCCAGTTTGACCACTACTACCTCGAATCGAGCCTGTACAGCAGCGGCAAGGTGGAGGCGGCGGTGCAGCGCCTGCAGCAGGCCGGCAAGACCTACGAACAGGACGGCGCGCTCTGGCTCAAGTCCACCGACTACGGCGACGACAAGGACCGCGTGATGCGCAAGTCCGATGGAAGTTACACCTACTTTGTGCCTGATGTGGCCTACCACATCGCCAAGTGGGAACGTGGTTTCCACAAGGTGGTGAATATCCAGGGTACCGATCACCACGGCACCATCGCTCGCGTGCGCGCCGGGCTGCAGGCCGCGGGCGTGGGCATTCCCGCCGGCTACCCCGACTACGTGCTGCACACCATGGTGCGGGTGATGCGGGGCGGCGAGGAGGTCAAGATCTCCAAGCGCGCTGGCAGCTATGTCACGCTGCGCGACTTGATCGAGTGGACCAGCAAGGATGCGGTGCGCTTCTTCCTGCTGTCGCGCAAGCCCGATACCGAGTACACCTTCGATGTGGACCTCGCTGTCACCCAGAACAACGACAACCCGGTGTACTACGTGCAGTACGCGCATGCGCGCATCTGCTCGGTGCTGGCGGCCTGGCATGACAAGGAGGGTGGCGACGTCGCCTCGCTGAATCAGGCCGACCTGTCGCCGCTGGACAGCCCGCAGGCGCAGGCCTTGATGCTGTTGCTGGCCCGGTACCCCGAGATGCTGACTGCCGCGGCCCATGACTTTGCGCCGCATGACGTGACCTTTTACCTGCGCGAGCTGGCGGCCAGCTACCACAGCTACTACGACGCCGAGCGCATCCTGGTGGACGACGAAGCCGTCAAGCGCGCGCGGCTGGCGCTGGTCGCCGCGACGGCGCGGGTGTTGCACAATGGGCTGGAGGTGCTCGGCGTGTCGGCACCGTCCAAAATGTGAGGGAAACCATGAGACAACAACGTGGCGGCACGTTTATCGGCTTCATCATCGGTGTGGTGGTGGGCCTCGGTGCTGCACTGGCGGTCGCGGTTTACGTGACCAAGGTGCCCGTGCCCTTTTCCAACCGCACCTCGGGCAACACCGCCGAGAAGGAAGCGGCGGAAGACAAGAAGAACAAGAACTGGGACCCCAATTCATCGCTTTATGGCAAGACGCCGGTGCGTCCGCCCGCACCGGTGGCCTCGGGTCCGATTGGTGCGGCCAGCGGGCCCATGGTGGCACCGGCGGTGGTTGGCCGGCCCACCGGCCCGGCGAGCGCGGCCGCCAGGGCCGATACCAAACCGGCGCCCTCCAGCGATCCTCTGGGCGATCTCGCCAAGGCGAGGTCGGCCTCGCCGACGGTTGATCCGTTCAGCTACTTTGTGCAGGCAGGCGCGTTTCGCACGCCTGAAGACGCCGAGGCGCAACGCGTCAAGCTGTCGCTGATGGGCATTGAGGCCAAGGTTACGGAGCGCGAGCAGTCGGGCCGCACCGTGTTCCGCGTGCGAGCCGGGCCGTTCAACCGCAAGGAAGACGCGGACAAGCTGAAAGAGCGGCTGGACGGCGGCGGTATTGAATCGGCGCTGGTGCGGGTGCAGCGTTGACAGCGGGTGTGAGAGTTGCGCGGGACCGGTGCGGGAACTAAAGGCCCGAATCCCGGCTCGCAGGACAGACTGGAGGAATGTGAATGAAACGTCGTGATTTTTCGTTGGCTGGCGCATCGCTGGCTACGCTTTCCGCGTGGGGTGTTGCACCGGCGCAGGCCCAGGGCAAGAAGCCGCAAGAGGGCACGGACTACCTGGCGCTTGACAAACGCGTGCCGGTTGAGGCGGGCGGCAAGGTCGAGGTGATCGAGTTCTTCTGGTACAGCTGCCCGCACTGCAACGCGTTTGAGCCCACGCTGGAGGCCTGGATCAAGAAGGCCCCCAAGGATGTGGACGTCAAGCGCATGCCCGTGGCGTTTCGCGACGATTTCGTGCCGCAGCAAAAGCTCTACTACACGCTGGAGGCGATGAACAAGATCGACGAACTCCACCGCAAGGTGTTTTATGCCATTCACGTCGAGAAACAGCCCCTCAACCGCGAGGATGGCATCCTGGCTTGGGCCGGCAAACAGGGGCTCGATGTCGCCAAGTTCGCTGAAGTCTACAAGTCATTCGCGGTGGCCAGCAAGGTGCGTCGCGCCACGCAATTGCAGGACGCATTCAAGGTCAGCGGCGTGCCGGCATTGGGCATTGCTGGCCGGTTCTATACGGACGGCTCGCTGGCGGGCAGCATGGAGCGTGCGCTGATGGTGACGGAATATTTGGTCGGCGAAGTGCGCAAGGGCACCTAACCCGCAGCACCGGTTTGGTGCGGTTCTGAAAGCCCGCTGATGCGGGCTTTTTAGTGGGCTTTTCGGTTTGGTTTCAGGTTGAAGCAACTACAATGCCTGATCGAATCACAGCAAGATTCATGCCTTATTACCTCTATGAAAACCCGTGTTGCCCCTGTCGTTTTGCTCGCTGGCTGCCTGCTGTGGGGCGCTGCCGCCCATGCTGAAAAGGCGGACCGCAACAAGCCGATGAACATCGAGGCGGATGCGCTGCGCTACGACGACCTGAAACAAACCAGCGTGTTCACGGGCCGGGTGCTGGTCACCAAGGGAACCATTGTGATCCGCGGCGCGCGTCTTGATGTGCGCCAGGACCCCGAGGGCTACCAGTTCGGCACGGTGACGGCCGAGCCTGGCAAGCTCGCGTTTTTCCGGCAGAAGCGCGAAGGCGTGGACGAGTTCATCGAAGGCGAGGGCGAACTGATTGAGTACGACAGCCGGGCTGACACCGTCAAGTTCATCCGCCGGGCCGAGCTGCGCCGCTACCGCGGCAGCGCGCTCAACGACGAAATGACCGGCGCCGTGATCGTTTACGACAACACCACCGACGTGTTCACCGTCAACGGCGCGGTGGCAACGCCGGGAACCGGCGCCACCAGCCCGGCAACCGGCAGCCGGGTGCGCGCCATGCTGACGCCCCGCGCGGCTGCATCCGGCGCAACCGCACCCGTGCCCGCGGCATCGGCGCCGCTGCGCCCCAGCGTCACCCTGGGCGGGGAGAAAAAGTGAGCGCCGTGCCCGCCAGTGCACACGAAACCCCGGACCTGGCGGCCACCTTGCCGGCCCCTGCGGGCCAGGCGGTCCACGCCACCAGCCGGCTGGAGGCGCGCCACCTGCAAAAGTCTTACGGCAGCCGCAAAGTGGTCAAGGACGTGACGCTGGCGGTGCAAAAGGGCGAAGTGGTGGGGCTGCTTGGCCCCAATGGCGCCGGCAAGACCACCTCGTTTTACATGATCGTGGGCCTGGTGCGGGCCGACGCGGGCGAGATCACCATCGATGGCCAGCCGGTGGAGCACATGCCCATCCACCGGCGCTCGAGGCTGGGGCTGAGCTACCTGCCGCAGGAAGCGTCGATCTTCCGCAAACTCAATGTGCAGGAAAACATCCGCGCCGTGCTCGAGTTGCAGCGCTACACCAGCGGCGACAAACAGGGCCAGCCATTGTCCGGCGTGGACCTGGAAGAACGCCTGGAAGGCTTGCTGCATGACCTG
>JANOBJ010000057.1:0-20461 GCA_031411575.1 Betaproteobacteria bacterium | reverse complement strand
AAACCATTGTGGTGGCCGATGCGCTGATGGGCGTGGACAACGTTTTGGGCGTTGCAGGTGCTGCACATGGCGCTATGGATCTGGTAGTTATTGGCTTGCTGGTGAGCGTGCCCATCGTGGTGTTTGGCAGCTCGGTAGTGCTCAAGCTGGTGGAGCGCTTCCCCATCATCATCCACCTGGGTGCCGCCGTGCTGGCGTTCACCGCCGCCAAAATGATCGTGGCCGAGCCGCTGCTCGACCCGGTGTTTGACCCCCCCGAACTGCTGCACACCGCCGCGCGCTGGGCCACCTACGCAGCGGCTGTTGCGGGCGTGCTGCTGGCGGGCTGGTGGACGTCGCGCCAGACGCGCGGCCAGGGCGACTACAACAAGCAGGCCTTCTGATTTCTCTCGTGCAACCCTCGTTTCTGTCCCAACCCTTGAAAGGAAAACTCATGGAAAAGATCATTGCGTATGTGGACGACGCCGCCTATGCCAAGCAACAACTGCTGCCGATGCTCACGGCAGCGGGCCGCACGCACTGGGTGCTGGTGGCCTGCGCGCCGCGCATGACGCGGCGCATCAGCAAGTGGGTCAGCCACACGGCGCGCGAGAACTGGCGCAACAAGTGGGCCGAGAAGCTGTACGGCGAACTGCTGCCGCTGATAGAGGGCCGTGGCGACCCGGTGGTGACGGTGCTGGCCAAAGGCCCGCTGGCCGAGCTGACCGAGCGGCTGCTGGCCGAACACGGCGCAGCCCACGTGATGGACGCGCGGCGCCCCAAGTTTGGCCAGGACATGCAGCCGGTCACGGCCGATCAACCGGCCCCCAACGACGGCCGCTGGACGGTGCCGGGCGCGGTAGCGGGCATGGGGGTGGTGCTGGTGCTCGCCGGGGAGTAGCTTCGCGCCTGCAGCCGCGCAGGTGCTATCCTGCGCGGCATGAAACTCATCCTCAAATGGCTGCTGAGCGCAGCCGCACTGCTGGCCGTGGCGCACCTGTACAGCGGCGTGGTGGTGACCAGCTTCACCGCCGCGCTGATCGCGGCGTTTGTGATCGGGCTGCTCAACACCATCGTGCGGCCGATCCTAGTGGTGCTGACGCTGCCGGTGACGCTGGTGACGCTGGGGCTGTTTTTGTTCGTGATCAACGCGCTGATGTTCTGGGCCGCCGCCAGCCTGCTGGACGGGCTGGAGGTACGCGGCTTCACGGCGGCGCTGATCGGCTCGCTGATTTACTCGGTGCTGAGCATCGTGATCGAGTCAGCGCTCGAGAGCCTGTTCTCGAAGTAGCGCTTCGACCTGCCGGGCCCGGGTGTCGATGATCGACGCCTCGATGTGGTCGCCCGGCGCACCACTGGCGCCCTGGCGGCGCACCAGATTCTGCGCGGCCTTGAAGCGGTCCACCGCGGCCTGGAAATCAAAGTGCGCGGCCTGCGATTCGGCTTCGGCACGGATCGCGCGCAGCTGCTGACCCTGCGCCGCATACGTGCTACCCAGCCATTGCCAGGCCGCGGCATCGCGCGGGTGGCTGGCCACCCAGGTTTGCAGGCGCTGGGCCAGCTCGTTCAGCGCCACGCCGCGCTCACTACCGCCTTCAGCGCTGCCGCCCGCCAGCCGGGCCTGCGCCATCAGGAACAGCTCGGGACGGCCGGGCGCGTTGGCGTCCAGCAGCGCTCCTGCCCGCGCGGCGTCGCCCGCCGCCAGCTCGATCTCGACCGCCAGCAGCCGCGTCAGGCGCGCGGCGGCCGGTTGCGTGGCCAGCGGCACCAGCCGCGCGTGCAGGCTGCGCGCGCGCGCAAAGTCGCGCTGCTTCATGCTGGCCAGTGACGCGGCGTACAGCACCGACACCTGCCGCTGCGGCACCATGGTGGCAAAGGTGCGCGCATCGGGCTCGGAAACCCAGCCGCGCAGGATGTCTACCCCCGGGTTGCCCAGCACGCGGGCGCGCGCGGTCATCATGCCGTGCTCTTGCGTGGGCAGCGGCGCCAGCGCAGGCGCCACCGCCACCGGGCCCGGCCGCGCTTCGAGCTGCAGGCGCGATTGCATGTCGGCGATGCGCTCGGTGGTGAGCGGGTGGCTGCGCAGGTAGGGGAACGCGCCGTTGTCGTTCAAGCGCGTGGTCTGCTGCAGCTTGTCAAACATCGAGACAAAGCCCTGCGGCGCGAAGCCGGCCTGCGTCATGATGCCAAAGCCGATGCGGTCGGCCTCGCGTTCCATGTCGCGCGAAAAACTCAGCTGGCTGGCGGCCGACACCGCCTGGCTGCCGGCCAGCACGGCGTTGGCCGCCTCGGGGTTCTTGGAGGCGGCCAGCGCGCCCAGGATCATCGCGCCGATCAGCCACGGCGCCTGCTGGTTCTGCTTGCTGACGATGCGCGCGATGTGGCGCTGCGTGACGTGGGTGAGCTCATGCGCCAGCACCGAGGCCAGCTCGTCGCGTGTGGTGACGATGCCGATCAGCCCCAGGTGCAGCCCCAGGTAGCCGCCCGGCAGCGCAAACGCATTGACGCTGCGGTCGCGGCCCAGCAACACCTCCCAGGCAAAGCGGTCGGCCAGCTCGGGGCTCAGCTCGCCCCGCGCGCGCGCCGCCGCCAGCAGCGGCTGCCAGATGCCCTGCACATACTCGCCCAAGAGCGGATCATCGATGTAGTCCGGATCACGGTACAGCTCGCGCACAATCCGCTCGCCCATCTTGCGCTCGGCGCTCACCGTCATGTCGGTGCCGTCGCCCAGGGTGGGGAGTTGGGCCTGGGCGAGTTGCAGCGGCTGGCTCAACAGCGCTATTAAACCAATAGCTACAAGTGACCTACGGGCGACGACAACCGGCAGGTTTGGCTTGAAAATGGGGTTCAAAACGAATCCAGCGGCATGAAGGCAACCACGTCGGCGGTCACGGGATCGATGAAGGCCGTCCAGAATGACTTGCGACCAATCATGGGCACGTACACCAGCGAATCCGGCTTACGACCTTTGGCAGCCAGCACACTATCGATTTCCGCTGCTCTCGCGGCGAAACGCGTCTTCAGTTGCGCAACCGGCCGGGCAACACTGAGCACGGCAGGACGGGCTTGGTCATAGGTTTGCCAAAGGTCAGGCCGTGCGCTCAACGGGAGGCCTTGCAAGGCGGCCATGGTGGCGTCTAGGCGCTCCTGTTCGCTGACGAACGGGCGCACCGCCAGCAATGTAGGGCCAAACACGGGCAGCGCATGGATTCCGGCAGGCACATTAGCCATCAGCTCTTCGGGCACCTCAATGGCGTGAACCACGCGAAAACGGTCGATCTCAAACGCCAGATGCACCGGCCGGGCGACGAAGACCGTCCACAGCCCGTAGCCGAGCGCGCTCAACTGGATCAGGCCAACAATCGCCAAATCGCGTACCAATTCTGTTCGCGGCTTGTTGCGGTTGAAAATCGCCAGTGTGATCAGCGGGCCCAAGACCGCGTCAACCGCCACGACCAGCAAAAACAGCTCGCGGCCGCCCGAAATCTCGCGATAAGGATATGGGTACCAGACGGTGAAAACCAGAATCGCTGCAAGTACTGCAACGCCGATGCTCAGCCCCAAATGGATGCCGCTGGCATGCAGTCGGTCTTTCCATTGAAATGAGTAGGCGGCGGAAGCAGTGGCCATGGTCGTATGATCGTTGAGTCAGGTGAATGTTCTGTAAACAGTTTTTACCACTCCCATCCCATCGCTGCCGCGCCATGACCTCCACGCCCCCCGCCTCCGCCACGTTGACGCATATCGACACCCAGGGCCAGGCCCATATGGTGGATGTGGCGGCCAAGCCCAGCACGCATCGCGTGGCCGTGGCGACCGGGCGGATCGAGATGTTGCCGGCCACGCGCGCGCTGATCGAACAGGGCACGGCCAAAAAGGGCGATGTGCTGGGCATTGCGCGCATCGCCGGCATCCAGGCGGCGAAGAAAACCAGCGATCTGATCCCGCTGTGCCATCCGCTGGCGATCACCCGGGTGGCATTGAGTTTTGAGCTGCCAGCCGACAGCAGCGCCGTCGATTGCTCGGCCACCGTTGAAACCGTCGGCCCCACCGGCGTGGAAATGGAAGCGCTGACCGCCGTGCAAATTGCACTGCTGACTATCTATGACATGTGCAAGGCGGCAGACCGCGGCATGACGATCACCGGCGTGCGCGTGCTGGAAAAGCATGGCGGCAAGTCGGGCAGTTTTGTGAATCCCTGACCCGGCGTTGACCTGCGGCAGAGCCTACTGCGCCCGCGCCGCACCCCGGGCATTGCCCGCCACCCACGCCGCATGCTCCTTGGGAAACGCGGCTCGGTAGCGCGCCAGGTGCCACAGCGCCTCGTCGTCACGCTGCAGCAAAACGGCGGACTCGATCACCTTTTCAATCACCCGGGGTTCAGGCGAATAGTGCAGCAGCTGCGTGGCCATGGCGTTCACCGGCGCGGCGTTGTCGCGGGTGAGCGGCGTCAAGGTGAGTTCGGCAAACGCCACCTGGTTGTGGAACAGCCACGACTGGCGCGCCTGGCCCAGCGCATCGGCGCGGTACGCTGCAGCCCGCTGGTCGGGCGGCAGATAGAGCTGGCTGATGCGGTGGTAGTCCCATCCGGCATAGCCCACAAATGCTATTAACATGATAGCAAGCAATGACCGAATGACGGGGACCTTGGTCGTATTTGGCTCTAAATCAACGTCCACGGCACCCTTGACGGGTGGGTGGGTCCACAGCATCCAGATGCACAACCCCACCGCCATCTGGAACGGCCCGTACCACAGCGGGTACTCCACCAGGCTGTGCACGCCAATGACGGCCAGCACCCCCCAGGCTAGCTGGCGCGTCGGGTCCGCCTCACGCCATGGCCGGCCGCGCCAGACCAGCCAGGCGATGGCGCCGCAGACGCCCATAGCAAACGGAACGCCCAACTCCACCGCCAGATGCAGCGGCAGGTTGTGCGCGTTGTCCAGAATGTCGCAAAACCGCTCGCCCGAATACAGGTTGGAATAGTGCGCATAGTCCAGCTCACCCCAGCCCCAGCCAAACCACGGTTTCTGGGCGATCAGGTCGAGCACGTTGGACCAGAGGACGGTGCGGCTGGAGCAGCCCAGTTCAGTAGTCAGACGGTCCGCGATGCTGTTGGCATCCACACCCGCAACCGCTTTCAGCGCCAGCGGCAACGCCCAGGCCGCCACGGCGTAGGTGCCCAGCGCCAGCGCGGCCAGGCGCAACCGCGATGTTTTCTCCTCCGCCCGCCAGAACGCGACGGAAACCACGATCACGGCGATTTGCAACAACCCCGTGCGCGAAGCGGATGCTGCGCTGGCCACTACCAGCAAAACGACGCCCAGCGCCCGCGCACGGGCTGCGCCGGCGCTGCCACCCGCCGCGCACAACAGCGCCAGCAGGCCAATGCTCATCAGCGAGGCGAACTGGTTCTTCTGGCGCAGGTTGCCGAAGGCTTCGCCAAGGCGGGTGGTGTTGATCCAGGGAGCGAGGTCGTGGGCCAGGCCGAAGAACTGAACTAGACCGATGCCAGCCGTGAGGACCGCCGCCAGCAACCATGCCGTCTGTGTTGGGGGCGCCAAGTTCGTGGACTGCGTCGATGACGCCGGCAGCACGCAGTCAAGACCACGCAATAGAAGCAAGAACACCAACGCTCCAGCCACGGCGGCCGCCAATAGTGGTGCAACAGCAGGCGACGGCCCATACGCCAACGGATTTAGCCACGGAAACGCGGCCGCAGCAATGAAGAAGAACCACCCGCTCAAGGCAGACTTACCGCCGCGAGTTGCGGGTATCTCGCCTGCTGCATCTGTAGCAGTATTTCCTTAACCTGCCGATAGACATCCGGCCCGTACAGGGACCGCAAGGTGTGGAGCTGGCGAGAGGCTTCCGCTGGCTGCCCATTAAGCGCCAAGGCCATGGAGTAGCTCATGTGAACAGCTGCCCATGTAAAGGTGGTACTGCCTTTGCGCAGTCTTTCAATGTCTTCCTGTGGCATTCCGGGATACGGCACCATTCGCCCGAGCTTCAACATTTCGCTGATTTGATCCAGCAAGAAGAGTTCTGGAGCCGCGTAGGCTACCGGATTGCTTCCGACGTTTCGCAGTTCAAAGCGCATTACGCGATAGTCCTCTTCCGCCTTGATGTACTCAAATGCCGTCCACGCCGAAACTGTGGCGAAAATGGTCAAGATCAGCGCCGTGGTGACTCGAGCCAACTTCAATTTGACCCCGTCGAATGCAGCGAGCCTGATATTTTGCTGAGTGCTGAGCGCACCAAGCATCCAGCCAGCTGGAAACAAAAAGTATGAATATGCAAAAGGAAACTCTGTCAGGCTGTGCACCGCAAGCGGCACGAGTGCCAGGAAAAGCAGTAGTTGCTGTGCGCAATTGATCCGCATTGCAGCTCTTATCATCCAGTAGCCGATAAGGCCGATAAGGAAAACGCCTGCCGGGATACCCATCCACAGGATCAAGTCAAGCGCCAGATTGTGGGCGTACTCTGTCGCAAGGCTCCCCTCCACGGCGTTGGCGCCGGTCTTCTGAGCAACGGCCGTCTGCCTCCACCCAAAGCCTATCCAAGGTGACTCTGCAATCGCCGCAACCGCCTGCCGCCACATAACCATCCTTGCATTGTCTTGGGATATCTCGGCGTCACGGGCAGCCTGTAAAAAAAGCGTTTCATTGAGTGGTCTCCAAGCCAGAAGTAAGCCGAGTAGCAACGCCCACCAACCGGCGATAGCTTTCCAACCACCAATCGCCCAAATGTATCGGCGCCTCGCAAGAGACCCCGCCCCAATAAGTGCGGCCGTCAAAATGCCAGTCCTCGACTCTGTCAGGATCAACCCGAACGACAACACGGCAATAACTGCACCGAGTTGCCATGCATTCAAGTAGCGGCGAGCAAAGAGTCCACAACTGAGCACAATACCCATCAGAGTGAGCGTTGCTAGATGATTGGGTTGGCCGAGATTGCCGAACGGGCGCATCGAAGGCCCACGCTCGGCAGCAAAAATCCCCAACGTCGCCTCTAGTCGCAGCCACTGGAGAATGGCGATCAAGGTCGAGATCACGGCGGCGGCCACGAGTAGCGCGGCCAATAGCATCAGCCTATTGTCTGTTCCGCCGTCCAAAGAATTCAAACGCGAACCCAACCACCATGCCAAACCCAATCCCACCAAGTACAGACTACTTATCGTTGCATCGCCGACGTAAATGATTTGCCCGGCCACCCATTGCAGCCAGACGAGCCCCACCAACACGAGAAATAGCGCGTGTGCGTTCTCTGGGCGCCCCTGTTCGTCGCGGGCGAGCGCAGCAATACAGAACGCGATCAAGGCGGCAAATGCCGCCGCCTCGCCATGAAAGCTCGTCCACGGCGGGTAGTGATTGGGAGCCAGCCACGCCATCAGGAACGCAATTGAGCCCAACGCGTATAACGGTAGGGCAAATGAAAAACGCCCCTTGCGGGGCGCTTCTAGGTTGGGCAGCAAACGCAATCCTCTTAGCCGCGGCATGAACCTGGCAGGAACTTCGCCGGAATGGTTGTTCCGTCAGTGCCGCTACCACAGCGCCAGCCAAAGATGGCCGAGCCGACATTAGTCGCGAACACAGCAGCCGTGGTCGCATTTGCCAAGGGCACCAGAGTGGCCACGTTCGTGTCAATCTGCGCGTCGTTGAAGCCTTGCGCTGTGACTGTGATCTTGCCGTCAGCGGTCGTAGTGATGGCTGACACGTACTTGGTCGACACGCTCGCGTTCGAAGTTCCGGTACCGGCTTCACAACCCCAGCCGTTGGCCACAGGAGCGGATGAAGCGGAGCCAGACTGATACACCTCGGTAATTGTGGTGCGGCAGGCAGAAGCCGCCAAAATCACTTCAGACAGCTTCGCGCGCTTCGTGTAATCCTGATACGCCGGCAGGGCCACAGCCGCCAGGATACCGATGATCGCCACGACGATCATCAATTCGATGAGGGTGAAACCCTTTTGGATGGAACGCTTCATTAAGAAAACTCCTTGATATGGTTGAGCAGTTAAGCCCCAAAGTATTTGCAGATACTGTGCCAGCCTGTAGCTTGTTGATTCTTGCGGCTTTGTTCACAGTTGGTAGCAACTGGCGGTGACCAAATTGTCTTTTTGTGCCCCCGGCCGGGACACATTTGTCACTTGATGCAGACCGAGCGGACCTGCTTGAGATCGGTCAGGCCGAGCATGATCTTTTCCATGCCGTCCATCTTGAGCGTGCGCATGCCGGTTTCGACGGCGGCGGAGAAGATTTCGGCCACGCGGGCGCGCTCTTGCACCAGGCGCTTGATGCCGTCGTCGGCCACCAGCAGCTCGTGCAGGCCCACGCGGCCTTTGTAGCCGGTCTTGTTGCACTTGTCGCAGCCCACGGCGCGGTAGAAGGTCAGGGCGCCGTCCTTGCCGTAGGCCTCGATCCATTCCTCAAACAGCTTTTGGGTTTCTCCGCCGGCATCGGCTTTCCAGGCGGCGGTGTGGCGCAGTTCTTCGGCGTATTCCTTGATGAAATCGCGGATCTCCTGCGAGCTGGGCGCATACGCCTCCTTGCACTCGCAGAGCTTTTTGGCCAGGCGCTGCGCCAGGATGCCCAGCAGGGCATCGGCAAAGTTGAACGGGTCCATGCCCATGTCGAGCAGGCGGGTGATGGATTCAGGGGCCGAGTTGGTGTGCAGCGTGGAGAACACCAAATGCCCGGTGAGCGATGCCTCCACGCCCATCGACACCGTTTCCTTGTCGCGTGATTCACCCACCATGATGATGTCGGGATCGGCGCGCAAAAAGGCGCGCATGACCAGCGCGAAATCAATGCCGGCCTTCTTGTTGATCTGCACCTGGCGCAGGCCGCGCTGTGTGATCTCGACCGGGTCTTCAGCCGTCCAGATTTTGGTTTCGGGCGTGTTCAGGTGCTTGAGGATCGAGTGCAGCGTGGTGGTTTTGCCCGAGCCGGTGGGGCCGCACACGTAGAACAGGCCGTAGGGTTTTTCCACGGTCTCGATGAGGCGCTGCTTGTTGTGCGGCGTCAGGCCCAGCTTGTCCACGGGAATCGGCTCGCCGCCGGCCAGGATCCGCATGACCACGTCTTCCACGCCGCCGGCAGAGGGAATGGTGGCCACGCGCAGCTCGATGTCCAGCGGGCCGTACTTCTTGAACTTGATCTTGCCGTCCTGCGGCTTGCGGCGCTCGGAGATGTCCAGATCGCACATGATCTTCAGGCGCGTGACCATCGCCTGGCGAAAGTGCGCGGGCACTTCGATGTAGGGCGCCAGCGTGCCGTCCACGCGAAAGCGAATGCCGGTCTTGGCTTTTCCGGGCAAGGGCTCGATATGGATGTCCGACGCCTTCTGGTTGTAGGCGTCGATGATGACTTTGTTGACGAACTTCACCAGCTCGTTGTCGGCGGCGGCCGACACGAGGGCATCGTCCAGCGCACCGTCGTCATCGAGCGGGGTGTTCATGTCGGCCAGCATCTGGTCGATGGAGCCGCCCTCTACGCCCACACCAAACAGTTGCGCGAGCGTTTCGTCAAACTCGGTCTGCGTGGTCACGCGGTACACAAAGCGCGAGAAGCGCGGGAAAACCTGCGGCACCATCCGCGAGCCGCGCACGGCCTCAGGGTCCACACACATGACGACCAAGCCGTCCGGCGAGTCTTCCAGCGGTATCCAGCCCTGCTGCTGGATGAAGTCACGCTTGAGCGGGCCGTGCAGCATCTCAGAGCGCATGCGGCCTGCGCTGAACGGCTCGTACGGCACACCGAAGAACCGGGCGAGGGACGGGCCGATCTGGGCGGGACGCAGCTTGTATTCCGCCATCAGCAAATGCTCGACGGATTGAGACTGCTCCCGTGCGGTCTGGACGCACCGCTGGAGCTCCTCGTCGGTCATGCTGGCCGATGCCACCAGCCCATCGTACTTGGTGGCCTTGCGGCGCACTGCGTCTCCGGCCTTGTATTGCCGCTGGCGGAACGCCGTGGCCAGTGTCTTGCACAACTGGGCGGCGCCCTCGGTCTCGAGGTCGCCGAATGGCTGGTCGCTGTGGTTGTTGATGACCTGCAGCACGCCGTGCAAGCCGCCCGCATCGACAATCGGCATCACCAGCAACTGCCGGGTGCGGTAGCCGGAGCGCTTGTCCACTTCATTGAGAAACTTGAGGCCCGGATGGATGCGCGCCAAAGCCGCCTGGTCATAGACATCAGCGATGTTCAGGGGCTGCCGGCTCTGCGCCACGTAACCCGCGATGCTCTGGCTGCTAATAGGCAGCTTCAGCTCACGATTGGCACTGAGCCCGGTCTTGATCTTGGAAATGATGAAGGCGCCGTCTTCCGAAACGGCATACAGGGTCAGCCGGTCTGCATTGAACAGCCGACAGATGTCCTGGCTGGCCTCCAGCATGATCTGATCGATATTTTCTGTTTCGTGAATGCGGGTGGTCACCAGCTGCAGTTGCCGGAAGAACAGCGCTTCAAACGTGACTCCGCGCTTTTCCGGCGGCAGCGCCTGAGATTCGAAAAAGGCCTGCTCAGGATCAACGGACGTGGACCGCGGATTCGCGCGACTGTTCACAAATCAAACTCCTGACCGGCGCGCAGCCACCGGATGTCGTGGCTGACGTCGTCGCCAGAAGGACTGGTCTGGTCGAAGCGCTGGATCTCGGCCATGATCAGCTCGGTCTGCGCCGGCTTGGTGTGGGTGATGTAGATGGGGAAGTTCTTGCCGCGGTCTATGCAGTCGAGTTCATCGGCCAGCACGTGCGGTGACAGGTGCAGGCTGCGTGCGGCCAGCTCTTTTTCCTGGTTGCTGAAAGCCGTTTCGATCACCAGCATGGCCACATCGAGCTGGTTGACGCGCCGCCAGAACGCCGGGTTGCGCTCGGTGTCGCCGCTGAAGACCCAACAGCCGGCACCGGCCGAAACGGCATAGCCCACTGCGGGGACGGTGTGCACGGCGGGCAAGGCTTCGATGCGTTTGCCGGCGAGTTGCAGAATCTCGCCAGTTTCAATCACGTTGAACTGCATGAAGGGCGCGTCAGCCGACGGAATGCGGCTGAAATCAGGCCAGATCAGGTCGTTGAAGATGTGGGTCCGCAGGGCATGGATGGTGCCGGCGAGCGCATACACCTGCAGCGGTACCGTGCGTTTGGCGGCGATGGCATCCACCATCAAGGGCAATGCCGCCACATGGTCGAGGTGGGAATGCGTGAGCAGCACGTGGTCAATGCCACGCATTTCATCGAGCGTCAGATCGCCCACACCGGTACCGGCATCAACCAGCACATCCCCATCGATCAGGAACGACGTGGTGCGGCAGTCTTTGGCGATTGCCCCGGAACAACCGAGAACCCGCACCTTCATTTTCGCCCTTCATTTGGTTTCAAAATTGGTTGCGCCGTCCCAACCGGGATCAAACGGCAGCACTCGTTGAGAGGCTACCCGCTCCGCATAGAGTTGGTAAAGGTACTTTTTGGCATTCAAACGCTGCAAGTTCAGCAATTGCACGTCGCATTGGTCCCAATCCTGCGCCCGATAGGCACTCAGGGCACCCGCCCACACTCTCATTTCGTCCACACGGTCCTTGTCGAGGGTGTCCTGCGCCCCGACTGGCTGGAAGATCGATACCGCCTGCGCTTTCCCTTTGACGCGCACGCGGTCCAGCTCCTGCCAGGCGAACTCCGGGGCCAGCCGGCGGGTCGCTTCACTGACCACTATTTCCACGCCATAGGTCTTGGACAGCCCCTCCAGCCGTGACCCGAGGTTAACCGCATCGCCAATCACGGTGTAGCTTCGCCGCACGTCAGAACCCATGTCGCCTACGCACATGGGGCCGGTGTTCAGGCCAATGCCGATGCCGATTTCGGGCAGCCCTTTGGCGCGGTGCTCCAGGTTGAGCGTGCGCACGGCTTCGGCCATTTCGATCGCTGTCTTGACGGCCAGGTGCGCGTGTTGCGGCGTTTCCACAGGCGCGCCCCAGAACGCCATGACACAGTCGCCCATGTATTTGTCGATGGTCCCGCGGTTGGCGCGAATCAGGTCGGTCAGTCGGGTAAACACGGCGTTGAGCAGCTCCTGCAGCTGGGTGGGCTCCATGCCCTCGGAGAGCTTGGTGAATCCGCGCATGTCGCAGAACATGACCGTCAGCTCCTTGGACATGGCCTTCATGCTGTAACTGTCGGGATCCTTGACCATCTCGTCCACCAGCTCGGGCGGCACATAGGTTCCAAACAGCTGGGCCAGTTCGCGCTTGGAGCGGCTTTCGACGAAATAGCCGTAGCTCATGTTCAGGGCAAAGGCCGTGATGGCCATCGCCAGCGCCGAGGCGAGCGGCAGGACGAGACCGTAACCCAGATAAAGCCAGAAGTTCAAGCCAACCAGGGCGGCCACCACCGCCACACTCAGCGCCACCGCGCGAACAGCCGACATGACCGGCAGCGCAAAGGCGAGCAGGAGCCCGGACAGCAGCAGGATCACCACTTCAAACCCGATCGCATAGTCGGGCTTGACGAATATCTTGCCGTCGAGCATGCCGGACATCACATTGGCGTGGGTCTCCACGCCCGGATAGGTTTCACCGACCGGGGTCACCCGCAGGTCCAGCAGCCCGGGTGCGGTAGTGCCCAGCAGCACGATCTTGTCTTTCAGCGAACCCATCGGCAGCCGCTTGTTGACGAGGTCCGTCGCCGATATGTACTGAAATGAGCCGCCCGTGGCGCCGCCCCGACCGCGGAAAGGCACCAGCACCGCCACGCGCTCATCCACCGGCATGGCCAGCGTCTTGTCGCCTTGCCTGAGCCGGATGCTTTCAAGGCCCTGGTAATTGCGGCTCAAGAAGCGCTCTTGGGGAAAACCTGGCTCCACCGACGGCAGGCCCGTCAACAACCGGAACATCGCCAGCGACAGCGACTCGTAGTACTGGCCCTTGTACTCGGCGATCAACGGCACGGAGCGGACGACGCCGTCGCCTTCGGTGATGGAATTGAAGAACCCCGCCATGGGCGCCGCCTTGGTGAGCGATTCGATATTGGCGCCGTAACCGTTCCAGCTGGTGAAACGGATCGGGCGGCCCTGGAGCGCCTTCGCGTCCATGACCGGCAGCGGCAGCTTGCCCGAGGCGCGGCCATCCCGGTCGCTGGTCATGTAGTAGCCGAGCACGACTGGGCGCTTGCTCACGGCCCGCGCGAAAACCGCGTCGTAGTCCAGCGTGCCTTCCAGTTGCTCCAGCCGACTGGCGAACGCTGGCTGATCGCGCAGTTCGGACTCTGCAAGTTGCTGGAGCCGCTTGAGCCCGGAGCTTTCATCCGCCTCGGCAAACACCACATCGAGTCCCAGCAAGGCGGCCTGCTGGCGCTCAAAGACCTCATCCACCAGCGCGCCAAGCTTGTTGCGGCCCCATGGCCATCGCCCGACCTCGGCCAGGCTTCGCTCATCGATGTCGACAATGACGATCCGCTCATCGCGGGTCTGTGGCATGGTCGCCCGAAGCCGAGCGTCGTAGATGATGTCGTCGAGGCGCTTCAACACATCCAGCCGGAGCACCCCGCTCGCATGGAGCAGGGTAAAAACCAGCGGGATCAGGGTGACGGCGATCCGGCGCCAGTGCCGCAGAAGAAGTCCCCTGGACCCAGGGGTCACGCGCGACACGGGTGGAGCCGGCGGTCGGAGAGCCGGTCAGGAGTGCACAAACTGCATCTGTGTCCCGGCGAGTTCCAGCAGATCGCCATTCTTGAGGACGACCGGCTCCCCGCCAATGGGTGATCCGTTCAGGGTCGGCTTGTTGACGCCCTCGACGTGCGCCACCACGAACCCCTGGGGCCGCCGCGTGATGGCGGCAACCGCCACGCCCGGCTTGCCGATCGTGGTCACCACCTTGACCAGAGCAACCTCTCGGCCCGCAGCAGCGCCCGACAGCACCTTGATGGCGGCAGCCGTGCCGGCGGTCGAACCCTCCATCGCACCCAGTGGTGCCGCACCGGTCATCCCGCCGCCGGACTTCATCACCGAGGTCTTGTCGTAGGCCGCGCCGCCCGCCTCGGACATGAATTTGATCTTGTACTTGCCAATCTCGACGGTGTCGTTGTTCTGCAGCAACTGCTTCTTGACGGCCTTGCCGTTGACATACGAGCCGTTGGTGCTGTTGAGATCCTCCAGATAGACCTCGGTGCCGGCCATTTGCAGGACGGCGTGCTCGCCGCTCACCGCCAGATTGTCAATCACGATGTCGTTGTAGGGCCGTCGCCCCAAGGTCGTACGGTCCTTGGTCAACTGCACTTCCTTGATGACAACACCGTCGATCGACACGATCATTTTCGGCATGGACGGCTCCTGTTTCTCGAAATAGTTTCTGGATTACTGCTGCTGGCACTCATTTTCCCAGCAATCGGGCCAGCAGCCCGCGCTTGGGAGTTCCGTCGCCAGCCTGCGCCAGCAATACTGAAATATTATCGCGCCCGCCGTTCGCGTTGGCATTCTCAATCAATTGAGTCGCTTTTTCGGGCAGCGATGTTGCTGACTGGAGAATTCTGGCGATGCCCGCGTCGTCCACCATGTCGGAAAGGCCGTCTGAGCACAACAGGTACAGGTCGCCAGGATCGACCCGATGCTCATTCACATCCAGCAGCACTGCGTCTTCCACCCCGAGGGCGCGCGTGACCAGATTCTTGTTCATGGAAGTGGCGGCCTGCTCGGCGGTGATCAACCCGGCGTCCATCTGCTCCTGCAGAAGTGAATGGTCACGGGTCAGCTGCGTCAGCTCGCCGTTGCGCAGGCGGTAGGCGCGCGAGTCGCCGATATGCCCGACCAGCAGACGGGCCTCCTGGAAAACCGCGACGACCAGCGTGGTCCCCATGCCGCCATACTGCGGGTTGGAGTTGGCCGCATTGAAAATGGAGCGGTTGGCGTTGTCCACGCAGATTTCCATGGCGCGCCGGATTTCCTTGCCATTGGCCGCCTTGCCTGCTTCGCCAAGCCAGCGGCCCAGTTCGGACTTGATAAACGTGGTGGCCATGCCGCTGGCGATTTCGCCCGCGTTGTAGCCACCCATGCCGTCGGCCAGGATGCTCAGACCCGTCACCGCATCAAAGGTCACCGAATCTTCGTTGTTGTCGCGGGTCAGCCCCGGATCTGTATGTGCACAAAAATCGTAAATCATCACGCGACCGGCCCAACGCCTGTTCTATCTGGACTCTAGTTATACGGTCCCCGGAGCATCGTCAGCGCTCCGGACGTCATCTTGCGGCTGCCCTCTGCGGGCAACCACCGTCTTGTCAAACCCGGCGCTGCTGGTTAGCAACGACGTACCTGCGGCAGCGGATGACCCCGCCGAAGGCGACCCTGCTACTGTAGCCTCAAACCCGGAACCGGCTGGGGGCGCCTCCGGGGATAGCCGCCCGGCCATGAACAGCAACCGGGCCGCGAACGCTTCGCCGTCCTGAAACCGGGCCTCCGGCTGCTTCGCGAGGGCCGTGGCGACGATTTCCGCCAGAGCATCCGGCAGATCCCCACGCACCACCCGGATGTCGGGCGCCACGTCATTGGAAATCTTGAACATCAGTTCCGCCATCGATTCGCCCCGGAACGGCAGCACGCCGGTCAGCAGCTGAAACAGCGTCACGCCCAGTGAATAGAGGTCTGATCGGCCGTCCACCTTCTTGCCCGCCAGCTGCTCGGGTGACATGAAGCTGGGCGTGCCCAGCACCAGCCCGGTTCGGGTCCGGCTTGAATCGGTGATGCGGGCAATGCCGAAATCGGTCACCTTGACCACGCCAGCATCCGGCTCGTACATGATGTTGGCCGGCTTGATGTCGCGGTGCACCACGTTCTGCCGGTGCGCGTAGGCCAGCGCCTGCGCCACGCGCGCCACGATGGACACCACTTGCGGCACCGGCAGCAGATGGCCGTCCCGGCAACAATCCACCAGATCGCGCCCTTTCAGGAACTCCATGGCAATGTAGGCCAGGTCGTGCTCTTCGCCCGCGTCAAAAATGGTCACGATGTTCTGGTGCTGCAGGCGGCCCGCCGTCTCCGCCTCGCGGAAAAACCGCATGCGGGCGTCGACCAGGTTGTCGCCTTCGAACTCCTGGCTCAGCGCCAGCGTCTTGATCGCCACCACACGGCCGATCTTCGGGTCGCGGCCCTGGTAGACGACGCCCATGGCGCCCTTGCCGAGTTCCTTCTCGACCTGATAGCGCCCCAGCATCGGTTTTTCGACCGCGCCGCCGTCCAGCAGCAGCGTGCCACCCGGGTGGCCACCGCCCCCGCCCAGAATCACCGTTTCCGAGAGGTTCTTCGCGCGTGCCAGCTTGGACTGCAGATCTTTGTAGCCCTTGTCGTGCCGCGCCATGTGCTCGTAAACCGCCTGCGCCTTGTTGAACTGGCGCTTGCGCTCGAAATCCAGCGCCAGGTTGTACAGGTTCTCCATTACGTCGTTGGCCAGGGGCACGCGACGGAAACGGTCAAACGCCATGTCCAACTGGCCTTGGCCCTGCAGCGCCAGACCCATCATGCGGTTGGTTTCGGCCGATTCCTCGTCCGACTTGAGCTTGCCCGCCTCGGTCACGAGGAACCGCTTGGTCGTGATCGCCAGATGACCCACCACCAGCAAGGCCGCCGGAAACACCAGTTTGAGCCAGGTGGCCGCGCCCGAGAGCAGGCCGAATTCCGTGCCGAGCAACCCGACCAGCAACGCCAGCGTGGCCGCCGCCGCCATGCCGGCCGACAACCTGGGCAACACGGCCACCAGGTACCCGGCCACCAGCAGGAAGGCCCCGAGCGCCGCCCACAGGCCCCACGCCGGCTGCACGATGAAGTGCTCGCTCAGGATGCTTGAGGTGATGTGCGCGATGGTTTCAGCGGGCGACAGGCCCGGGTAGCCGGGCACCGGGAACTGAACCCCCACGCCGGCGGCGGTCGCACCAATGATGACGATCTTGTCGGTGTACTTGGTAGCGGGAATCTTGCCGGTCAGCACATCGTGGAACGAATCCACGGCAAATGCCGGTTTGCTGCCCTGGCCCCGGTAGAACTGCGGCAGCATCAGCGCCCGATCATCGGTCTGGACCCTCAGCTTGCCGATCTGCACCGATTCGCCGGGCACCAGGCGCATATCGGCCACCGACAGGTTCAGGCTCTTCATCGCTGCCAGCAGGGCGATGGAGGGGACAGCCTTGCCGTAGTAGTTGACCAGCAGCGGCTCCTGCCGCACGGCGCCATCGACATCCGGAAACTGGTTGAGGTGGGCAATGCCGGCGGCCGCCGCACCGATGGCCTCGATCGGCTGCTGCCCGCGAATAGCCGGCAGCGAGAACCCGCTGCTGTCGTCCACCGTGCTGGCGAGCGCATAGGGCGGCAACGGCTGGTCGGCGTTGCCCAGCGGCTCTCCGAGCGTGAACACCGAGGGCACCAGCACATTGCCAGCCTTGCGAATGCTGGCGGCGAAGATGGCGTCGGTGTCCAGCGCGACTTCGGCCTCGGCAATCACTTTGGCCAGCTGCCCGCTGAGGCCGGACGGCGAACCGGCGGCGTCCGACGTTGCACCCAAGGCCGCTTTCATGCGGCGGATATAGACCAGGCCACGGTCGGTCTGGGGCTCAAAGAAAAAGGCGGTGTGGACGATGGTTTTGGCTTTCGCGCCAGCCAATTGATCGACCAGCCGGGCATGGATGTCCCGCGGCCAGGGCCAGCGGCCAATGTTGGCCACGCTCTGGTCATCGATGGCAATCACGGCCACCCGGTCAGACGGTTGCCGCGAGGTGCTGGTGCTGGCGTAGTCGTAGAAGCGCCGCTCCAGCGCGCCCATCAGGTCGGTGGCCAGGTGCAGGATGACCACGGTCGCGATCACGAGCACAGCGACCAGCCAGTCGCTACGCCAGAAAGTTCTGCTTTTGTTGGATGAAGTCGTCGCCACGTCCCACGCCATGTGTCTGATCAGGAACCCGAACCAGCGGCGGCAGATCTGGCAGCGGCACTGCCGGGCAGCACGCTCTTGTCCCGTGCGGGTAGCAGGTCAGGATTTGACGGTAACAGAGCGCCCGTGGCGCAGCAAGAGCGGGGGGCCGCTGGAGGGCGGTCCCTGTTGCAAATTAGTACCAGCCTGGAGGCGCGTGAACAACTATTACCACTTTGCCGATGTCCGTCAGTGTGCGGTGGTGCGTCTGGCGGCCAGCGACTGCACGAACTTGCCCGCAAACACGACGAACGCGGCACCCGCGGCGGCGGCGGCGTAGTGAACCCAGGGATTGGCCGCAACAAACTCTTTCAGCGCCACGTCGCTCGCGATGGTTTCCCCGCCGACCCAACCGATCAGGGCGGCGCCCAGTGTGACGATGATGGGAAAGCGCTCCATCAGCTTGATCATCAGCGTACTGCCGAAGATCACCAGCGGAATGCTGATGGCAAGGCCGATGATCAGCAGCGTGGTGCTGCCCTTGGCCGCTGCGGCGACCGCGATCACGTTGTCCAGGCTCATCACCAGGTCGGCGATCAGGATGGTGCGCACGGCCGCCATCAGGCTCCCGTTTTCCTTGCCATGGCCGTCGCCTTCTTCTTCGTCACCCAGCAACTGCACGCCAATGTAGAGCAGCAGGATGCCGCCAATGATCTGCAGGTAGGACAGGGCCAGCAGCTTGACCGCCACGATGGTCAACAGGATCCGCAGCACCACGGCTGCGGCCGAACCGAAGAAGATGGCTTTTTTCTGTTGTTCGGCCGGCAACGATCGGGCGGCCAGCGCGATCACAACCGCGTTGTCGCCCGACAGGATGATGTTGATCCAGATGATCTTGACCAGACCAATCCAGAAATCCGTGCTTTGCAGCAGTTCCATGTCCGCATCTCCGTTGTTATGAATACGAACGGCGCCGGCGCGAATGTCGCGAACGCGTTCGGTTTGTTCAGGGATGCACGGAGTTTAGCGGCGCCGCCCGCTCCGGCGCTTCGTAGTTTTGCTTACGGACGCGGCCGGCGGGCGCCTGAAAAAGGCGCTCACGGGCTCAGAGCAGGGCTTTAAGCAGTTTCGCCATCTCGGACGGGTTGCGGGTGACCTTGAAGCCGCACTCTTCCATCACGGCCAGTTTGGCGTCGGCCGTGTCAGCGCCGCCGGAAATCAGCGCGCCCGCGTGGCCCATGCGTTTGCCGGGAGGCGCGGTCACGCCGGCAATGAAGCCGACGATCGGTTTTTTCATGTTGGCCTTGCACCAGCGGGCCGCGTCGGCCTCGTCCGGGCCGCCGATTTCGCCGATCATGATGACGGCGTCGGTGTCCGGGTCGTCATTGAAGGCCTTCATCACGTCGATGTGCTTCAGGCCATTGATCGGGTCGCCGCCAATGCCCACGGCGCTGGACTGGCCGAGACCAATTTCGGTGAGCTGGGCCACGGCTTCATAGGTCAACGTACCAGAGCGGCTGACCACGCCAATGCGGCCCTTGCGGTGAATGTGGCCGGGCATGATGCCGATCTTGATTTCCTCGGGCGTGATGAGGCCGGGGCAGTTGGGGCCGAGCAGCAGCGTTTCCTTGCCGCCGGCGGCGACGCGGGCCTTCATCCGGTTGCGCACTTCGAGCATGTCGCGCACCGGGATGCCTTCGGTGATGCAGATCGCCAGATCCAGATTGGCTTCGACGGCTTCCCAGATGGCGGCAGCGGCGCCGGCTGGCGGCACGTAGATCACCGACACGGTGGCGCCGGTCTCGGCCGCCGCTTCCTTGACCGAGGCGTAGATCGGGATGTTGAAGATCGATTCACCGGCCTTCTTGGGGTTCACGCCCGCCACGAAGCAGTTTTTGCCGTTGGCGTATTCCTGGCACTTCTCGGTGTGGAACTGACCGGTCTTGCCGGTGATGCCCTGGGTGATGACCTTGGTGTCTTTGTTGATGTAGATCGACATATTTTTTCCTGATCAGTTGGGGACAGAGCGTTGCTGCGCTCCGGGCTGTCCCGCAAATTACTTGGCTACCGCTTTAACCGCCGCCTGCGCAGCCTCTGCCATCGTGTCCACCGAAATGATGGGCAGGCCACTCTCGGCCAGCATCTTCTTGCCGAGGTCTTCGTTGGTGCCCTTCATGCGCACCACCAGCGGCACGTTGAGGTTGGTGGCCTTGCAGGCGGTGATGACGCCAGTGGCGATGGTGTCGCACTTCATGATGCCGCCGAAGATGTTGACCAGGATGGCCTTGACCTTGGGGTTCTTGAGCATGATCTTGAAGGCTTCGGTCACCTTCTCGGGGGTGGCGCCGCCGCCCACGTCGAGGAAGTTCGCCGGCTCGGCGCCGAACAGCTTGATGGTGTCCATCGTCGCCATCGCCAGACCGGCCCCGTTGACCAGACAGCCGATGTTGCCGTCCAGGCTGATGTAGGCCAGGTCGAACTTGCTGGCCTCGATCTCGGCCGGGTCTTCCTCGTCGAGGTCACGCAGGGCCACGATGTCGGGATGGCGGAACAGCGCGTTGGCGTCGAAGTTGAACTTCGAGTCCAGGGCGACGACGTTCCCCTTG
>JANOBJ010000056.1:0-17475 GCA_031411575.1 Betaproteobacteria bacterium | reverse complement strand
GCGCGGGGCAAGACCATGAAGCTGAACTACTACACCGCCCCGGACGAGGCGATGGAGTCGGCTCAGCTGATGGCGCCGTGGGCCCGGCTGGCGCTGCAATCGGCATTGAAAGCGCGCAAGATGCCCGCCGCACGGTCACGTGGCGCTATTAAATCAGCAGCAAAGCCACCGATGCCGACAAAGACGCCGACCACCAGCCGCGCCAGTGCGCCGGCTGCATTGCCCAGCGCGAAACCCGCGCTGCCCAGGGCCAGGCGCAAGTCCGACGCCGGCTGATCGACCGCCCGCTGCCAGCGCTCGGAGGCTGCCGACGGCACGCTAGCCGCGCCCGGCACCCAGCTGAAGTCGGCCGGCGCATCGGCATGCGTGCCACACGGCTCGATCACGATGCGCTGGCCAGGGCGTACGGGGAGCGTGGCGCCGGCTTCCAGAAACAAGTCGCCCAGCGGACTGTCGGCGGCGCCATCGAAGGTGGCCCAGACCCGGCCGTGGGCGATCCGCAGCTGGCCGGCCTCGGTCGGGCGCAAACTCAC
Organism: Betaproteobacteria bacterium; assembly: GCA_031411575.1. Taxonomy (GTDB): domain Bacteria; phylum Pseudomonadota; class Gammaproteobacteria; order Burkholderiales; family Burkholderiaceae_C; genus JANOBJ01. The sequence goes on along the minus strand of JANOBJ010000056.1, from coordinate 16,942 downwards.
CGCACGCCCGGCGCCCAGTTTCCAGCAGCCCGACAGTGCTGCGTCGGCGGCAGGCAGGGTGGCAGAAGACTCCAGGAAGGGGCGGGACGTGGCGGTCATGGCGTACTCCAGATAAAAGCGTTTCGGGAATGAATAATCGTCGAGATGCCATTGGCAGTCCAATGAATAGTCGCTAAGCTATTGATTCCCTATTCGCATCAATCCAGCCACGGCCAAAACCCATGCAGCACTCGCAAACCCACCTGCGCACCCGGCCGATCTCGGCCGGCCATCTGCGCGCGTTTGACGCGGTGGCGCGGCACCTCAACTTCCGCGCTGCGTCCGAAGAGTTGGCGCTGACGCAATCGGCCGTCAGCCGGCAGATCCAGGCGCTCGAAGAAGAAGTGGGCGTCAGCCTGTTTTTGCGCCACACGCGCGCGGTCGAGCTCACCAGCGCGGGCGCGCAGCTGCTGCTGGTGGTGTCGCAGGCGCTGCCGCGCATCGACGGCGTGGTGCGCCAGATCCGGCAGGCGGCCGGGCGCAAGAGCGTCTCGCTCACCACGTTTGCGTCGTTCGCCTCGATGTGGCTGATCCCGCGCATGGAAGCCTTCCAGCGCGACAACCCCGACATCGACATCCGCATCGACGCCTCCGACGTTGCCAGCGACCTGGAGGTGGCCGATGTCGATCTGGCGCTGCGCTACGGCCCGGCCTCGTCCATGCCCCCACAGGCGATCCGCATGTTCGGCGAGCAGCTCACGCCGGTGGCCAGCCCCTGGCTGTTCAAGGGCGGCGTGGCACTCAAGACGCCGGACGATCTGGCGCAGTTCACCCTGATCGAGGCCGGCGACGCGCACCGCACGCACCTCGAATGGCTTACCTGGCGGCGCTGGTTCGACACCCAGCAGCGCCCCAAGCTCGCGCCCAAGCGCTGGCTGTACTTCAACTACGCCTATCAGATGGTGCAGGCCGCGCTGGCCGGCCAGGGCGTGGTGCTGGCGCGTCTGCCGCTGGTGGCCGAAAGCCTGGCCAACGGCGACCTGATCGAGCCGCTGCCCGAGACCCGCATGGAGTCGCCCATGGCCTACTGGCTGATCGTCGGCCCGCGCAGCGCCGCCCGGCCCGAAATCAAGGCCTTTTGCGCGTGGCTGCTGCAGCAAAGTGCGCTCACGCGCGAAACGATTGGTGAAGTGCCCGACCCGGATCTGGCGGACGATCTGGATTGATACCGACCCCGCTCAAGACGTCGGCCAGACCACCCCGTTGTCATTCAATATCGCGTCCAGCGGCATATCGTGCGGCTCGGGCTCGAAATCATCCAGGAAGCCGGCGGTGTAGCCCAGCCCCACGGTGAACGGCTTGGGTTGCAGCGTGGCCAGCGTGCGGTCATAAAAGCCGCCGCCGTAGCCGAGCCGGTAACCGCCCGGGCCGTAGCCCACGCAAGGCACGAACAGCAGCGTGGGAACGATCACCTCGGTGTCCTTGGGTTTGGGGATGCCGAAGGCGTCTTCTTCCATCGGGCAGCCGGGGTACCAGGCCCAGAAGGTCAGCGTCTTGTGCACCTTGTCCACCACCGGCAGGCCGATGCGGCGCGGTTGCGGCTCGTCGAGCAGTTCACCGTCCTCTTTCCAGCGGTGCAGGGCGGGCAACGGGTCAAATTCGCCGTGGATCGGCCAGTAGGCGCCGATCACGTGGTCGGGCCGGCCCACCAGCCAGATGCGCATGACCTGCTGTAACAGGTCGGCGCGCTGTAGGCGATCAGGCAGGTTCAACCGTTGCTCGATGAGGGCCTTTCGCAAGGCTTTCTTCTGCTCGTTCTTGTCCATAATCCCCACATGCAGTTTCAAGCCATTCTGACATCGATTGCCGCCGCGGCGTTGATGGCCCTCCCCGCCGTTTTCCCTGCGGTTTCATCGGCCCAGACCCCCGCCTCGCCGCGCAACGGCAGCGCCGCGGCCGACGAGGCGCTGGTCGACATGCACCAGGCGTTCCGCCGGGGCGACCGCAAGCGGCTGGCCGCCCTGCTGCCCCAGACGCGCGGCCATGCGCTGGAAGCCTGGGCCGCCTACTGGGAACTCAAGGCGCGGCTGGAAGAAGCCACGCCGCAGGAGGTGCAGGACACACTGGCGCGCTATCCCGGCACCTACCAGCAGGACCGCCTGCGCAACGACTGGCTGCTGCTGCTGGGCCAGCGCCGCGACTGGACCAACTTTGCCGCCGAGTACCCGCTGTTTCGCATGAACGACGACCGCGAGGTGCGCTGCTACGCGCTGCTGGTCGATCACATCCGCACCGGTGCCGAGGTGGCGGCCGAGGTGCGCCGCAACTGGCATGGCCAGCGCGAGGCCGATGACGGCTGCGCATTTGCGGCGGACCGGCTGTACAGCGAGAAAAAACTGACCGCACTGGACGTCTGGCGCAAGGCGCGGCTGGCGATGGACGCCAACCGCCCGCGCGCCGCCCGCGCTGCGGTCGAGATCGTGGCGCCTGACTCAGCGGCGGCCGTTACCGAGATCAACAACAGCCCGGCGCGCTACCTGGGCGCAGGCGTCATGGTCGCCTCGCGCACCCGCAAGGAGTTGATCGTGCTGGCGCTGATCAAGATGGCGTCCAACGACGCCGACGCCGCCGCCGGCCTGCTCGAAAACAAATGGGGCATCCAGCTCACGGCCGAGGAGCGCAACTGGGCCTGGGGCGCGATCGGCAAGCAGGCCGCCTCGCGGCTGGCCGACAACGCCAATGACTACTTCGGCCGGGTCAGCCGCGACGCCGACCTGACCGACGAGATGCTGGCCTGGAAAGTGCGCGCAGCGCTGCGCCAGGGCCAGTGGAAGACGGTGCTGGGCGCCGTCAACGCGATGAGTGACGAAGCCCGCGCCGACCCGACCTGGGCCTACTGGAAAGCCCGCGCGCTGCTGGCCGGCGTGCCGGCGGCCGACCGCGCAGCGCTGCTGCTGCCTGCACCGGCACCGGTACCGATACAGGCGGCTTCCACCGCGCCGGCCTCGCCGAACAGCACGTCAACGGTGTCGGCGGCGCCGTCCGCCACCGTGGCGGCTGCCGCGCCAACGGCCAATGGCGGTGGCGCATCAGCCACCACGGCAGCCCCCAATGGCACCGCCACCGCCAGCCCGCCGCCGCCCCCCTCCGCCGCACCGTCACCGCCGATGCGCCCCGAAGTGGCCGAGGCGCGCCGCCTGCTCGAATCGATCGCCTCGGTGCGCGGTTTCTACGAGCAGCTGGCGCTCGAAGAGCTGGGCCGCCGCGTCAGCGTGCCGCCGCGCCCGGCCACCCTCACGCCGGAAGAAAAAGAGGCCGCGCGGCTGAACCCCGGCCTGAACCGCGCGCTGTATGCCATCGCGCTCGGCCTGCGCAGCGAAGGTGTGCGCGAGTGGAACTACAGCACCAACCTGCACACGCGTGGCGGCCTGGGTGAGCGCGAGCTGCTGGCCGCGGCCGATTTCGCCTGCCAGCGCGAGGTCTGGGACCGCTGCATCAACACCAGCGAGCGCACCAGAACCGCCATTGATTTCGAGCAGCGCTTTCCGATGCCGTTTCGCGATGCGGTGGTCAAGCGCAGCCGCGAGATCGGGCTCGACCCGGCCTATGTCTACGGCCTGATCCGGCAGGAAAGCCGCTTCATCATGGACGCGCGTTCCGGCGTCGGCGCCTCGGGGCTGATGCAGGTGATGCCGGCCACCGCGCGCTGGACCGCACGCAAGATCGGCCTGGCCGGCTTCACGGCCGACCAGATCACCGACCGCGACACCAATATCGCCATCGGCACCGGCTACCTGAAGATCGTGCTGGACGACTTCGCCGGCTCGATGCCGCTGGCCGCCGCCGCCTACAACGCCGGCCCGAACCGCCCGCGCAGCTGGCGCAATGGCCCCCCGATGGAAGCCGCGATCTGGGCCGAAAACGTGCCGTTCAGCGAGACGCGCGACTATGTGAAGAAAGTGCTGTCCAACACCACCAACTACGCCGCCATCCTGGGCGGCCCGCCGCAGTCGCTGAAAAGCCGGCTGGGCAACGTGGGTCCGCGGGACAGCAACGCGCCCGAGATCAGCAAGGACATCCCCTGACCGCGGGATGCCGCTGACGGCCCGGGACCGCAACGATCCGATTCCACCGGTCATTCATTGTTTGCTACTATTTTAGTAGCAAACAATGACCAACCGAAGCGGACCCCAGCGCGAAAAGACTATGAAAACAGCCCGTCCACGGCCTGGAACATTGCCTGCCGTCCCTGGCTGATGATCTGGCCTTTCCAGGCGTCGGTGTCGGTGTAGAACGCGTCCATCATCTGGCGCTTGATCTGCGCGGCCTGCGCGGCGGGCGCCTCGGGGTGCAGGTTCAGCCAGTGCTCGGCGCGCAGCGCCTGCATCACCTCAAAGATCGGCAGCGTGCCGTACTCCAGCGCAATGCCGGTGTACTCGGCGCGCGGGCACTCGTCGTAGACCGAAGTCCACATCAGGCCGGTGAGTTCGGCCGACGACGAGGTGCCGTCGTAGATGGACGTGACTTCACTGCCCCACCAGCTGCGGGCGCGCTGCAGCGCGACAGCGTCGTCGTTGCACGCAAAGATGCGCTCGCCCAGCCCGCTCGGGCCGAGGCCGGTGTGCAGGTCGATCCAGGCAATGCGCCGGGCGAACTGGCCGTGCATGCGCAGCACCCCGCGCAGCGACTGGTTGCTCCAGGTCGCCGAGGTGCCGCCAAAGAACATGCCGTCGGCAAACTCGTGCTGGCCCCGGCTGATGGCTGCCTGATAGGCGGTCTCACCCCGGGTTTCGAGGTAGCGGGCGATCGCGGCTTCATTGGCCCTGTCGGGCGGCCAGTGAGCGGGCAGCAGCAGGGGCTGCAGTTCGCGGTAGGCCTCGTTGACCGGCAGCGGCCGCGAGAAATCATGGAAATTGCGGTTCAGGTCGACGTTTTCATGCGTGACGCGCCGGATATACGAGAAGCCGTAGGGGTTGAGCGCGTGCACATACAGCACCGCCAGCCCCTTGGCGCGCGCCTTGGCCAGCCATTCGGCGTCGTGCAGCGCAAACACCTGCAAGCCAGTGCCGCAATAGCCTTCGGCGCCATGGCAGCCACTGGTGACAATCAGCAGGCGCTCGGCGTCCAGCGGGCCATCGCGCGCCACATCCATCGCCAGCACCTCGCCGTCACGACCGGGCAGCGGATGGTTGTGCGACTCGATGCGCAGGCCGGCGGTGGCGGCCGCCTCCAGAAACTTGATTCGGGCTTTCGCGTAACTGGGCGAAAAAGCCTCGACGACGCCAATCATGCGGCGCTCGCCGCAACGCTGGGCTCGCGCGCCTCGGGCGCCGTGGCCGCGGGCGGCGCCGCCAGCCACTGCTCGGCCAACCGCACCCAGTAGGTGGCGCCCAGCGGAATCAGGTCGTCGTTGAAGTCGTAGCTCGGGTTGTGCAGCATGCAGGGGCCGGCGCCATGCCCGATCTCGCGGTGGCTGCCGTCGCCATTGGCGATAAAGCAGTAGGCGCCGGGCTTGGCCTGTAGCATGTAGGCAAAGTCTTCGCCACCCATGGTTGGCTCCTGTACCAGCACGTTGTCGGCCCCCACGATGTCGGCCATCACGCGGCGCGCGAACTCGGCTTCGGCGGCCGAGTTGATGGTGGGCGGGTAGTTGCGGTGAAACACAAAGTCGCAGGCGGCCTCGTGCGCCGCACACACATGCTCGGCCACCTGCTTCATGCGCGACTCGATCAGATCCAGCACCTCGGTGGTGAAGGTGCGCACCGTGCCCTGCAGCTCGCAGCTGTCGGGCACCACGTTGGTGGCCTCACCCGCATGGATCATGGTGACGCTGATGACGCCCGCATCAATCGGCTTCTTGTTGCGGCTGATGATGGTCTGGAACGCCTGCACCATCTGGCAGGCAATCGGCACCGGATCGATGCCGTTGTGCGGCAGCGCCGCATGGCTGCCCTTGCCGCGGATGGTGATCTTGAACTCGCTGGTGGAGGCCATCACCGGCCCTGGGCTGACCGCAAACTTGCCAATCTGCTCACCCGGCCAGTTGTGCATGCCAAACACGGCCTCCATCGGGAATTGCTCGAACAGGCCGTCGTTCATCATCTCGCGCGCACCGCCGCCGCCCTCTTCGGCCGGCTGGAAGATCAGGTACACGGTGCCGTCAAAGTTGCGGTGTTTGGCGAAATGCTGCGCCGCAGCAAGCAGCATGGCGGTGTGGCCGTCATGCCCGCAGGCGTGCATCTTGCCCGCGTGCTGGCTGGTGTGGGCGAAGGTGTTGAACTCCTGCATCGGCAGCGCGTCCATGTCGGCGCGCAGGCCCACGGCGCGGCTGGACGTGCCGTTTTTCACGATACCGACCACGCCGGTCTTCCCCATGCCGCGGTGCAGGGGAATGCCCCAAGCCTCGAGCTGGCGCGCCACCACATCGGCGGTGCGCACCTCTTCAAAACACAGTTCGGGATGCGCGTGGATGTCGCGCCGGATGGCCGCAATGCCCGCAGCCTGGGTCACGATGGAATCTATGATTTTCATCCCGACAGTCTAGCCATGACCGTGTCCATACGCCAAGCGTGGAAATCCGTGAAAATTCACCTTGAACTTCCGGCAAAACCTGTACATGCTCTCTCCCCACGCCCTGGAACTGGCGCGCTCGCTGGTGCAAATCAACACCGTCAGCGCGAATTCCAACCTCGAACTGATCCACTTCATCCGTGACCACCTGCACACGCTGGGTGTGCCAAGCCGCCTCACGTTCAACGCCGACAAGACCAAGGCCAATCTGTTTGCCACGCTCGGCGAAGGCAAGCCGGCTGGCGTGATCCTGTCGGGCCATACCGACACGGTGCCGTGGGACGGGCAGGACTGGTCGGTCGATCCACTGGGGGCGGTGGTCAAGGACGAACGCCTGTACGGGCGTGGCTCGGCAGACATGAAGAGCTTCATCGCCATCGCCGTGTCCCACGCGGAGCGCTTCCTCAACAGCGCCGCGCCGTTTGCGATCCACCTGGCGTTCACCTACGACGAAGAGGTGGGTTGCTTTGGCGTCAAGGAGTTGATTGCCGACCTGAAGGACGCCGGCATCGCGCCGCTGGCCTGCATCGTTGGCGAGCCGACCAGCATGGTGCCGGCGATCGCGCACAAGGGCGTGTACCGCTACAAGTGCTGCGTGCGCGGCAAGGAGGCGCATTCTTCGCTCACGCCGCAGTCGGTCAATGCCATCGAGATGGCGGCACGCGTGATCGGCAAGCTGCGCGACATGGCCGAGGGCCTGGAGCGCGATGAGCCGCGCTACGCCGGTTTTGACGTGCCGTTCTCCACTGCCAGCGTCGGGCAGTTCCACGGCGGCATTGCCGACAACGTGGTGCCGCGCGACGCCGAGTTTCGCTACGAGTTTCGCAACCTGCCGACCGCAGACGCGCTTTTGATGCAAAAAGAGCTCGTGGTGCACGCCCAGTGGTTGGAATTAGCTATGAAAAAAGTAGCGCCGGACGCTGGCTTCAAGTTTGAGACGCTGTGTGAGGTCCCCAGCTTCCTGGGCTCGGCTGACGATGCCGTGACGCGTCTTGCCCAGCGCCTGGCGGGCCAGCCGGATGCGGAGCGCCGCACCACGCTGGTGGCCTTTGGCACCGAGGCCGGCCTGTTTCAGAGCGCGGGCATTCCCACCGTGGTGTGCGGCCCCGGCAGCATCAACCAGGCGCACCAGCCCGACGAATTTGTGAGCCTGGAGCAACTGGCGCGCTGCGAGGCCTTCATGCAGGGGCTGGCCGACAGCCGGGCGGTGGCATGAACGGTACCCTTGTGGCGTGATGCCCGCATCCGGTTCACCCGCCTTGTCAGACTGGCCGGATAAACTTCTGCATGACTTCAGCTGCTGACCCCGTCGCCGCACCGGTTGTGCCCCAAACCGTGCTCGGTGCCTGCCCACATGACTGCCCCGACACCTGCTCGTTCATCACCACGGTCGAGCACGGCGTGGCGCTGAAGGTGCAGGGCAACGCCGCGCACCGCCACACCGATGGCGCGCTGTGCACCAAGGTCTCGCGCTACACCGAGCGCACCTACCACCCCGAACGTATCGCGCACCCGCTCAAACGCACCGGTCCCAAGGGCTCGGGCCAGTTCGAGCGCGTGAGCTGGGCAGCGGCGCTGGACGACATCGCCGCGCGTCTGGCAGCGATCGCCGCACGCGATCCGCAGGCCATCGTGCCCTACAGCTACGCCGGCACCATGGGCCTGGTGCAAGCTGAGAGCATGGCCGCGCGCTTTTTCAACCGGCTGGGCGCGTCGCTGCTGGACCGCACCATCTGTTCGGCCGCCGGTGGCGAAGGCTTGGTGCACACGCTGGGCGGCAAGGTGGGCATGCGGGTTGAGTTCTTCGCCGAATCCAGGCTCATCATCATCTGGGGCAGCAACTCGATTGCCAGCAACCTGCATTTCTGGCGGCTGGCCCAGATCGCCAAGCGCGACGGCGCCAAGCTGGTCTGCATCGACCCGCGCCGCAGCGAGACCGCCGACAAATGCCACGTGCACATCGCCCTGCGCCCCGGCACCGACGCGGCGCTGGCGCTGGCGCTGATGCACGAGCTGATCACCCACGACTGGCTCGACCACGACTACCTGGCGCGCCACACCATTGGCTGGGAGGGGTTGCGCGAACGCGCGCTGCAGTGGCCACCCGAGCGCGCCGCCGATGTCTGCGGCATACCGGTACAGCAAATCCGCGAACTGGCGCGCGACTACGGCACCACCCAGCCCGCTGCGATCCGCCTGAACTACGGCATGCAGCGCGTGCGCGGAGGCGGCAACGCGGCGCGCGCGGTGGCCTGCCTGCCCGCGCTGACCGGCGCCTGGCGGCACCGTGCAGCCGGCGTGCTGCTGAGCAGTTCCGGCCAATTCCCCGTCAACAAGGTGGCGCTGCAACGGCCCGATCTGCTGGGCGCCGCGCTGGGCAGTCGGCCGCCGCGCACCGTCAACATGAGCACAATTGGCGACGATCTGCTGCGCGAGGCGTCGCCCGGCTTCGGGCCGAAGATCGAGGCGCTAGTGGTCTACAACAGCAACCCGGTGGCGGTGGCGCCCGAATCCGGCAAGGTGGTGCAGGGTTTCGCGCGCGAAGACCTGTTCACCGTGGTGCTGGAGCACTTTCAGACCGATACAGCCGACTACGCCGACTACATCCTGCCCGCCACCACGCAGCTGGAGCACTGGGACATTCACAGCAGCTACGGCCACACCGATGTGCTGCTGAACCGGCCGGCCATCGCGCCCGTGGGCGAGGCGCGGCCCAACACGCAGATCTTCCGCGCGCTGGCGGCGCGCATGGGCTTTACCGACCCCAGCTTTGCTGACGACGACGAAACCCTGTGCCGCGCGGCCTTCGGCGACCAGGTGAACTTCGATGAGCTGCTGCAGCACGGTTTTGCCACGCTGGCACTGCCCGACGCGCCGTTTGCCGAGGGTGGCTTTCCCACGCCCAGCGGCCGCTGTGAGTTTTTCAGCGCGCGGCTGGTGCAGCAAGGGCTGGACGGCCTGCCCGACCACCTGCCCAACTACGAAACGCCGGGCTCGTCGGCCAACTATCCGCTGGCGATGATTTCGCCGCCGGCACGCAACTTCCTGAATTCCAGCTTCGTCAACGTCAAAAGCCTGCGTGACATCGAAGGCGAACCGATCCTGGAAATCAACGAGGCCGACGCCGCGCCGCGCGGCATCACCAGCGGCGCCGTGGTGCGCGTCTTCAACAGCCGGGGCGATTACCGCTGCAAGGCGAAAGTCTCGCCACGGGCGCGCCCCGGCGTGGTCAACGGCCTGGGCATCTGGTGGCGCAAGCTCGGGCTGGACGGCACCAACGTCAACCAGCTCACCAGCCAGAAGCTCACCGATCTGGGGCGCGGGCCGGTGTTTTACGACTGCCTGGTCGAGGTGGCGCTGGCGCCGCAGGACCAAGTGGCAAGCCCCGCGCAGGCGCAGCCCGCGTGAGCCACCTACCGGCGCAGGATGTGAAGCACCGCACGCGGGTGGCAGCCGGGCTCTCAGGATTGATGGCGCTGCTGCTGGCCGGCGTGACAGCGGTGTGCCTGAGCGGCTGCGCCGGCGTGGGCTACTACTGGCAATCGGTCAGCGGCCACCTGAAGCTCATGAACGCGGCACGCCCGGTGGACGACTGGGTATCCGACAGCGCGGCTGCACCACCGCTGAAAGAACGCCTGCGGCTCGCGCAGCGCATTCGCGCCTTTGCCTCGACCGAGCTCAAGCTGCCCGACAACGCCAGCTACCGCCGCTATGCCGACCTGCAGCGCCGCTCGGCGGTGTGGAACGTGGTGGCTGCACCCGCGCTGTCGCTCACGCTCAAGACGTGGTGCTTTCCGGTAGTGGGCTGCGTCGGCTACCGCGGCTACTACTCGGAAGCCGACGCGCAGGCGCTGGCCGCCGAACTCCAGGCCGAGGGGCTGGAAGTGAGCGTCTACGGCGTGCCGGCCTATTCCACGCTCGGCTACCTCAACTGGGCCGGCGGCGACCCGCTGCTCAACACCTTCATCCATTACCCCGAAGGCGAACTCGCGCGCATCATCTTCCACGAGCTCGCGCACCAGGTGGTCTATGCCAAGGACGACACGATGTTCAACGAGTCGTTTGCCACCGCGGTCGAGCGGCTCGGTGGCGAGCGCTGGCTGGCCCTGCAAGGCGGCGCGGCCGCGCGCGAGGAGTACGCGGTGTTCGACCGGCGGCGCCGCGAGTTCCGCGCGCTGGCGCTGGCCACCCGGCGCGAGCTGGCGGCCATTTATGCATCCAATGTGCCCGAGATCCCCTTGGAACGGTCAAAGTTAGCTATGAAATCAATAGCATTTCAGAAATTCCGCGACCAGTACGCGCAGCTCAGGGCCAGCTGGGGCGGCTTCGCCGGTTATGACACGTGGGTGGCGCGGGCCAACAACGCGTCATTCGGCGCGCAGGCCGCCTACGATGATCTGGTGCCCGGCTTTGAGGCACTGTTCGTGCGCGAGGGGCGCGACTGGCAACGGTTTTATGATGCGGTCAGGCGCTTGGCCGAGATGCCCAAAGAGCAGCGCCACCAACAACTCAAGGAGACACCCGTTGGCTGACATTCATATCCGACGCGACCACCATTTCAGCTTTGCCGAAGCGCGCAAGGTGGCCTTCAAGTGGGCCGAGCAGGTCGAAGAAAAATTTGACATGGCCTGCACCTACGAAGAGGGTGAAACCAGTGACACGGTCACCTTCACGCGTTCGGGCGTGAATGGCACGCTCAAGGTCACCCCGGATCACTTCAATCTGGATGCCAAGCTGGGCTTCCTGCTGGGTGCCTTCAAGGACCGGATCGAGGGCGAGATCGTGAAGAACCTCGACACGCTGCTGGCGAAGAAGAAGCCCGCAGCCAAGAAGAAAGCCTGAGCGGCTGGCGCCGTGCGCTGCCCACCTCGCCCCCGCTTCGCCCGCGCTTCGCCCCCATGGAGACACCCGCTGTACCCCCTGGCCCGCTGCACGGCCTGAAGGTCATTGAGCTCGGCCAGCTGATCGCCGGGCCTTTCGCAGCCAAGACGCTGGCTGACTTCGGTGCCGATGTCATCAAGATCGAGCCGCCGGGCACCGGTGATCCACTGCGCAGGTGGCGGCTGCTGAAAGACGGCACCTCGGTCTGGTGGCAGGTCCAGTCGCGCAACAAGCGCTCCGTCGCGCTCGACCTCAAGCACCCGCAAGCCCAGGCCCTGGTGCGCCAGCTGGCCCGGGAATCAGACGTGCTGATCGAGAACTTCCGCCCTGGCGCGATGGAGGGCTGGGGTCTGGGGCCAGACGAATTGCTGGCGCTCAACCCGAAGCTGATCATGCTGCGCATCAGCGGCTACGGCCAGACCGGCCCCTACCGCGACAAGCCGGGTTTTGGCGTGGTGGCCGAGGCCATGAGCGGCCTGCGCCACCTGACGGCCGAGCCGGGCCGCGTGCCAGTGCGGGTGGGGGTGAGCATTGGCGACACGCTGGCCGCGCTGCACGGCGTGATCGGCATCCTGCTGGCGCTACAGGAACGGCAGACAAGCGGCCAGGGCCAGGTGATCGACGTGGCGCTGTACGAAGCCGTCTTCAACTGCATGGAAAGCCTGCTGCCCGAGTACAGCGCGTTTGGCGCCGTACGCGGCCCGGCCGGTAGCGCCCTGCCTGGCATTGCGCCGAGCAACGCCTATCGCTGCGCTGACGACGGCTATGCGGCCGCCAGCGCCGGGCCGCCCCAAGCCAGGCCAGCCTCCTCGGAGGGCAGCGCAGTACGCGAAGCGACAAGCGTGGGAGCCTTCGTTTTGATCGCGGGAAACGGCGACAGCATCTTCAAGCGCCTGATGACCGTGATCGGCCGCGAAGACCTCGGCAACGACCCGGCGCTGGCCGACAACACTGGCCGCGTGGCGCGCGTGGCCGAGATCGACGCCGCCATCGGCACCTGGACGGCCACCCGCACGGTGGACGAGGTGCTGAGGGCGTTGGACGGTGCCTCGGTGCCCGCCGGCCGCATCTACACCGTGGCCGACATCGCGGCCGACCCGCACTACCGCGCGCGCGGCATGCTCGACTCGGTGCGCATGGACGACGGCACCGACCTGGCCATCCCCGGCATCGTGCCCAAGCTCTCGCGCACGCCGGGCGCACACCGGCGCAACGCCCCGTCGATCGGACAAGACACCGACGCCGTGCTGCGCGGCATGGGGCTGAGCCCGGAACAGATCACCACCTTGCGCGAGCAGGGCATCGTGGCAGGAGGCGCCGATTGAAAACCTTCATCTTTTTCCATGAGGTCGCGGCCCACCTGCCTGCGGCAACCGGCGGCGACACCGCCATCGCACAGTACGCGGCGGCGCAGGCCCCGCCGTGATCGATCACCTTGACCATCTGGTGCTGACGACCGCGGACGAAGCCGCCTGCGTGGACTTCTACACGCGTGTGCTCGGCATGCAGCTCGAGCGTTTCACCGGTGCGACTGAGAATGCCGCGAGCGGGGTGCCTCCCGTGGAACGCAAGGCCTTCAGGTTTGGCCACCAGAAGATCAACCTGCATGTGCGCGGCAGCGAGTTCGAGCCCAAGGCGCACCTGCCAGTGCCCGGTGCGCTCGACCTGTGTTTCATCGCCAGCGTGCCGCTGGCCCAGGTGATCGAGCGCCTGCACGCAGCGGCCTGGCCGATCATCGAAGGCCCGGTGCTGCGCACCGGCGCCACGCAGAAGATCCGCTCGGTCTACCTGCGCGACCCCGACCTCAATCTGATCGAGATTTCCGAACTGGTGTGACCGTCATGCGGCATCAGATTGCTATATTATTTATAGCAAACAATGACCATCTGACGAGGACCACAGGCACAAAAGGCTTTAAAACCGGCTGAAAAGATCAGCTCAGCGATTCGATCAGCGCCACGTACTGCCGCTTCGCGTCGTCGTTGCTGGTGCCCTTGAAGTTGTTCCACGCGTCCCACTTGGCGCGGCCCACCATGTCGCCGAAGCCGGGTTTCTTGTCGCTGTTGTCGCCCTCGGTCGCCTGCTTGTACAGCGCATAGAGCTTGAGCAGCGTGGCGTTGTCGGGCCGCTCGGTGAGGTTCTTGGAGTTGGCTACAGCGGCGTCGAAAGTGGCGTTCAGGTCGGCCATGGAATGCTCCTCGTTGGATGGGAATGGGACTGGTTTGGGGTGAAGGGTCTACCCGTTGGGGTAACTGCGCGGTATCTTACGGGCAGCAACCGCTACAGAATAGGGCCTCGTCCCAATTTACGCAAAACAGTGGAGACATCCCGCATGGTTACCCGCACACAAGCCCCTGAAGTCGCCCGCGCGGTCGCGCGGCAAGCCACGCGCCGGGTGGCCGCCGCCGTCGGGCCCGCCACGGCGCGGGCCGGGCAGACCGCACGCAAGGCCGCCCGTGTGGTGCAGAAAAACGCCACCCGCGCGGCCACCGGCATGCTGGGCCTGTCGGGCGAGCGCATGACCAAGGTGGATACCGCGTGGCTGCGCATGGATTCGCCCAGCAACCTGATGATGATCGTCGGCGTGTGGGTGCTTCAGCCCCAGGTGGACTACGACACCCTGTGCACGCGCGTCGAAGAGCGCCTGCTGAAGTACAACCGCTTTCGCCAGCGCGTGGTCGAAGACGCGGCCGGCGCCACCTGGGTGGAAGACCGCGATTTCGATATCCACAACCACGTGGTCCGCGAAACCCTGCCCAAACACGCCAAGGGCGAGTCGCAGGCCGCGCTGCAGGACCGCCTGGGCGAGCTGGCCATGCAGCCGCTGGACCGCAAGCACCCGCTGTGGCAGTTTCACCTGATCGAGGACTACACCGGCCCCGACGGCAAAAAAAGCAGTGCGATGCTGGTGCGCATCCACCACTGCATCGCCGACGGCATCGCACTGATCTCGGTCACGATGTCGCTGATCGACGGCGGCGCGCCGCCACCCGAGCGCCGCCGCAAGGCCGAGCCGGCGGGCGCCGAAGACTGGATCACCGACCAGCTCATCAAGCCGTTCACCGACATGACCGTGAAGGCGCTGGGTGCTGCCGGCCAGGGCGCGGCGCAGGCCCTGCACATCCTGTCCGACCCGCAAAAAGGCATGGCTGGCTCACTCGACATGGCCAAGGTGGGCTACCAGCTGGTGAGCGATCTGGCCGCACTGGCGCTGATGCCGGATGACTCCAAAACCCGCTTGAAGGGCAAGCCTGGCACCCAGAAGCGTGTGGCTTGGTGCCAGCCGATTCCGCTGGCCGAAGTGCGCGCCGTGGGCAAGGCGCTGAACTGCTCGATCAACGACGTGCTGCTGAGCTGCGTGGCCGGTGCCATCAGCCAATACCTGAAGGGCCACGGCGACGACACCACCGGCCAGGAAATCCGCGCCATGGTGCCCGTCAACCTGCGCCCGATCGAGCACGCCTACAAGCTCGGCAACCGCTTTGGCCTGGCGCCGCTGGTGCTGCCGATCGGCATCGACAACCCGATTGAGCGGGTGTACGAGGTGCGCCGGCGCATGGGCGAGATGAAGGGCAGCTACCAGCCGCTGCTGGCGTTCAGCCTGTTGGCGGTGGCCGGCCTCTTGATCAAGCCGGCGCAGGACGCGATGCTCAACCTGTTCGGCAAGAAGACCACGGCCGTGATGACCAACGTGCCCGGCCCGCGCGAGAAGATCAAGTTCTGCGGCTCCACGGTCGAGCAAAACCTGTTCTGGGTGCCGCAGTCCGGCGACGTGGGGCTGGGCGTGTCGATCCTGAGCTACGGCGGCGGCGTGCAGTTCGGCGTGATCACCGATTCCACCCTTTGCCCCGACCCGCAAGCCATCATCGATGAGTTCGAGCCCGAGTTCGCCAAGCTGGCGGTGGTGACATTGATGCTGCCGTGGGGCGAGTGATTGTGGAGCGATTTGAGCCTGTGGCCGGCATCCCCTCGTTATAGTCTGCTATCTGTTTGGTAGCAAGAGCGCTGTCCGTCGCGGCCCGCGCAGCTTCCTGACTCTCATCAGGTACTGCATCAGGCCATCACAACTCACTCCGAGCTCTGCTGCAGCATCCACATCTGCGCATACCGACCCTGCCGCGCCAGCAGTTCGTTGTGGGTGCCGCGTTCGATGATGCGGCCGGCGTCCAGCACCAGAATTTCGTGCGCGTCGACCACGGTGGACAGACGGTGCGCGATCACCAGCGTGGTCTTGTTCTGTGCGGCGCTTTGCAGCTCGGCCTGGATGGCGCGTTCGTTGGCGGAATCCAGCGCCGAGGTGGCTTCGTCGAAGATCAGGATGGGTGGGTTTTTCAGGAGCGTGCGGGCAATCGCCACGCGCTGCTTCTCGCCGCCCGAGAGCTTGAGCCCGCGCTCGCCCACCATGGTGCCGTAGCCCTTGGGGGTTGACGCGATGAAGTCATGGATGCGTGCGGCGCGAGCCGCTTCTTCCACCTCGGCGCGGGTGGCGCCGGGGCGGCCGTAGGCGATGTTGTATTCCACCGTGTCGTTGAACAGCACCGTGTCCTGCGGCACGATGCCAATCGCATGGCGCACGCTGTCTTGCGTCACGTCACGGATGCTCTGGTCGCCAATCGTGATGGTGCCCTGCTGCACGTCATAAAAGCGGTACAAGAGCCGCGCCAGCGTCGATTTGCCCGAGCCCGACGGCCCGACCACGGCCACGGTTTTGCCGGCCGGAATCTCGAAGCTGATGTGGTGCAGGATCGGGCGGTCGGGCTCGTAGGCAAAGCTCACCGCCTCGAAGCGCACCGACGGGTGCTCGGACACATTGAGCGGCACCGCGCCGGGCGCATCGCCCACCTCGCGCTCGCGCTCCATCAGCGTGAACATTTTGTCCAGATCGGTCAGGCTCTGCTTGATTTCGCGGTAGATCACGCCCAGAAAATTGAGCGGGATATACAGCTGGATCATGAAGGCGTTGACCATCACCAGATCGCCCAGCGTCATGCGACCGTCCACCACGCCCTGCGTGGCGCGCCACAGCATTGCCACCAGACCGACGGCGATGATGAGCTGCTGGCCGGTGTTGAGCATCGACAGCGTGGTCTGGCTTTTCAGGCGCGCCAGGCGCAGCTTTTCCAGGCTCTCGTCATAGCGGCGCGCCTCGAAGCCTTCGTTGTTGAAGTACTTGACGGTTTCGTAGTTCAGCAGCGAATCGATCGCGCGGGTGTGCGCGGCCGAATCGAACTCATTGGCTTCCTTCCGGAACTTGGTGCGCCATTCGGTCACCGTCACGGTGAAGGTGATGTAGACCACCAGCGCGGCGATGGTGATGCCGGCAAACCAGACGTCGAACTTCACCGCCAGGATGGTCAGCACCAGCGTCACTTCGATCAGCGTGGGCACGATGCTATAGAGCGAGTACGAGATCAGCGACTCGATGCCGCGCACGCCGCGCTCGATGTCGCGCGTCATGCCGCCGGTCTGGCGCTCCAGGTGAAAGCGCAGGCTCAGGGCGTGCAGGTGTTCA
>JANOBJ010000055.1:0-4903 GCA_031411575.1 Betaproteobacteria bacterium | reverse complement strand
TGTCCAATCCCAAGGGTCGCCGCATCGAAGCGCGTTTCCCGGATCCGCTGATGAACCCGTACATGGGTTTCGCGGCGCTGATGATGGCCGGCCTGGACGGCGTGGAAAACAAGATCCACCCGGGCGAGGCCGCCACCAAGGACCTGTACCATCTGCCACCGGAAGAAGACGCGAAGATCCCGACCGTCTGCCACAGCCTGGACCAGGCGCTGGACTATCTGGACAAGGGCCGCAGCTTCCTGACCAAGGGCGGCGTGTTCACCGACACCATGATCGACGCCTACATCGAACTCAAGATGCAGGAAGTCACGCGCTTCCGCATGGCGGTGCACCCCGTCGAGTACGACATGTACTACTCGCTCTAAGTCTTCAAAGCCTGTACGCAAGTACAGTTTGTGGCTCGAAAAGGACGACATTTGTCGTCCTTTTCGCTTCTGTGAAAGCCACAAAGTTGGTATTGCCTGGCGATTGCCCGATACTCACAGAACGTCCCTGCATTTCATAATGCGAGGCAACTGTATGAAACAACTGCTGTACGTCCTCCTGATTTCCGGTTTTGCCGCTGTCCCTGCCACGGCGCAGGAGCGCATTTTTCGCTGCGGCAATGAGTACACCAACAATGCGGCCGACGCCGCCGCCCGCAAGTGCAAGCTGGTCGAAGGCGGCAATGTCACGGTGGTGCAGGGCACCAAGCCTTCCGGCGCGGCATCGGCGGGCAATGGCAACGCGCCGGTCCGTGTGGCCACTGCACCTCAGGGCAGTCAGCGTGTCGACCCGGGCGAGCAGCGCGCGCGCGACTCCGATTCGCGCGCCATCCTCGAATCCGAACTGAAGAAAGCCGAAGCGCGGCAGGCCGAACTCCTCAAGGAGTACAACAACGGCGAGCCCGACAAACGGGGCGACGAAGCACGCAACTACCAGAAATACCTGGACCGTGTGGCCGAGCTCAAAGCCGGCATCGCACGCAATGACAGCGATATTGCGGGCATCAAGCGCGAACTGGGCCGCGTTCCTGCGTCAAAATAGGTGGCTTGAAAAAGCCCGCCGCCAAACCTTCGCGATTTCAGGCGTTTGACCTGCTGGCCACCCTGGTCGCGGTGGTGCAGAGCGACGGGCACGTGCTGTTTGCCAATGCTGCGCTCGAAGATGCCATTGGTACCTCACGACGCACGATTGAAGGGTCGCCGTTTCCCGAGGCCTTTACCGAGCCGCATATCCTGAGCAATGCGCTGGAAGGCGCCGGCAGCAACGAGTTCGCGGCGTTGCGCTACGACGCCTGGCTCAAGCGCTTGAACCACGAACCGATCCCGGTGCATGTGATCGTGGCCCAGACCGAAAAGCCCGGCGAGATCGTGATCGAGCTGTTGCCGCTGGAGCAGCAGGCCAAGCAGGACCGCGAGGAGCGGCTGATCGACCAGGCGCAGGCCAACAAGGAGCTGATCCGCAACCTCGCGCACGAGATCAAGAACCCGCTGGGCGGCATACGAGGCGCGGCGCAATTGCTGCAGATGGAGATCGAGTCGCGTGATCTCATCGAATACACCCAGGTCATCATCCACGAAGCGGACCGGCTGCAGACGCTGGTGGACCGCTTGCTGGCGCCGCACCGGCGCCCGCATGTGGTGGGCGACGTCAATATCCACGAGGTGTGCGAGCGGGTGCGGTCGCTGATCCTGGCCGAGTTCCCGCGCGGCTTGCGTGTGGTGCGCGACTACGACACCTCCATCCCAGAGTTTCGCGGCGACCGCGAGCAGCTGATCCAGGCCGTGCTCAATATTGCCCACAACGCGGCGCAGGCACTGGCTGAGCGCATTGGCGAGGGCGATGCGCAGATCGCGTTTCGGTCACGCATTGCACGGCAGGTAACTTTCGGCAAGCAGCGCTACCGACTGGCACTGGAATTGCATGTCGTTGACAATGGTCCGGGCGTTCCGGACTCGATCAAGGACCGCATTTTCTATCCGTTGGTGTCGGGCAGGGAAGGCGGCTCCGGTCTGGGGCTGACGCTGGCGCAAACTTTTGTGCAACAGCACCACGGATTGATCGAGTGCGACAGCGTCGCCGGCCAGACGGATTTCAAGATCCTGATTCCGCTGCCATAACACCGAACGACCTGAGGCGACTGACCACAACATGAAGCCGATCTGGATAGTAGATGACGACCAATCCATCCGCTTCGTGCTGGAGAAGGCCTTGCTCCGCGAGGAACTGCCTACGCGCAGTTTCACCAACCCCAGGGAAGTGCTGGCAGCGCTGAACACCAGCAGCGACGACGACGGGCCGCAAGTGCTCGTCAGTGACATTCGCATGCCGGGCGGTTCCGGCCTTGATCTGCTCGAGAAGGTCAAGGCCAAACACCCGGGCCTGCCGGTCATCATCATGACCGCGTTTTCAGACCTCGACAGTGCGGTGTCGGCGTTTCAGGGCGGCGCATTCGAATACCTGCCCAAGCCGTTTGATTTGCCCAAGGCGATCGAGCTGATCCGCCGTGCGGTCGAAGAGAGCCAGCGCGAAGAGGTGGCCGAAGAGCGCATGACCGCCGCGCCGGAAATGCTGGGCCAGGCGCCCGCGATGCAGGACGTGTTTCGCGCCATCGGACGGCTGAGCCAGAGCAATGTGACGGTGATGATCACCGGCGAATCGGGCTCGGGCAAAGAGCTGGTGGCGCGCGCGCTGCACAAGCATTCGCCGCGCGCGACCGGCCCGTTTGTGGCGATCAACACCGCTGCCATTCCCAAAGACTTGCTTGAGTCCGAGTTGTTCGGCCACGAGCGGGGCGCCTTCACCGGCGCGCAGACCATGCGGCGCGGCCGTTTTGAGCAGGCCGAAGGCGGCACGCTGTTTCTCGACGAAATCGGCGACATGCCGTTTGACCTGCAGACGCGCCTGCTGCGGGTGCTGAGCGACGGGCATTTCTACCGTGTGGGCGGACACAGTTCGGTCAAGGCCAATGTGCGCGTGATCGCCGCCACCCACCAGGATCTGGAGCAACGCGTCAAGGAAGGGGTTTTCCGCGAAGACCTGTTCCACCGCCTGAACGTGATTCGCCTGCGCCTGCCCGCGCTGCGTGAGCGCCGCGAAGACGTGCCCATGCTCACGCGCCATTTCCTGCAGCAAAGCGCCAAGCAACTGGGTGTGGAGCCCAAGCGCATTTCGGATGCTGCGCTGGCGCTGCTGGGAACATTCGGCTTCCCGGGCAATGTGCGCCAGCTGGAGAACGTGTGCCACTGGCTGACCGTGATGGCGCCGGCGCAGGTGATCGAACCCAAGGACTTGCCGCCCGAGGTACTGGCTGCGTCATCCGCCGGTCTGGCGCCGCGGCCCGCGGATGCGGTGGCGCGTGCCGAGCCACTGGCGCGGCCTGTGGGTGAATTGTCAGCCGTCGAGTCGCAATCGGAAGCCGCCATCGCGTCGGCCGAACGCCAATCTGCGCCTGCGCAGGCGGTGGGCTGGGAGCAGGGCCTGGAGGCCGAGGCGCTGGAACTGCTGGCCGCCGGGCGCCATGACGTCTGGGACGCGCTGACACGGCGCTTTGAATCCAAGCTGATCCTGACCGCGCTGTCCAACACGCGCGGACGCCGCATCGAAGCCGCGCAGAAGCTGGGCATCGGCCGCAACACCATCACGCGCAAGATTCAGGAACTGGGCCTGGAGTAGGGGCGTGCAGGCGCGGCGGGCACGGCCGTCGATGGGAGCCATTCAAGCGCTGCTCTGGTTCTGCTCAGGTGCTGCTCAGGTTCCAATCACGCCGCCGTCGCGTTTGCGGATCACCACCGTGGCCGAGCGCGGCCTTCCGCCGGGCCGGTAGTCCGGCCAGTTGGAAAACCTGGCGGGTTCGGACGGGTCGCTGCGGTCGCTCGGGGTCTCGCCCGGGTGCTGGATGTTGATGAACAGGGTGCGTCCATCCGGGGTCATCGTCATGCCGGTGATTTCGCAGTTGGCCGGTCCGGTCAGGAAGCGCCGGGTTTCGCCCGTGGCAACGTCGCAGGCCAGCATCTGGTTGTTGCCGATGTTCTGGAACTCGCCCTTGTACATCTGGCTGGCGTGCGCATCGGTCTGGATCCACAGCAGGCCTCGGTCATCGAAAGCCAGGCCGTCTGGGCAGCCATAAATGTCGCCCTTGATCGTGCCCTTCGCCGCGTCACGCGCGTTGGCCGGGTCGCCCGCCATCACGAAGTGGTTCCAGCGAAATGCCGTGGCATCGAAGTCGCCGCCCGCGGCAGCTCCCTCGTTCCAGCGGATGATGTTGCCGTGCGCGTTGTTGACGCGCGGGTTGGCCGCGTCGGGGCCGGGCTGGCCGGCCTCGCCGCGGGCGCTGTTGTTGGTGAGCGTGCAGTAAATGGCCTTGCTGACCGGGTCAATCGTCAACCACTCGGGGCGGTCCATCTTGGTTGCGCCCAGCGCGTCGCTGGCCTGGCGGGCCTTGATGACCACCTCGCCGGGGTCGGCGAAGCCGTTGGCAGCAACCAGCGGACCCTGGCCATGCACCAGGGGTAGCCACCGCCCCGTGCCGTCGGCGTCAAACCGCGCGACGTACAGCGTGCCGTGGTCCAGCAGTTCGCGGTTGGCGTGCGCCTGCGTCAAGCCACCACCCGCAGGCTTGATCCGGTCGCGGCTCACAAACTTGTAGATGTACTCAAAGCGCGCGTCCTCGCCCGAGTACACCACCGCACGCCCGTCCTGGGTCACGGCGACCCACGCGCCCTCGTGCGCGGCGCGGCCCAGCGCGGTGCGCTTGACGGGCGTGCTGGTCGGGTCCATCGGGTCGATCTCGACCACCCAGCCGAAGCGGTTGAACTCGTTGGGGTGTTTGGTAGCGTCATAGCGTTCGTCGTGCTCGGGCCAGCGAAAGAACGCCGTTTTCTGCAAACCCCAGCGGCGCTGGTGGGCGTCGGGTTGGTCG
>JANOBJ010000054.1:0-5496 GCA_031411575.1 Betaproteobacteria bacterium | reverse complement strand
GACATGAGCGAGTTCATGGAGAAGCATTCGGTCGCCCGGCTGATCGGCGCGCCGCCCGGCTACGTGGGCTACGAGGAGGGCGGCTACCTGACGGAAGCCGTGCGCCGCAAGCCCTACAGCGTGCTGCTGCTCGACGAGGTCGAGAAGGCGCACCCCGACGTGTTCAACGTGCTGCTGCAGGTGCTCGACGACGGGCGCCTGACCGACGGCCAGGGCCGCACGGTGGACTTCAAGAACACCGTGATCGTGATGACCAGCAACATCGGCTCGCCGATGATCCAAGCCATGGTGGGTCGCGACGCGGAAGACATCAAGGACGCGGTCTGGGGCGAGCTAAAGAACCACTTCCGGCCCGAGTTTTTGAACCGCATCGACGAGACCGTGGTGTTCCACGCGCTCGATGCCCAGCACATCGCCTCGATTGCGAAAATCCAGCTGCGCATCCTCGAAAAGCGCATGGATAAGATGGATTTGCAGCTACAAGTGTCCGAGACGGCGCTGGCCGAACTCGCCAAGGTCGGCTTCGACCCGGTGTTTGGCGCGCGGCCGCTCAAGCGCGCGATCCAGCAGCGCATCGAGAACCCGCTGTCCAAGCTGATCCTGGAGGGCCGGTTCCCGCCGAAAAGCGTGATCCCGGTTGATGTGGACCCGGTGCGCGAGCCCGGCATCTTCCGCTTCGAGCGGGTGGTGCACTGATCGGGTGCCTTCGCCGGGCATGGCGCTACCATGGACGGGTGACTGAATCCACCACCCAATCTGACTCTACCCCCATCCCCGCCGGCTTTCGCGTGGCGCGCATGGGCGGCCCGTTCATCGCGCTGGCCGGGCCGCTGTATGCGCGGCTGGAGGGCGGCCGGCTGTTGATGGGGTTTCGCGTGCAGCAGCAGCACTCCAACCCGCTCGGGATGTGCCACGGCGGCATGTTGGCCACCTTTGCCGACATGCTGATGCCGATGGCTGCGATGTACCAGGTCGCTGGCGAGCGCCGTTTTTTGCCCACCATCAGCCTGCAGCTGGATTACCTGGCCCCGGCGCCGCTGGGCGCCTGGGTGCAGGGCGAGGCCGACATCCTGCGCACCACCCGCAACCTGATTTTTGCGCAGGGCCTGGTGAAGGCCGATGGGGCGCCCGCGCTGCGCGTGAGCGGCATCTTCAAGCAGGGGCCGCTGATCGGCGACGGAACCGATCGCGATCCTCTGAAACTCCTGAATGACTAACCATCATTGACCACCTGATCAGGACGTCAGGGTGTTTTATCCGTTCAACGTCGGCAGTGGCCAGCACGGTCGTTTGACGCAGATCGCAGTTGTAACAAATATGTAAACAGGCCCGACCCGGCGCGCCGTTCGGGCTTCCAGGAACTGCCCGGTAGCCAAACCAGCCTGCGACAGGACTGGCCCGCAGACAATTAAGCCATACGCCGTTTGTCTGCGTCAGACCGACATTACTTGCTCTCGATTTTGCAGTGCGCAGTGCCATTGGCCGGCTCGGGAGGCCGCGCGTGCGGTGTGGGCAGGGTGAGGCACCGCAGGCCGATCTGTTTCAGCCGCAGGGTGTGCGGGGTGCGTGGTGCGCCCGCATGGCCGTTCGGGCCGGGGCGCCCGCCTTGTGACGCACGCCACAGACCGTTACAACGTGTAGGTGCCCTTCGGGATGCACGGGTCACCCATGTGGCTCTGTCCCTTTGCACGGATCGAGGTGTGCCATGAACCCGACGACAAACCCAACCTCAGCCCCGCAACGACCGCTGCGCTTGGGTGCACGGGTCCTGCTGGCGGGCAGTGTGTCCCGATGCCAGCTCGCTCTGCGGGTGCGGCTACGCGGGGCGCTGCATGCATTTGCCGCGCTGGTGGTGGCAGCAGTTGGCGTTGCTGCAAGCGGCGTGGCCACTGCTGCACCGCCCGCGCCGACGCTGCTGGGGCCCCTCAACGCTGCCAGCGTCACGGTGCCCGCAACCCTGTCCTGGTCAGCCGTGACCGACCCGAGCGGCGCGGCGATCATTGGCTACAACTGGCGGGTCAGCCCCGCGCCGGGCATGGCGCCGGTGGTCGGCATGGACTCCACAGGCGGCACCACGACGCGCGACAGCCTGAGCGGGCTGGTGGCCGGCGCTTACTTCTGGCAGGTGCAGGCCGTCAACAGCGCGGGCGAGCAGGGTGTGTGGTCGGCAGTGCAGAGCTTCAACGTCACGGGTGCCGGGCCGGGCGCGCCGGCCACGCCCGTGCTCAATCCGACGCGCGGGTATTCAACCTTTCACCCAGCCGAGAGCGTGCACTTCAGCTGGAGCGCGGTGGCGGGTGCGCTGACTTACCGGCTGGAGGTGTCCAACGACCCCAACTTCCCGCTGGGCCCGGTGGCCCCGAGCATCGTGACCTTCTGGAACGACAACATCCGGGGCACCACGGACGGCTTCGTCCACGACCCCAGCCTGGGACAGGGCACGTTTTATGCGCGCGTGTTCGCGACCGACTCGGATTTTGCCGGCGGCATCCGCAGCCTGCCGTCCAATGTCATCCAGTACACCGTGTTCTACAACAACCCGATCGGGCCTGCGCCTGCGCTGCTGTCACCCATCAACGGCGAAACGCTGACGCTGCCGATCACGCTGCGCTGGGCGCACGTGCCCAATCCACAGGCCATGGGCTACGTCTGGCAAGTGGCTCGCGACTCCACTTTCTCGACCATCGAGTTCTCCAGCAACCAATACACCGAGCCGCTGGTGCTGCTACAAACGCTGACCTCGGGTCCCAAATTCTGGCGCGTGCTGTCGCAGCAGGGCCTGTCGTCGCTGAATCTGCAAACGGGCGCTTCGACCAATGCCAACACCGCGTGGTCCGCGACCGGGCGTTTCACCGTCAGCGCGGCGCCGCCAGTGCCGGTTTCCGTTGGGGTCGAAGGCCTGTCGCAACCGCAAGTCGTCTACAGTGGCCTGCCGGGACGTCGGATCGCGGTGCAGCTGAGCGGCGTGGCGCCGTCGGGCGGCGCCACGGTCGCCCTGAGCAGTTCGAACCCTTCCTTGCTGCCGGTTCCGGCGTCGGTCACGGTGCCGTCTGGCGCCGCCGTGTTCCTGTTTGAGTTCTCGGCCGGACAGGCGGCCGCTGCCACGCCTGTCACGCTGGCCGCCACGCTGAATGGCGTCACCATATCCAGCCAGATCACGGTGATGCCGCCGACGCTTAACGACGATCCTCTTCAATCAGGGGCGCTTACCGCGACGGGCGGCACCACGATGTTTGGATATGTGGACCTGGAGGGCTTCGGCAGGGCGCCGGCCGCCGGAATCGTCGTGAACCTCTCGTCGAGCTCGCCGCTGGCCGCCGTCCCCAACGCGGTGACGATCGCCGGGGGTGCAGTAGGCGTTGGCTTCCAGATCCAGACGAGCGCGGTGAGCTCGGTCACGCCCGTGACGATCACCGCGAGTTACAACGGCGTGGCGACCCGGTGGCAAATCACGTTGACACCAGGCCCGGCGCCGACCGCGTTTTTTGTCCGGCCGATGTCGACGACCAATGGCTCGCAGGGCGTTGTCAGCGCAGGGGAGGGAGTGGGCTTTGACCAAACCCTGCAGGTGACGAGCAGCAACCCGGCGCTGGCTTCGGTTCCCAGTGTCGTGACCGTGTTCGCCGGCAGCGGGGTTGGCCGTTTCAACATCACCACGGTGCCGGTCACCGCGCGTACCGTCGTCACGATCTCGGTGTCGGGTGGCGGCGTCAGCCTGGCAGCGCCGCTGACCGTGTTCCCATCGCTGCCGGCACTCGCCAGCGTCAGCGTGAACCCGAGCAGCGTGACGGGGGGCGCCACGGCGATCGGCTCGGTCCGGCTGGCCAGCGCCGCACCAGCGGGCGGCGTGGGTGTCAACCTGGGAAGCCAGATTCCCACCGTCGCCAGCATGCCGGCCAGCGTCACGGTGCCGGGTGGCGCCACGACGGCCAACTTCACGGTCAGCACCTTCCCCAGCGCCTTGACGAGCCTGCGCCTGTCCGCCGTGCTGGACAGCGTGTTTCTGGACACGCCCCTCACCGTCGGCCCGGCGGCTCCGCCCGCGGTTCCGGTGGCGCCGACGCTGCTCTCGCCCGCGACGGGCGCCACACCCGCCCAGCCCGTCAGTTTCGACTGGAATGACGTCCCCAACGCAGTCAGCTACGAGATTCAGGTGGATGACACCTCGACCATCGCCGCGCCGTACTCGGCCAGCCAGGTGGTCAGCGCCTCGCAGGCCAGCATCGGCAACCTGCCCGCGCAACGCCTGTGGTGGCGCGTGCGGGCGCAGAACTCGGCGGGCGTGTTCGGCCCGTTCTCCGCCACGCGCAGCTTCACGCCGCAGGGCGCAGCGGCGGTGGCCAGCCTGTCGGGTCTGTCGGTAAGCCCGGCAAGCGTGGTGGGACCGGCCTCCACCACCGCCACCGCCAGCTTGAGCGCCACGGCGCCTGCCGGGGGCGCCGTGGTGGCGCTGTCCAGCAGCCACCCGACCGTAGCCGGCGTGCCGGCCAGCGTGAGCGTGCCGGCCGGCGCCACCAGCGCACGCTTCGCGGTGACCACCAGCGCCGTGGGCGCCTCCACCGCGGTCACGCTGTCCGCCGCGCTCGCGGGTGTCACCCGTACCGCCGGGCTGACGGTCACGCCACCGGGTGCAACGCCCGTCAATGTGGCATTGACCGTCAGCGCCACCGGACGCAGCGGCGAGCGAATCACCTCCAGCCCGGCCGGCATCAGCGTCACCGTCGGCAGCACCGGCTCGGCCAGCTTTGCCACCGGAACGGCCATCACGCTCAGCGTGGCCAGCGGCCGCGACGCGATCTGGTCGGGCGCGTGCAGCAGCGGCGGCAGCAAGGCCCGCAGTTGTACGTTCACGATCAACGGGGCGGCGGCGGTGACCGGGAATGTGCAGTAAGGGCGATCCTGATTGCTATAAATAATATAGCAAACTATGACCATCGGATGAGGACAACCGGCTGATTTGGCCTGAAAACAGGCCTTTTGGCAGCCTGATGGCCCGCCATGCCCAAGCCTGTGACTATCGCTGTGCCTACGCCGGCACCGGCGCAAGCAGCCCCGCCGCGCGCTGCACCTCGACGCGGATTTCTTCGGTGAGCTGCGCCTTGAGCTGCGAGAACACGGGCGTGGTCTTCACCGAGTAGTGGCGCGGGTGGTCGATCGGCACCGGAAGGTCGCACTTGATGCGGCCGGGCCGCGCGCTCATCACCACCACGCGGTTGCCCATGAAGATGGCTTCGTCGATGTCGTGGGTGACGAACAGCACGGTCTTGCGTTCAGCCTCCCAGATGCCCTGCAGCAGTTCCTGCATCAGCTCGCGGGTCTGGTGGTCCAGCGCGCCGAAGGGTTCGTCCATCAGCAGGATGCGCGGGTTGTTGGCCAATGCTCGGGCCAGGGCGGTGCGCTGCTGCATGCCGCCCGAGAGCTGCTTGGGAAAGTGGTTCTCAAAGCCCTTGAGGCCCACCTTGCGGATGAACTGCAGTGCGGTAGCCTGCTGTCCGG
>JANOBJ010000053.1:0-9140 GCA_031411575.1 Betaproteobacteria bacterium | reverse complement strand
GACTCCGCCATCGATGGTGTCGTCGCCCAAGCCGCCTTCAAATTGCTCGAAGATCAGCGCCGTACTGCCCAGGATGGTGTCGTTTCCGGCCGACGCGATGACGAAATTGACGTTGACCAGAGTGTCCACGCCGCCCAGGCCATCGGTTGCGGTGCCAGTGCCAAGACTGCCATCGCCCGTGAGACCAGAAAGATTGATGTTCACCCCGCTCACGGCGCTGGCATAGCTGACCAGATTGAGGTCGGTGTAATTAATGCGGTCAGTGATGGGGCCGCCATACAGAAAATCGTTGCCGGCGCCACCAATCAACGTGTCAGACCCTTCGTTACCCCAGAGCGTGTCGTTGCCCGCGCCGCCATCGATCAGGTCATTGCCGGCAAAGCCTTCAATGCGGTTATCGCCACCATCGCCGGTCAACACATCGTTGAAATCTGACCCAAAGATGCCCTCGAAACCCGTGATCGAATCAGCACCGTCCGCTCCGCTGACCACGCCAGTTCCCAAATTGACGTTCACGCCGCCGGTCGCGTCGCCAAAGTAGAGGATGTCGATGCCAGCACCCCCGTCCAACGTATCGACACCCAGCGCGCCACCCAGTGTGTCGTCACCTGCCGAGCCGGTGATGGAATCGGCAAAATTTGATCCGAGAGCCGCTTCGATACCCGACAGTGAGTCGTTTCCGGCGGCTCCCGTGACCAACCCCGTCGCGAGGTTGATCGTGACGGGTCCGCTCGCCGAGGTGTAGTCCACGTAATCGTAACCGCCGGCGCCGTCAATGCTGTCGTCGCCTAGCCCGCCGACAAAACCTTCGTAAGTCCCGTTCGGGTCCACACCCGCATTGGAGCCAACCAAGGTGTCATTGAAATCTGATCCCACCACGATTTCGAAACCGGAGATCGTGTCGTTTCCCGATCCGCCCGAGACCGCGCCGGTGGCCAAGTTGACCAGTACTGCGGCCGTCGCGAGTCGGTAGGTTATCGTGTCTTCGTCATCAACACTGGTACCCCCGTCGATGAGTTCATTGCCCGCGCCGGCGACGACGGTATCGTTTCCTGCTCCGGCGCTGATCGTGTCCGCACCGCCGCCACCGCTGATGCTGTCATTTCCACCGAGGCCGGTGATCAGGTCCGGGTCCACCGTGCCCGGGAGGTTGTCATTGAACTCAGTGCCGGGAATGGTTGCCATGTGCGCTTGCCTCGGTTGAAATAATTAATTCGACTGTGTCTAGTCGTAACAAATGCAGTCTCAATGTATACCAAGCCGCCGCACGAGTCGTCAATCACCCGGTGAGGGGATATTCGACTTGGAATGTGCGCCACAAGGGGTAACCGTGAATAAAGTCGCATCGAAGAAGCCCGACCATCTGGCGACCACCCACCTGCTCTACCTCCACGGCTTCCGCTCGTCGCCGCTGTCCACCAAGGCGCATAAGGTCGCGGCCCGCGTGGCACAGCGGCATCCAGAGGTCACTTGGTGGTGTCCGCAGTTGCCGCCGTCCCCGCGTGAGGCGATGGCGCTGATTGATCGGGGTACGGCCGACTGGCCGCATGAATCGATGGCGGTGGTCGGCTCTTCCCTGGGCGGCTACTACGCGAGCTGGGTCGCCGAGCAGACGGGCTGCCGCGCGGTGCTGCTCAACCCCGCGGTCGAGCCGGCACGTGACCTGGCCTCGCACATCGGTGAGCAAACGTCCTGGCACGACCCGCAGGAGCGGTTTCTCTTCGCACCCGCCTTTGTGGACGAGTTGCGCGCCCTGCGCTGCGGCCTGAGCCGGCCGGAGCGCACCTTCGCGGTGATCGCCAAGGGCGACGAGGTGCTGGATTGGCGCGAAATGACCGCGCGCTACGCCGGCGCGCGCATCCGGTTGCTGGCGGGCAGTGACCATGCCATCAGCGATTTTGACGATCACATCGACGAAGTGTTTGCCTTTCTCGACCTGGCTTGAGACGGCTCTCATCCACTCCACGCCCGCCTGAAGCCGGCCCAAGACCCGGCGCCGCACCCCCATGGGACAATCTCTGCCATGTTTGTATTGTTTGAAGAAGCCGGCAAGTTCATGTCGGGGCGTGTACTGTCGGAGGCCGAGGCCTCCGCGCAGGTAGAGCTGGACAGCGGCAAGCGCGTCAAGGTCAAGTCGGCCAACCTGTTGCTGCGGTTTGACAAGCCCGCGCCGGCCGAGCTGATTGGCGCCGCACAGACGTTGAGCCAGCAGATCGAGCTCGATCTGGCGTGGGAATTCGCGCCGGAAGACGAGTTTGGCTTTGCCGATCTGGCGCGTGAGTATTTCAACGACAAGCCCAGCCAGGAGCAGCAGGCCGCGGCGCTGTTCCGGCTGTTCGAGGCGCCGCACTACTTCCGGCGCGCGGGCAAGGGGCGCTTCCGCAAGGCGCCGGCCGAGATCATTGCGCAGGCGCTGGCCGCGATCGAGAAGAAAAAGCAGCTCCAGGCGCAGATTGCCGGCTGGGCCGATGACCTGGCCCACGGGCGCTGCCCGCCGCCCATCCGCGAACAGCTCTACAAGATCCTGTTCCGGCCCGACAAGAACGCGCCCGAGTACAAGGCGGTGGTGGATGCGTCGCGCACCAGCCATCTCGCGCCGCTGGACTTGCTGCAAAAGGCCGGTGCGATCGATTCGGCTTACCAGTTCCACTGGAAGCGCTTTTTGTTCGAGAACTTTCCCAAAGGCACGGCATTTCCCCCGCTGGAGGCGCCCGCCATCCGCGACGAACTGCCGCTGGCCAATGTGCAGGCGTTCTCGATTGACGACTCGCAGACCACCGAAATCGACGATGCGCTGTCGCTGCAGGGCTTGGGCACCGGTACCGTCACGCTGGGCATCCACATCGCCGCGCCCGCGCTGGCCATCGCGCCGGGCAGCCCGGTGGACCAAGTCGGCCGCGCGCGGCTGTCCACCGTCTACATGCCTGGCTACAAGGTCACCATGCTGCCTGACGACGTGGTGCAGGCCTACACGTTGTTGGAGGGGCGCGACTGCCCCGCCGTGTCGCTGTACGTGACGCTGGACGAGGCCACGCTGGCCATCCGGTCGAATGAAACGCGCCTGGAACGCGTGCCCATCGTTGCCAATCTGCGGCATGACCAGCTCGATACGGTGGTCACGGCCGAATGGCTCGACAATCCGGCTTCTGAGCATCAAAGTGACCTGCTGCCCTCATCAGTAGGTCATAGTTTGCTATCATTTTTATATCGCTTGGCCAAACACCTGAAGGCGCAGCGCGAAGTGGTACGCGGCAAGCCCGAGACCTTCAACCGGCCCGATTACAACTTCCGGCTGTCCGGCAACGCCGGCGCGGAGCCTTCCGGGCATGAAACCGTGCAGATCAGCGTTCGCCAGCGCGGCGCGCCACTGGACCTGATCGTCGCCGAGGCCATGATTCTGGCCAACAGCACCTGGGGCGGCTGGCTGGCCGAGCACGGCGTGCCCGGCATCTACCGCAGCCAGGCCAGCCTGTCGCCGGGCATCAAGGTGCGGATGGGCACCAAGGCCTTGCCGCACGCGGGCATCGGCGTCAAAAGCTATGCCTGGAGCACCTCGCCGCTGCGCCGCTACACCGACCTGGTGAACCAGTGGCAGATCATCGCCTGCGCCCGACACGGCAAGACGGCGGCACTGGCGGCCCCGTTCAAGCCCAGGGACGCCGAACTGTTTTCCATCATTTCGGGGTTTGACGCCGCCTACGGCGCCTACAACGGCTATCAGGCCGGCATGGAGCGTTTCTGGACGCTCAAGTACCTGGAGCAGCAGGGCATCCCCGAACTCACCGCCACGGTGTTCAAGTCGGGCAGCGGCCCGACGTTGGTCCGCGCCGACGAGTTGCCGCTGGTGCTGCCCGTCGGCACGGTGGATCTGCCGCGCGGCGCGCGGGTGCGCGTACGGCTCGGCGATGTTGATGAAATCACGCTGGATGTGAACGGGACCGTGATCGAGCGGCTGGACACGCCAGACGACGCCACGCCGCAGCCGGGCGCTGACGAAGAAGACGAAGAACCCGTGGCCGGGCCGATTGCGATCGCGGTGGACATGAACGAGGCTGACGCGGATGCAACAGTCCAGGCGCCCAGCGCGGTCTGAGCGCCGCTGAACACGGGTGTTGGCGGGTGAACAAGGGATAATCGCTCCCTGTGAACCTGCGGTCTTTCAGCACCCTTCAGATTGCGCTCGGCATCTCGTTTGCCGTGCACGCGGTGCTGCTGACGGTCCGCTTTGTCGACCCCGAGCGCTTCAACCGCGTCTTCCAGGACACGCCGCTGGAAGTCATCCTCGTCAACGCCAAGGCCAACGAGCGACCCGACAAGGCCAAGGCGATTGCGCAAACCAGCCTGGCGGGCGGCGGCGATGTCGAAAAAGGCCGCGCCACCTCGCCGCTGCCACCCTCGGCATTGACGGAACTGGGCGACGCCGCCGAAGAAGCGCAGCGCCGGATCGAAGCCCTGCAGGAACAGCAAACGCTGATGCTGGCCAAGATCAAGCAGGCGCTGGCCGCCCTGCCGCCGCCCGATCCGAATGACCCCGGCAAGACCGCCGAATCGCAGGCGCGCGAGGAAAAGCGGCGCCAGCTGGTCAAGCTGCTGGCCGAGATCGAGCGGCGCATCAACGAGGAGAACGCGCGCCCGAAGAAGCGCTACATCAGCCCAGCCACGCGCGAAGAGGTTTATGCCGTGTACTACGACCAGCTGCGCCGCAAGATCGAGGACCGGGGCACCGAAAACTTCCCTGAGATTGCCGGCAAGAAGCTGTACGGCGAACTCACCATGATCATGACCGTCAACCACGATGGGCGCATCTTGTCCACCGACGTGGTCGAGCCCTCGGGCAATGTCGCGCTGGATCGCCGTGCGCAGATCATTGCGCGCAGCGCGGGACCTTTTACCCGGTTCAACGATGCGATGCGCCGGAAGGCCGACCAGATCGTGGTGGTGTCGCGCTTTCGCTTCACACGCGACGAGACCCTTCAAACCAACCTGACCAGCCGTTGAGAAGCGCCCGCACATATTCATGAAGCCTGTCTTGCGTTGGCTGGGTCTGGTGGTGGTGGCAGCCGCTGCGCTGCAACTGTTTTTTGTGGCGCGCATCGCGCTGATGGTGGTGGTAGACCCGCAGTCGACCACCTTCGAGCGCTCCGAGGCCTGGCGGGTCGTCACCGAAAAGGGAAGCCTGCGCTGGCGTCAGCAGTGGGTGCCCTACGAACAGATTTCCGACAACCTCAAGCGTGCGGTGATCGCCTCCGAGGATGGCGACTTCACCAACCACGAAGGCGTGGACTGGGAGGCCATGGAAAAAGCCTGGGAAAAGAACAACAAGGCCGAGGAGCAGGCCGCACGGCGAGCCCTGCAGCTGCGCGCCCAGCCGGCGAGACCCAACGCCCGCGCGCCCAAGGTCATTGGCGGCTCGACCATCACGCAACAGCTTGCCAAGAACCTGCTGCTCTCGGGTGAACGTACCTTGCTGCGCAAGGGGCAGGAATTCGTGCTCACCCTGTTGCTGGAGGCGCTGCTGGACAAGCAGCGCATTCTGGAGATCTACCTCAATAGCGTGGAATGGGGTGAAGGCGTCTTCGGCGCCGAGGCCGCCGCGCAGCACTACCACCGCAAAAGCGCCGCCAAACTGAGCGCCTACGAGTCAGCGCGGCTGGCGGTGATGCTGCCGCGCCCGCGCTACTTCGAGAAGCTGCCCAACTCGGGTTACCTGTCCAACCGGGCCTCCACCATCGTCGCGCGCATGGCGGATGCTGAACTACCTTGACCCGTCCCGCACGGCGACGGGAGTGTGACCCCCCCGCAGCCATTCCAGAGCAGGGGCACCTGGCCTTGCACGTATCATCGTGGTCATGCTTGCGAAGTTGATGGGTTGGTTCCTGCTGGGTTTGGTGCGGTTGCTCACGGGAGCCCAGGCCCGCTGGTACGGCTGCCCACCAAAGGCCGAGCAGCGCATCTACTTTGCCAACCACCAGAGCCATGCCGACCTGGTCATGATCTGGGCAGCGCTGCCCGAAGAGCTGCGAACCATCACACGGCCCATCGCCGCCAGGGACTACTGGACTCAAACACCGTTCAAGCAGTGGATCACCACTGCGGTTTTCAATGCGATCTACGTCGAGCGCGAGCGCAAGGGCGATGAAGACCCGCTTGGGCCGCTGGCCGACGCGCTGCAAAGCGGCGACTCGATCATCCTGTTTCCCGAGGGCACCCGCGGCAGCGCCGAAGAGCCGCAGCCGTTCAAGGCCGGCCTGTACAACCTCGCGCAGCGTTTCCCCCACGTGGTGCTGGTGCCGGCATGGATCAACAATATCCAGCGTGTCATGCCCAAGGGTGAAGTGGTGCCAGTGCCGATTTTGTGCTCGGTCACGTTTGGCGCGCCGATCATCCTCGGGCCCGACGAAGAGCGCCGTGACTTTCTGGACCGCGCCCGCGAAGCAGTGATCGCGCTGCGGGACATCGGATGAACCAGTACTTGCGCAGCCTGACAGCAACCCAGCAGGTGGGTGCGCTGTTCCTGATCGTCTTCGGCATGCTGGTGATCGCCAGCGTGGCCGCCTTCATGGTGTCGTTCCGCGAACGCGGTGACGATGCGCGCAGCGATGCCCACCGCCTGGAGGTGCGCTACTTTCAGGGCCTGTTGCGCACCTCTTGGATCATGGTCGTGGTGTTCTGGGTCGGCTGGGCGCTGGGCGAGCGCATCGCCACCGCGCTGTTTGCCATCGTGGCGTTCTTTGCGCTGCGCGAATTCATCACGCTGTCACCCACGCGGCGCGGCGACCACCGCAGCCTGGTGCTGGCGTTCTTTGCGGTCTTGCCGGTGCAGTTCTGGTTGGTGGCGACCGAGCGCTTTGACCTGTTCACGGTGTTCATCCCGGTCTATGTGTTCCTGGCCATTCCCGTGGTCAGCGCGCTGGCGGATGACCCGCATCGCTTTCTGGAACGCAATGCCAAGTTGCAATGGGGCATCATGGTGTGCGTCTATGGCATGAGCCATGTGCCGGCGCTGCTGCTGCTGGATTTTCCGCGCTACGAGGGCAAGAACGCGTTTCTGGTCTTCTTCCTGGTGTTCGTGGTGCAGACCTGCATGATCGTGCAGCATCTGGCCAGTCGCAAGCTCAAGCGGCCACCGCGCGCGCCCAATGTCAGCCAGAGCTTCAACTGGACCAGCTGGCTGATTGGCGTGATCGTGGGCGGTCTGGTGGGCGGGTTGCTGGCGGGGATCACGCCGTTCAAGCCCGGCCAGGCGCTGGCGATGGCGCTGATCGCCTGTGTGGCGGGTTCGATGGGGCATCTGGTCATGAAGGCGCTCAAGCGCGATCGCGGCATCACCAACTGGGGGACGCAGGGGCAGTCGGTCACCGGCGCCAGCGGGCTGCTCGACCGGGTGGACGCGCTGTGCTTTGCCGCACCCGTGTTTTTTCACTCAGTCAGATGGTTTTTTAACCTGTAGTCCGCATCCACTGGTCATAGTTTGCTACTCATTTTATAGCATTGTGCGAATTCTCGGTATTGACCCCGGCCTGCAGACAACCGGCTTTGGCGTGATTGACGTGGCAGGCCAGGCGCTGACCTACGTGGCCAGCGGCACCATCACCACGACGCATCTGGATCGGGGTGACCTGCCGGCGCGGCTGAAGGTGCTGTTTGATGGCATCGGCGAGGTGGTGACGCGCTACCAGCCGGAAGCCGCATCGGTGGAGATCGTGTTCGTCAACGTCAACCCGCAGGCGACCCTGTTGCTCGGCCAGGCGCGCGGCGCTTGTATCACGGCACTGGTGGCCAGCGCGCTGCCCGTGGCGGAGTATTCCGCACTGCAGATGAAGCTGGCTGTTGCAGGTTATGGCAAAGCGACCAAGGCCGAAGTCCAGCAAATGGTGATGCGCTTGCTGAAGCTGCCCGGCGTGCCGGGCAAGGACGCCGCCGATGCGCTGGGGCTGGCCATCGCGCATGCGCATGTGGGGCCGTCACGCGCCCGGCTGGCGGCCGCCACCACGCTGCAAAAGCACAACACGGGACAGTACAAGGGCGGTCGCAGCCGCTAGCCACCCGGCAGGCCGGGCGGGTTCAGGCGATGCGCTCGAGGATCAGCACCGCGAAGAACACGAAGGCGGCGGCCAGTGTCCACTTCAAGGTAACGAGCCCAAAGCGCCTGAAACGCACTTGCCCGGTCCCCGCGTACAGCGCAAACGACACCGCCGAGGCAACCAGCAGCAGCATCACGATCCAGCGAAACAGCAGCATGACCGGCTTACCAGGCGCGCGCCAGCTGGGCGAAGCCGGACGGCGCATCCGAGGTGTGGCTGAACGTGACGATCTCGTAGGCGTCCTCGCGCGACAGCAGTTCACGCAGCAGCTTGTTGTTCAAGGCGTGGCCCGAGCGGAACGCACTGTAAGCCGCAAGCAGCGGCTTGCCGACGAGGTACAGGTCGCCCATCGCATCCAGGATCTTGTGCTTGACGAACTCATCGTCGTAGCGCAACCCATCGGCATTGAGCACCTTGTAGTCGTCCATCACGATCGCGTTGTCCAGACCTCCACCGAGCGCGAGGCCGTTGGCACGCATCATTTCCACATCCTTGGTGAAGCCGAAGGTGCGGGCGCGTGCAATGTCGCGGGTGTAGGAGCCCGAGCTCAGGTCGAACTCGACCCGCTGGCCGGTTGAATCAACGGCCGGATGGTCAAAATCAATTTCGAAGCTGAGCTTGAAGCCATGGTAGGGCTCCAGCCGCGCCCACTTGGCGGTCGCACCCTGTCCCTCATGCACCTCGACCGGCTTCGTCAGGCGAATAAAGCGTTTGGGGGCTTTTTGCAATTCAATGCCGGCGCTTTGCAGCAGGAACACGAACGATGCTGCCGAGCCGTCCAGGATCGGAACCTCTTCGGCCGTGATGTCCACATACAGGTTGTCGATGCCCAGCCCCGCGCAGGCCGACATCAAGTGCTCCACCGTGTGAACCTTGGCGCCTCGGGCCGAGATGGTTGACGCCAGCCGCGTATCGGTCACCGCCACGGCAGAGATCGGTATATCGACAGGCTCGGGCAGGTCCACGCGACGGAACACGACGCCCGTGTCGGGCTGCGCAGGCCGCAGGGTCAACTCGACCCGCTGGCCGCTGTGCAGCCCCACGCCGACTGCGCGG
>JANOBJ010000052.1:0-2528 GCA_031411575.1 Betaproteobacteria bacterium | reverse complement strand
CGCGGTGAGCGACTGGCCGCTGCTCAACGCGCTGCTCAACACCGCGAGCGGCGCCACCTGGGTCAGCCTGCACCACGGCGGCGGCGTGGGCATGGGCTATTCGCAGCATTCGGGCGTGGTGATCTGCTGCGACGGCACGGCCGAAGCGTCTGAAAAACTGGCCCGCGTGCTGTTCAATGACCCGGCCACCGGCGTGATGCGCCATGCGGACGCCGGCTATGACATCGCGCAGGACAGTGCGCGCCAGAACGGGCTCAATTTGCCGATGCTGGGTTGATTCCGGTTACTACATATTTGATAGCAAACAAAGTCCACTGCATGCGGACCGGAGCCCGATTCTTGTGAAAAAAACCGAAAAAATCGTTGCGGGCGAGCTGACGCTGGCACAGCTGCGCCGACTGGCTGCAGAACCCGTTCAGGTGACGCTCGATCCCGCCTGCCGCCCCGGCATTCGCGCCAGCGCCGCGCTGGTGCACCAAGCCGCCAGCGGTGGTGCCGCGGTCTATGGCGTGAACACGGGTTTTGGCAAGCTGGCCAACACCCGTATCGCCCAAGAAGACCTGGCCACACTGCAACTCAAGCTGCTGCGCTCGCATGCGGTTGGCGTGGGCGAACCGCTGCCCGAGCGCGTGGTGCGGCTGGTCCTGGTGCTCAAGGCGGCCAGCCTGGCGCGCGGCTACTCGGGCGTGCGCGAGGAGGTGGTCGATGCGCTGCTGGCGCTCCATAACCACGGCGTGATTCCGGTGATTCCCTGCCAGGGATCGGTCGGCGCCTCGGGCGACCTGGCGCCGCTGGCGCACCTGTGCCTGCCGCTGATTGGCGAGAGCGAAGTCTTCTACCAGGGCGTGCGCGTGCCCGCCGCCGACGCGCTGAAGCAGGCCGGCCTGCAGTCGATCACGCTCGGCGCCAAGGAAGGGCTGGCGCTCATCAACGGTACGCAGGTGTCCACCGCCATGGCCATCGATGCGCTGCTGGCGACCGACCGGTTGTTCGAAGCGGCGGTGGTGTCGGGCGCGCTGTCGCTCGACGCGGCTCGCGGCAGCGACGGGCCGTTTGATGCACGCATCCACGCCGTGCGCGGCCAGCCCGGGCAGATCGCCTGCGCCGCCGCCTACCGCGCGCTGGCCACGGGCAGCGAGATCCGCCGCTCGCACCTCGAAGGCGACGACCGCGTGCAAGACCCGTACTGCCTGCGCTGCCAGCCGCAGGTGATGGGCGCCTGCCTCGACCAGATGCGTTACGCCGCCCAGGTGCTGGTGCGCGAGGCCAATGCGGTCACCGACAACCCGTTGGTGTTCGCGTCGGAAGGCTCTCTGCTCTCCGGTGGCAACTTCCACGCCGAGCCGGTCGCTCTCGCCTGCGACGCGCTGGCCGTGGTGATCGCCGAGATCGGCGCCATCACCGAGCGGCGCATCGCCATGCTGGTGGACACGGTGGTGTCGCGCCTGCCGCCCTTTCTCACGCCCGACCCGGGCCTGAACTCGGGCTTCATGATCGTGCACGTGACGGCCGCCGCGCTGGCGTCTGAGAACAAGTCGCTGGCCCACCCGGCCAGCGTGGACAGCCTGCCGACCTCGGCCAACCAGGAAGACCATGTGAGCATGGCGACCTTCGCGGCACGGCGGCTTTCGCCCATGCTGCGCAACACCGCGCACATTGTGGCCATCGAGCTGCTGGCGGCAGCCCAGGGCATCGAGTTCCTGCGCCCGCTCAAAAGCTCGCCCGCGCTGGAGGATGCACTCGCGCTGGTGCGCAGCGTCTCGCCGGCCATGATGCAAGACCGCAGCCTCGCGCCCGACATGGAAGCCATGCACCAACGTGTCGCAGATGGCAGCGTCGGGCGCGCGATTGAGGCGCGGGTCCCAGAGTTACACGCATTGCAGCTGGCATGAAGACTGCATACATTCACCCCAACTTAACTGGAGAACCCGCATGAAGAAACTGATCATCACGTCCCTACTCGCCGTTGCCTTCACGGGCGCCCACGCCCAGGAAACCAAGGTCGCCATCGGCATGTCGGGCTGGACCGGCTTTGCGCCGTTGACGCTCGCCAAAGAGTCCGGCATCTTCAAGAAAAACGGCCTGGATGTGTCGATCAAGAAAATCCCACAGAAAGACCGACACCTGGCCATCGCCTCGGGTGACATCCAGTGCGCGGCCACCACGGTCGAGACCTGGGTGGTCTGGAACGCCAGCGGCGTGGCCACCACGCAGATCTTCCAGCTGGACAAGAGCTACGGCGCCGATGGCATGGTGGTCAAGCCCGGCATCACCAAGATCAGCGACTTGAAGGGCAAGACCGTGGCCGCCGACGCGCCCGGCACCGCCCCCTACTTTGGTCTGGCCTGGATGCTCAAGAAGAACGGCCTGTCGCTCAAGGACGTGAAGGTCGTCAGCCTGTCGCCGCAGGCCGCCGCCAACGCCATGATCGCGGGCACCGACGGCGTGGACGCCGCCATGACCTACGAGCCCTACCTGGGCGCGGTGCGCGCCAAGCCCGAGGCCGGCAAGATCATCGCCACCACGCT
>JANOBJ010000051.1:0-4443 GCA_031411575.1 Betaproteobacteria bacterium | reverse complement strand
GGAAATTTTCCACGACGAGATGCTGCACATCGTGCGCGGCATCATGAACGGCGAGTGGTCGCCGGTGATGCTGGCAGCCTTGATCACCGGCCTGCGCGTCAAAAAGGAAACCATTGGCGAAATCACCGCCGCCGCGCAGGTGATGCGCGAGTTTTCCACCAAGGTGAACGTGGCCGACAAGACCCACTTGGTGGACATCGTGGGCACCGGCGGCGACGGTTCGCACAGCTTCAACATCTCCACCTGCAGCATGTTCGTGGCGGCGGCGGCGGGCGCCAAGGTCAGCAAACACGGCGGGCGCAGCGTCAGCAGCAAGAGCGGCAGCGCCGACGTGCTGGAGGCGCTGGGCGTCAACATCAATCTCTCGCCCGAGCGCATTGCGCAGTGCATCGAGCAGGTCGGCATCGGCTTCATGTTCGCGCCCAATCACCACCCGGCCATGAAAAACGTGGCGCCGATCCGCAAGGAACTCGGCGTGCGCACCATCTTCAACATCCTCGGGCCACTCACCAACCCGGCCAGCGCGCCCAATATTCTGATGGGCGTGTTCCACCCCGATCTGGTGGGCATCCAGGTGCGTGCGCTGCAGCGGCTGGGCGCCGAGCACGCGGTGGTGGTGTACGGCAAGGACGGCATGGACGAGGTGAGCCTGGGCGCCGCCACCGAGGTCGGCGAGCTGAAAAACGGCGAAATCACCGAGTACCAGATCCACCCCGAAGACTTCGGCCTGCCGATGGCCAGCGGCCGCAGCCTCAAGGTGGAAACCGCCGAACAGTCCAAAGCCGTGCTGCTGGGCGTGCTGGCCAACGAGGCCGGCCCGGCGCGCGACATCGTGATCCTGAACGCCGGCGTGGCGTTGTACGCGGCCAATGTGGTCGATTCGATGAAAGCCGGCGTGGAACGCGCGCGCGCGGCGGTCGAATCGGGCGCGGCCCAGGCCAAGCTGGCGCAGCTGGTGGCGGCCACGGCGGCGTACTGACGCAGCGGCCCCACACGCCACCACCACCCACCGCCGCCCCGGCATTGACCGAAAGCTCAAGAACCCATGTCCGACATCCTTGAAAAAATCGTCGCCGTCAAACGCGAGGAAATCGCCGCAGCATCCAAAAGAATGCCGCTGGCCGCCATACGCGCCGACGCCGAGAGCCGGGTGCTCACGCGCGACTTCGTCGGCGCGCTGCGCGCCAAGATCGCGGGCGGCCAGGCGGCGGTGATTGCCGAAATCAAAAAGGCCAGCCCGTCCAGGGGCGTGCTGCGCGAGGAATTCATCCCCGCCGACATTGCGCAGAGCTACGCCGACGGCGTGACCACCAAGGGCGTGCAGACCAGCGCTGCCTGCCTGTCGGTGTTGACCGACCGGCAGTTCTTCCAGGGCCAGGTGGACCACCTGAAACAGGCCCGCGCCAGCTGCGACCTGCCCGTGTTGCGCAAGGATTTCATGATCGACGCCTGGCAGGTGTACGAATCGCGCGCCATGGGCGCCGACTGCATCCTGCTGATCGCGGCCTGCCTGAGCGACGCGCAGATGGCCGAGCTGGAAGCCGTGGCGCGCAGCCTCGACATGGCGGTGCTGGTCGAGGTGCACGACGCCGCCGAGCTGGCGCGCGCGCTCAGGCTCAAAACCCCGCTGGTGGGCATCAACAACCGCAACCTGCGCACCTTTGAGGTGACACTGGCCACCACGCTGGCGATGCTGCCCGAGGTGCCGAAAGACCGCCTGCTGGTGACCGAAAGCGGCATTCTGACGCGCGACGACGTGCAGACGATGCGCGCCGCTGGCGTGCACGCCTTTCTGGTCGGCGAAGCCTTCATGCGCGCCCCCGACCCGGGCGAGGCGCTGGCTGCGCTGTTTGCGTAATGCTATTAAATATGTAGCAAACTATGACCAGGGGACGGGGACAACAGGCCGATTTGACTTTGAATTTGCCGTTTGGGGACGATTTGGGGCGGCGGTCCGGAGCGGGAGCGGGAGCGGGAGCGGGAGATGCTCTGCAGCAGACGCAGCCGACGCAACCGGCCCCGCTGACAAATCTGAAGCCGCCGTCTGACCCGCCCGCCCGCCTGACCACCGGGTCCCCCGCCGCCTGGCCTGTCGCCGCCGGCTGGCAACCCGTCATCGACCACTGGCTGGCCAGCCCGGCCGGCACCCGTCTGGCCGCCTTCGTCAACGCGCGGCTGCAGCAGGGCGCCGTGGTCTACCCGCCGCAGCCGTTTCGCGCGCTCGAACTCACGCCGCTCGCTGGTGTGCGCGTCGTCATCCTCGGGCAGGACCCGTACCACGGCCCCGGCCAGGCCGAGGGGCTGGCGTTCTCGGTCGCGCCGGGCGTGCGGCTGCCGCCCAGCCTGCGCAACATCTTCAAGGAACGGCAGCGCGATGTGGGCCTGCCCATCCCGGCCAGCGGCTCGCTGGGCGGCTGGGCGCGCCAGGGCGTGCTGTTGCTCAACACCAGCCTCACGGTCGAAGACGGCCAGCCCGCCAGCCATGCCAAACAAGGCTGGGAGCCGCTCACCGACGCCCTGCTGGCCCAAGTGGCCGCCAGCGCGGCTGCCTGCGTGTACCTGCTGTGGGGCGCCCACGCGCAGGCCAAGGCCCCGCTGATCACCCAAACCGCCGCCGCCCACAGCCGCCAGGCGCTGGTGCTCCAAGCCAACCACCCGTCGCCGCTGTCCGCCCTGCGCCCGCCGGTGCCGTTCATCGGCTGCGGGCATTTGGGGCAGGCGCAGCGGTGGCTGGGGGAGCGGGGTATTGAATTGGATTGGCAGATTGACGGCGCCTGAATCGGTGTTCGGTTGCTATCTAATTCATAGCAAACTATGACCAAAAGACAACGACCACGGGCCTGTTTGGCGCCTAAAAACCGCCCTTGACCGCCCGGCGCCGCCGTCACCCCGCGATGCCGCCGATCCGCATGTCATCGAGGTAATCGCGCCGCAGATTCACCGTGCTTTGCACGCCCAGCGCGTCGTGGTGCAGGCGCAGCCAGCGTTCGGTGCAGGCCACGCCCAGTTCGAACAGCTTTTTGATCATGGCCGGCTCGGTCGAACTCTTGGACGACGCCGGGTATTTCTCCAGTGCTTCGCCGCCGTCAATGCGGTGCAGTCGCACGCTTTTGTAGGGCGTGCCGTGCTCGCCCTTGCCCAGCCGCCCGTCGGCCAGCAGGCGGTTGATGAAGTCGATTGAGCGCATTTGCGACAACAGGCTGGCGTTGAAGGTCAGCTCATTCACCCGGTCCATGATGTCGCCGGGCGACTGCGGCGTGCCATCGCGGCGGATCGGGTTGATCTGCACCAGCACCAGATCGGCGCATTCGCACTGGTTGATCAGCGGCGTGAGCGCCGGATTGCCAGAATAGCCGCCGTCCCAGTAGTGTTCGCCATCAATTTCGACCGCCTGAAACACCATCGGCAGGCAGGTGGAGGCCAGCAGCGCATCCAGGGTCAACCGCTTGCCATGAAAAATCTCGGCCTTGCCGGTGCTGACGTGCGTGGCCGAAACGAACAGCTTGAGCGATTTAAGCCGCGCAATCGCCTCGAAATCGATCTCGCGCTCCAGGATCTGGCGCAGCGGGTTCAGGTTGAGCGGGTTGGTCTGGTACGGCGACACCCATTGGCTGATCGCACGGGCAAACAAGTCAGTGGGCGCTTGCTCTGCGCCAAACCCGCCGGTGAGCACGCGAAACAGGCTTTGCTGGATGGTGCCGAGGCTGCCCAGCGTGGTGATTTCGCCCCAGATGCGCGCCAAAGAGGCCCGCGCCGCCTCGCGCGCCAGGGCCGGCTTGCCGTTGCCCTGCGCGATCCCGTGCGCCAGCGCCACCGCATTCACCGCACCCGCGCTGGTGCCGCTGATGCCTTCGATAGCCAGCCGCTCGTCGGCCAGCATCGCGTCGAGCACGCCCCAGGTGAACGCCCCGTGCGAGCCACCGCCTTGCAACGCCAGATTGATGGGAGTCATGGGTACAGCGTAACCACAAACGCCCAAAGGATGGTGCGCCGCAACATAACCCGCGCTGCGCCGGGGTGAAGGCAACCCCGACTTCCGTGGGTGCCGCCTTTCCGTGCACCGAGGCTGGAAGCAGGCTGGCCGATCGACATAAAAACGTGCTATATTTCGAGGTTCGCCGGAGGGGTGCCCGAGTGGCTAAAGGGGGCAGACTGTAAATCTGTTGGCTTACGCCTACGCTGGTTCGAATCCAGCCTCCTCCACCAGCAGCTTCAAGTGTATTTGGAGTGAAGAATTTCAGGCAACTGAAGTTGATGGGTTTCAAGTAAATTGAAGCAGTGAAGTTTCGAATAAATTGAAACAGCGAAAAACGGTTTTGTAGAGCGACAGGAAGCCTGCGCCTGGGTTGGTTGATAGAGCCCGATGCGGGAGTAGTTCAATGGTAGAACCCTAGCCTTCCAAGCTAATGACGCGGGTTCGATTCCCGTCTCCCGCTCCACAGA
>JANOBJ010000050.1:0-23334 GCA_031411575.1 Betaproteobacteria bacterium | reverse complement strand
TGTTCCGCTTCAAAAACCCTGGACATTTGTTGCCCTCCCCCGGATTCACATCACCGCGCCGACTTGCCACGGCACGAACTCGTTCTGGCCGTAGCCGTGCCGCTCGCTCTTGGACAGCTCTCCGGAAGCCGTCGCCAGCACCAGCTCGAAAATTCGCTGCCCCATTTCGGCCACGCTGGCCTTGCCGTCCACGATCTCGCCGCAGTTGATGTCCATGTCTTCTTCCTGCCGCTGCCACAGCGCCGAGTTGGTGGCCAGCTTGAGCGACGGCGAGGGCGCACAGCCGTAGGCCGAGCCGCGCCCGGTGGTGAAACAGATCAGGTTGGCGCCGCCCGCCACTTGGCCCGTCGCGCTGACCGGGTCGTAGCCCGGCGTGTCCATATAGACGAAGCCGTGGTCGGTCACGGGCTCGGCGTACTCATACACCGCCTGCAGGTTGGTGGTGCCGCCCTTGGCCACCGCACCCAGTGATTTTTCGAGGATGGTGGTCAGCCCGCCGGCCTTGTTGCCGGGCGATGGGTTGTTGTTCATTTCGCCGTCGTTGATCTGGGTGTAGTGCTCCCACCACTGGATCCGCCGGATGAGTTTTTCCGCCACCTCGGGCCGCACCGCGCGGCGCGTCAGCAGGTGCTCGGCGCCATAGATTTCAGGTGTTTCGCTCAGGATGGCGGTGCCGCCATGCGCCACCAGCAGATCCACCGCTGCACCCAGCGCCGGGTTGGCGCTGATGCCCGAGTAGCCGTCCGAGCCGCCGCACTGCAGGCCGATGGTGATGTGCGCCGCGCTGCAGGGCTCGCGCTTGACCGCGTTCGCTGCAGGCAACATGGCTTTGATCAAGGCGATGCCTTTCTCGACCGTCTTGCGCGTGCCGCCGGTGTCCTGGATGTTGAAGACCTTCAGCGTGTCGCCTTCGCGCAGGCTGCTGTGGGCCAGCCAGGCGTTGATCTGGTTGGCCTCGCAGCCCAGGCCCACCACGATGATGCCGGCGAAATTGGCGTGCGTGGCGTAGCCGGCCAGCGTGCGCTCCAGCAGCTGCATGCCCATCCCCTCGGTGTCCATGCCGCAGCCGGTGCCGTGGGTGAGCGCCACCACGCCGTCCACGTGGGGGTAGTCGGCCAGCGCTGCCGGGTGAGTCTGGCGCGAAAAGTGATCGGCCATCGCGCGCGCGGCCGTGGCCGAGCAGTTGACGCTGGACAGAATGCCGATGTAGTTGCGCGTGGCCACGCGGCCATCGGCGCGCTTGATGCCCATGAAGGTGGCTTCGCGCCGCGCGGGCT
This sequence comes from Betaproteobacteria bacterium, assembly GCA_031411575.1. GTDB lineage: Bacteria > Pseudomonadota > Gammaproteobacteria > Burkholderiales > Burkholderiaceae_C > JANOBJ01. The sequence continues at coordinate 22,057 of JANOBJ010000050.1, read as the reverse complement.
CGGGCTTCACGTCGGCGCCAAATGCGTAGTCGCGTGCCGCCCCGCCCGTGTTCGCGCCCTTGTCCGGCCCCATGTCGAGGTTGTGGGTGTGGATGTGCTCGCCCGCCGCGATTGGCCGTGACGCAAAGCCGATGATCTGGTTGTAGCGACGCACCGGCTCGCCAGCCGCCAGGGGCCGCGTTGCCACTTTGTGGCCCGGCGGGATCAGGCCGCGCACGGCAATCCCTTCGACGGTGGTTCCGCTGACCAGCTGGGCGCGTGCAATCAGGACGTCGTCGTTCGGGTGCAGGCGGATAAAGGGTGTCATGGTGACTTCCGGGGTGTGGTGACAGGGGTGCGCCGGGCGCGTCGCCAGCTGGCGCTGAACCGGGCGTGTGATTTGTCCATGTGCGCGTGCATGGCGGCGCGCGCGGCCGGGGCATCGCGCAACTGGATGGCCTTGTACACCGCTTCGTGCTCGTCAATCGCGGCGCGCCAGGACGTCACGGTTTCAAAGTGGCCGCCGAGTCGCTCAAACAAGGGCCCGCGCCGCGAGTCCCAGAAGCGCTGCACGGTGTCCACCAGTACCGCGTTGCCGCAGGCGGTGACGATGGCGGTGTGAAAGTCGCGGTCACCGTCCAGCGGCAGCACGCCCGCGTCGGCGTCGCGCTTCATCGAGGCCAGCGCCTCGCCCATGGCGTCGAGGTCCTTGCGGCGCGCCTGGGCGGCCGCCAGCGCGGCAATTTCGCCTTCCACCACGCGGCGGGCGCGAATCAGCTCCAGCGGCCCCCACTCGGTGGGCTCCAGCGACTGACCGGTGCGCCGCGACCGGTCCAGCACATAGACGCCGGAACCGGTCCGCACCTCGACCCAACCCTCCACCTCAAGCGCGATCAGCGCTTCGCGCACCGAAGGCCGGCTCACGCCGAGCTGGCGCGCCAGGTCGCGTTCGGCCGGCAGGCGCGCGCCGACGCTGAACTCCCCCGCGTTGATCAGCGCGCGCAGCTGCGCTGCGATCTGCTGGTACAGGCGTTGCGGTTCGACGGCTTGGAGCGGCATGGTGATGAAAAAATGCAGTCCACAGGTGGCCAAGTGGTCAGACCAGTTTATCATTGCCCGGTTCGGTGACGGACTGCCGGTGAAACCCGCTTGGGCCATGCCGCTGCGACCCGCTGCCAGAGCCCAACGATGGAGGAGACCCGATGAGACTTAAAGGAAAAACCGCGCTGGTGACGGCCGCAGGCCAGGGCATTGGCCGCGCCAGTGCCCTGGCGCTGGCGGCCGAGGGCGCGCAGGTCTGGGCGACCGACGTCAACCCCCGGTTGCTGGCCGACTACACCGGCGTGCCCAACGTGACCGCCTTGCCGCTGGACGTGCTGGACAAGGCGGCCATCCACCGGGTGGTGGGCAGCCTGCCGGCCCTGAATGTGCTGTTCAACTGTGCCGGCTTCGTGCACAACGGCACCGTGCTGCAAGCCACCGACGAGGAGTGGGCCTTCGCCTTCAACCTCAATGTGCGCGCCCAGTACTGGATGATCCAGGCAGTGCTGCCGGGCATGCTGGCCGCGGGCGGTGGCAGCATCATCAACATGGCCAGTGTCTGCTCCAGCCTCAAGGGCCTGCCCAACCGGTTCATCTACGGCGCGTCCAAGGCCGCCGTGATCGGCCTGACCAAGAGCGTCGCGGCCGACTTCGTGGGCCAGGGCATCCGTTGCAACGCCATCTGCCCCGGCACTGTGGACACGCCCTCGCTGGGCGACCGCATCAATGCCAATGCTGACCCGGTCGCCGCGCGCCAGCAGTTCATCGCGCGCCAGCCGATGGGCCGGCTCGCGCAGGCGCATGAAATGGCGCCCCTGGTGGTGTTTCTGGCGTCCGACGAATCTGCCTTCGTGACCGGACAGGCCTATGCCAACGATGGCGGGATGACGATATGAACCAGCTTGATTTTCGCGACCGGCACGCCATCGTCACCGGCGGCGCCACGGGCCTGGGCTACGCCATTGCCCAGCGCCTCATAGCCTCGGGCGGCCGCGTCACGCTGTGGGACCGCGATGCCGATGGCGTTGCGCGCGCGGCGCAGGCGATCGGCGAGGCCGCGCAGGGCCTGGCGGTGGATGTGGTGCACCAGGCCTCGGTGGCGCAGGCGGTGCACGCCACGCTGCGCAACACGTCGCACATCGACGCGCTGGTCAATTGCGCGGGCATCACCGGCCCCAACACCAAGGTGTGGGACTACCCCGTGGATGCCTGGCGCCAGGTGATGGACGTCAACCTCAACGGGTTGTTTCTGTGCTGCCGCGAGGTGGTGCCGCACATGCGGGACAACAACTACGGCCGCATCGTGAATATCGCCTCGGTTGCGGGCAAAGACGGCAACCCCAATGCCAGCGCCTACAGCGCCAGCAAGGCCGGCGTGATGGCGCTGACCAAATCGCTGGGCAAGGAACTGGCCGACACCGGCGTGCGTGTGAACTGCGTCACGCCCGCCGCCGTCAAGACGGCGATCTTTGACCAGATGACGCCCGAGCACATCAACTTCATGCTGTCGAAGATTCCGATGGGCCGCTTTGGCGAGCCCGAAGAGGTGGCCGCCATGGTGGCCTGGCTCTGCACCGAGGACTGTTCGTTCTCCACCGGTGCGGTGTTTGATTTGTCGGGCGGCCGATCGACTTATTGACCCACCCCCGACGCGGCCTGCAGCCGCCTCCCCCTCGAGGGGGCGCCACCAGCAGCCCAGCGAAGCCGGTTCTGCGGTGGCCCCCGAAAAAAAGCCTCGCTATCCGATCACTCACTACCCGACCAACGAAAGGAAAACCATGAAACTCGTCCGCTACGGCAACCCCGGCAAAGAGAAGCCCGGCCTGATCGACGCCGAGGGCCGCTTGCGCGACCTGAGCGCGGTCGTCAAGGACATTGGCCCCGACCAGCTTGGCGATGCCGCACTGGCCAAGCTGCGCAAGCTCAAGGCGGACAAGTTGCCGCTGGTCAAGGGCTCGCCGCGCATGGGGTGCCCGGTCGCGGGCGTGGGCAAGTTTGTCGCCATCGGACTCAACTACTCGGACCACGCGGCCGAAACCGGGTCACCCATCCCGAAAGAGCCGATCGTCTTCATGAAGGCCACCACCTGCATCCAGGGGCCCAACGACCCGGTGATGCTGCCCAAGGGCTCGGTCAAAAGCGATTGGGAGGTGGAGTTGGGCGTCGTGATTGGCACCCGCGCGCGCTATGTGTCGCAGAAAGACGCGCTCGACCACGTGGCGGGTTACTGCACCATCAACGATGTGAGCGAACGCGAATACCAGCTCGAACGCGGCCCGCAGTGGGACAAGGGCAAGGGCTGCGACACCTTCGGTCCCATCGGGCCGTGGCTGGTGACGCGTGACGAGGTGGCCAACCCGCAAAAACTCAAGCTATGGCTCGACCTCAATGGCAAGCGCGTGCAGGACGGCAGCACCAAGACCATGATCTTCGGCGTCGCCAAGCTGGTCAGCTACGTCAGCCAGTTCATGACGCTGATGCCGGGTGACGTGATCACCACCGGTACGCCACCCGGCGTCGGTCTGGGCATGAAGCCGCCGCTGTACCTGAAGAAGGGCGACGTGATGACGCTGGGCATCGAGGGCCTGGGCGAGCAGCGCCAGACGGTGGTGCCCTTCAAGCTCTGAGGTGCTGACGACACGGGAATCGGATGAAACCGACCAAGTGGGGTCAGTTCGCAAGGGTTTACCCTTTATTACGCTAGAACCGGGACTCTAGACGGCCCCGGGGGTGGTTGACGCACCCCGAAATCCTGCAAAATAGAACGATCGTTCGTTTTATTTTGTCTGGATGCCATGTCCGTCACCGAATCGCCGTTCAAACCGCCCCGTGCGCGTACCGAAAGCGCGCGGGAGGGGCGTGCCCTGCACAAGGGCCAGCAGACCAAGGCCGCAATCGTCGATGCGGCCCTGAGCCTCGCCACCCAGGTCGGGCTTGAGGGCCTGAGCATCGGCGCGCTGGCCGAGGTGACGCAGATGAGCAAGTCGGGCGTGTTTGCCCACTTCGGCTCGCGCGAAGAGCTCCAGATCTCCGTGGTGCGCGAGTACTTTGCGCGCTTTGAAGAAGAGGTTTTCTACCCGGCCCTCAACGAGCCCCGCGGCCTGCCGCGGGTGCGCGCGCTGTTTGGCAACTGGATGAAGCGCGTGGCGGTGGAAATCCAGTCGGGCTGCATCTTCATCAGCGGCGCGGTAGAGTTCGACGACCGGCCAGGACCGGTGCGCGACGCGCTGTCCAACTCGGTCAAGACATGGCTGCAGGCCATGTACCGAGCGGTGGTGCAGGCCAAGGAAGAAGGCCACCTGCTGGCCGACGCCGACGAGCACCAGATGGCGTTCGAGATTCACGGCCTCATCCTCGCGCTGCACTACGAGGCGCGCTTTCTCAACAACCCCGGCTCGATCACCCGGGCCAACACCGGTTTCGATCACATCCTGGCCCGGTACGGAGAGCCTGCCAGTCCGGCCCGCCCGTCCAGATCCACCCCATCAACCTGAAGTTTCAAGGAGTCCCCCGAATGCCCACCTATACGCCCCCGCTGCGCGACATGCAGTTCCTGATGCACGAAGTGCTCGGCGTCACCGACGAATTCAAGGCCATCCCCAAGTACGCCGATGCCGACAAGGACACCATCAATGCCGTGCTCGAAGAAGGTGGCAAGTTCGCCTCCGAGGTGGCGTTTCCGTTGAACATGTCGGGCGACGCCGAGGGCTGCAAGCTGGACAAGGAAACCCATGCCGTGACCTCGCCCAAGGGCTTCAAGGAAGCCTACGCCCAGTATGTAAAAGGCGGCTGGCCCGCGCTGAGTTGCGACCCGGCGTTTGGCGGCCAGGGCCTGCCGCTGGTGGTGAACCAGTGCTTCTATGAAATGCTCAACAGCGCCAACCAGGCCTGGACCATGTACCCGGGCCTGACGCACGGCGCGTACGCCGCGCTGCACACGCACGGCACCGACGAGCAGAAGCAGACCTACCTGCACAAGATGACCAGCGGCGAATGGACCGGCACCATGTGCCTGACCGAGCCACATTGCGGCACCGACCTCGGATTGATGCGCACCAAGGCCGAGCCGCAGCCTGATGGCACCTACCGGATCACCGGCAACAAGATCTTCATCAGCGCTGGCGAGCACGACATGACCAGCAACATCATCCACCTGGTGTTGGCACGGTTGCCCGACGCACCCCCCGGCATCAAGGGCGTGAGCCTGTTCATCGTGCCCAAGTTCCTGGTCAACAAGGACGGCTCGCTGGGTGCGCGCAACGGCATCTACTGCGGCGGCCTGGAGCACAAGATGGGCATCCACGGCAACGCCACGGCGCAGATCGTGATTGACGGCGCCATCGGCACGCTCGTGGGCCAGCCCAACAAGGGCATGCAGGGCATGTTCGTGATGATGAACGCGGCCCGCCTGGGCGTGGGCAACCAGTCGCTGGGCTTAACCGAAGTGGCCTACCAGAACGCGCTGGCCTACGCCAAGGACCGCATCCAGATGCGATCGCTGTCCGGCCCCAAGGCCAAGGACAAACCGGCCGATCCGATCATCGTGCACCCGGATGTGCGCAAGATGCTGCTCACCGCCAAGGCGTACGCCGAAGGCGGCCGCGCGCTGGCGATCTACTGCGCGGTGCTGCTGGACAAGGAACACAACCACCCGGATGAGAAGGTGCGCAAGGACAGCGGCGAAATGCTCTCGCTGCTGACGCCCATCGTCAAGGCGTTCCTGACCGACAACGGCCACATCGCCACCAACGCCTGCCTGCAGGTGTTTGGCGGCCACGGCTTCATCAAGGAATGGGGCATGGAGCAGTTCGTGCGCGACAACCGCATCAACATGATCTACGAAGGCACCAACACCATCCAGTCGCTGGACCTGCTGGGCCGCAAGGTGCTGGGCAACAACGGCGCCACGCTCAAGAAGTTCGGCAAGCTGGTCGGCGCACTGGTCGAGGAAGAGGGCGTCAACGAGAAGATGGCCGAGTTCATCAACCCGCTGGCTTACCTGGGCGACCAGATGACCAAGTTCACCACCGAGCTCGGCTTCAAGGCCTTTCAAAACGCCGACGAAGTGGGCGCCGCCGCGGTCGACTACCTGCGGGTGGCCGGCCACCTGGTGTTTGGCTACTTCTGGGCGCGCATGGCGCAAGTGGCGCTTCGCGAGATTGCCAACGGCAACGACGACCCGTTCTACCTGGCCAAGCTGCAGACGGCGCGCTTTTATTTTGCCAAGCTGTTTCCCGAGACCGCTACCTTGATGCGCACCGCACGCGCGGGCAGCAAAGTGTTGATGGATACCGAAGCGGTGTTTGCCTGAGCCCCCGCCGCGCCGCGACAGGTTTTTTAGTCTTTTGTGCCAGAGGTCCGCATGAATAGGTCATTTTTTGCTACTATTTTAGTAGCGTTTTTGGTACTGCCCGCAGCCGCCCAGATGAGCCCCGTGGGGCTGTGGCGCAACATCGACGACAAGACCGGCGAGGCCAAGGCCGAGATCCGTGTGGTCGAGGTTGGTGGCGTGGTCAGCGGCAAGATCGAGAAGCGCCTCGGCAAGGACGCCAAGCCCGACGACACCTGCGACCAATGCAGCGATGACCGCAAGGACAAGCCGATCCTCGGCCTCGAAATCATCCGCGGTGCCAAGAAGGCTGACGGCAAGGACGTGTGGGAAGGCGGCAAGATTCTCGATCCCGAGAACGGCAAGAACTACACCCTGCGCCTGACGCCCATTGAAGGCGGCAAAAAACTCGAAGTGCGCGGCTCAATCGGCCCCTTCGGCCGAACCCAGACCTGGGTGCGTGCGCAGTAGTGCTCCCCCCCTCAACGGGGCAACGCCAGTAGCCCGGCAAAGCCGGTTCTGCGGCGTTCCCGAATCGACCGATTAACCAGAAAAGACTATGTCGAGATTTCAAGTGAAGAAAGTCGCCGTGCTGGGCGCAGGCGTGATGGGTGCGCAGATTGCTGCGCACCTGGTGAACGTCAGGGTGCCGGTCGTGCTGTTCGATCTGCCCGCCAAGGAGGGCCCGAAGAACGGCATCGTCACCCGCGCGGTGGACGGCCTCAAGAAGCTCAAGCCCGCGCCGCTGGGCGTGGCCGAAGACGCCGCACTGATTGGCCAGGCCAACTACGAAGAACACCTCGAGCAGCTGCGCGATTGCGATCTGATCATCGAGGCCATTGCCGAGCGCATGGACTGGAAGCTTGATCTCTACCGCAAAATTGCCCCCTTTGTGGCGCCGCACGCCATCGTGGCGTCCAACACCTCGGGCCTGAGCATCACCAAGCTGAGTGAAGCGTTGCCCGAGGCGATCAAGCCGCGCTTTTGCGGCATCCATTTCTTCAACCCGCCGCGCTACATGACGCTGGTGGAGCTGATCAATACGCCCACCACGCAACCGGAGGTGCTGGACCAGCTGGAAGCCTTTGTCACCAGCGGCCTTGGCAAAGGCGTGGTGCGCGCCAAGGACACGCCCAACTTCGTTGCCAACCGCGTCGGCATCGCCGGCATGCTGGGCGTGATGAAGCAGGTGGAGAATTTTGGCCTGACCTACGACGTGGTGGACGACCTGACCGGCAAAAAACTCGGCCGCGCCAGCTCGGGCACCTTCCGCACCGCTGATGTGGTGGGGCTCGACACGATGGCCCATGTCATCAAGACGCTGCAGGACAACCTGGACGAACAATCCGATCCCTTCTACAGCAACTTTGCCACGCCTGCGGTGCTCAAGGGCCTGATGGAAGCCGGGGCGCTGGGCCAGAAGAGCGGCGCGGGTTTCTACAAGAAGGTCGGGCGCGACATCTTGCGGTTTGACGGCGCGAGCAACGAGTACTTGCCGGGCGGCCAGAAGGGCGACGAGGTTTACGGCCGCATGCTCAAGAAGCCGGCGCCGGAGCGCCTGAAGCTGCTGCGTGCCAGCGAAGGCGCGCAAGGTCAGTTTTTGTGGGCGATCCTGCGCGACGGTTTCCACTACGCGGCGATCCATCTGCAAAGCATTGCAGAAACCGCGCGTGACGTGGATTTCGCCATGCGTTGGGGCTTTGGCCTGAAGCAAGGCCCGTTCGAGCTGTGGCAAGAGGCGGGCTGGATGGAAGTGGCCCGCATGGTTCAGGAAGACATCGACGCCGGCAAAGCATTGACCCGGGCGCCGTTGCCGGCGTGGGTCTTCAAGGGCCCGGTCGCCGACGCGGGCGGCGTGCACACGTCGGCCGGGTCGTGGAGCCCGTCCACCGGCACGTTTGTGCCGCGCCGTGAACTGCCGGTCTACGCGCGCCAGCACTTTCCCGAGAACGTGTTGGGCGCGCAGGCGCCACGCTTTGAGACCGCCGGCACCACCGTGCACGAGGACGATGCAATCCGGCTGTGGACGCTCGACGGTGACGGCGACGGCACGCCCGGCAGCCAGGTGCTGATCGCCAGCATCAAGACCAAGATGCATGCCATCAGCCCCGATGTAGCCGAAGGCCTGGTCACGGCGGTTGATCTCGCCGAGAAGGACTACCAGGGCGTCGTGATCTGGCAGGGAGATGAGCCGTTCAGCGTCGGCGCCGATCTGCAAGCCATGCTGCCCGGTTTCATGATGGGCGGCGTGGCCGCTATCGACGGTGCAGAGCACGAACTGCAGCGCGCCATGCTCAAGTTGCGCTACGCCAGCGTGCCGGTGGTGTCCGCCATCCGCGGCATGGCCCTGGGCGGCGGCTGCGAGATGGCGGTGTATTCGGCCAAGCGCGTGGCGGCCATGGAAAGCTATATCGGCCTGGTGGAAGTGGGCGTGGGCCTGGTGCCGGGTGCGGGCGGCCTGACGTACATCGCGCGCCGGGCCGCGGAAAACGCCGCCACCTCCACCGACAAGGACCTGCTGAAATTCCTGACCGAAGGCTTCACCGCTGCAGCCATGGCCAAGGTCGGCACCAGCGCGCTGGAATCGCGCAAGCTCGGCTACCTGCTGGACAGCGACGTGATCGTGCCCCACAAGGATGAATTGCTGTTCGTGGCGATCAACGAAGCCCGGGCGATGTTTGCCAGTGGCTACCGCGCGCCCCACCAGCGCCAGTTTCCCGTGGCGGGCCGCAGCGGCAAGGCCACCATCCAGGGCCAGCTGGTCAACATGCGCGATGGCGGCTTTATCAGCCAGCACGATTTTCATATCGCCAGCCTGATCGCCGGCGTAGTCACCGGTGGTGACGTCGATGCCGGCACGCTGGTGACCGAGGACTACCTGATGACGCTGGAGCGGCGTGCTTTCTGTTCGCTGTTGGAGCACCCCAAGACGCAGGAACGCATCATGGGAATGATGTCGACCGGCAAGCCCGTAAGGAATTGACATGAGCAAACAGATTCAAGACGCCTACATCGTCGCTGCCACCCGCACGCCGATTGGCCGGTCGCACCGCGGCTTTTTCCGCAATACCCGGCCCGACGATCTGCTGGCCACCGCGCTGCGTGCGGCGCTGGCGCAGGTGCCGGGGCTCGACCCGAAATCCATTGAAGACGTGATCTGCGGCTGCGCCATCCCCGAGGGCAGCCAGGGCCTGAACGTGGCGCGTATCGGCGCCATCCTGGCCGGTCTGCCCAACACCGTGGGCGGCATCACGGTCAATCGTTTCTGTGCCTCGGGCCTGAGCGCGGTGCAGATGGCGGCCGACCGCATTCGCGTGGGCGAAGCCGACGTGATGATTGCCGCCGGCACCGAAAGCATGAGCATGGTGCCGATGATGGGCAACTCGCCGAGCCTGTCGCCCACCATCTTTTCAAACACCGATGACGTCGAGAACTACGGCATTGCGTACGGCATGGGCCTGACGGCCGAAAAAGTGGCGCAGCAGTGGAAGGTCAGCCGCGGCGCACAGGACGAGTTCGCCTACGCGTCCCACATGAAGGCCATTGCCGCCATGAAGGCGGGCGAGTTTGCTGCTGAGATCACGCCAGTGGAAGTGGCCGAGCGCTCGGTTGATCTGGATTCGGCCGAAGTCAGCATCCACACGCGCACCGTGAGCCTGGACGAAGGCGCACGCCCGGACACCACGGTCGAGGGCCTGGCCAAGCTCAAGACAGTGTTCGCCGCGCGGGGTTCGGTCACGGCCGGCAACAGCTCGCAGACGTCTGATGGCGCGGGTGCTCTGATCCTGGTGAGCGAAAGCGCGTTGAAGCGGTTCAACCTCAAGCCGCTCGCGCGTTTTGTCAGCTACGCTAGCCGGGGCGTGCCGCCGCACATCATGGGCATCGGTCCGATCGAGGCCATCCCCGCCGCGTTGAAGTACGCCGGCTTGAAACACTCGGACATCGACTGGTTCGAGCTCAACGAGGCGTTCGCGGCGCAGTCGCTTGCAGTCATCCACACGCTCGGGCTCGATCCGGCCAAAGTGAACCCGATGGGCGGCGCGATTGCGCTGGGCCATCCGCTGGGCGCGACCGGCGCTATCCGGTCGGCGACAGTGGTTCACGCCCTGCAGCGCAAAAATCTGAAATACGGCATGGTCACCATGTGCGTAGGCATGGGGCAGGGAGCGGCGGGAATCTTCGAGCGGGTCTGACGACGTACCGCCTGAGCCGCCTTTGGCGTCTTCCCCCGGGGGACGCCACCAGAGTGGCCCGGCGAAGCCGGTTCCACGATGGCCCTGGAACGCGTGATTGGACAGCAGGAGACGGCGGTGGGTGAATCAACAGTGACAAACATTGCGGATCACGCGTTTGATGCATCCGTGGCCCTGCAACCGCAAGCTGATGGCACATTCCAGGGCCACACCAGCCCGGCCTACGCCAACATGGTCGGCCCGTTCGGCGGCATCACGGCGGCGCAGGCGATCAACGCGGTGTTGCAGCACCCCGACCGGCTGGGCGAGCCGGTATCGCTGACCGTCAATTTTTGTGCCGCGTTGGCCGATGGCCCCTTCACCGTCCAGGCCCGCCCGGCCCGTACCAACCGTTCGACCCAGCACTGGACGATTGATATGGCGCAGCAGGGCCAGACGGTGCTGACAGCGACCGCGTTCACCGCCCTGCGGCGGGAAACCTGGAGCGCGGGCGAGCACACCATGCCGGTGGTGCCGTCACCTGCCCAAACACCGTTGCCCGCCGGGCGCGGCCGGGTTGAATGGATCAGCCGCTACGAGATGCGCTTTATCGAAGGTGGCTTTCCCGCCGCGTGGGACGGCGCTGACCACGGCCTCAGCCAGTCGCGCCTGTGGGTGCGCGACAACCCGCCACGCGCGCTGGATTTCGCCTCGCTCACCGCCCTGTCAGACGTGTTTTTTCCGCGCATCTGGCGCCGCCGCGCCACGCTGGTGCCGCTGGGCACGGTCTCCATGACAATCTACTTCCATGCCGACGCCGCCCGGCTCAAAAACACCGGTACCGGGTACTTGCTGGGGCAGGCGCGGGCGCAGGCGTTTCACAATGGCTATTTCGACCAGACGGCCCAGTTGTGGAACGAAGCCGGGGAATTGCTGGTGACCACCCATCAAGTCGTTTACTACAAAGAGTAACTATGACCCCCACGCTTGTCACTTCGTGTCCTGCGCTGCCCCTCAAAGGGGCGCAACCCGCCTTGGGGCGGCCCAGCGGCAGGTTCGTATGAACCAAGTTGCCTTGATCATCGGGGCCGGCGACGCCACGGGCGGCGCGATTGCGCGGCGCTTTGCGCGCGGCGGCTACACCGCCTGCGTGACGCGGCGCGAGCTCGACAAACTGGCGCCGCTGGTGGCGCAGATCGCGGCGGAGGGCGGCACGGCGGTCCCGTTTGGCAGCGACGCGCGCAAGGAAGAAGACGTCATCGCGCTGGTCGAGCAGATCGAATCCACCATCGGCCCGATTGAAGTGCTGGTGTTCAACATCGGCGCCAATGTGCCCTGCAGCGTGCTGGATGAGACCGCGCGCAAGTACTTCAAGATCTGGGAGATGGCGTGCTTTGGCGGCTTTCTGAACGGCCGCGAGGTGGCGAGGCGCATGGTCGCGCGCGCCGCGCCGGACCGCCCGCAGACCATCATCTTCACCGGCGCCACCGCCTCGCTGCGCGGCGCGGCCAACTTTGCTGCCTTTGCCGGTGCCAAGCATGCGCTGCGTGCGCTGGCGCAAAGCATGGCGCGCGAGCTGGGGCCGCGCGGCATCCACGTGGCGCACAGCATCATCGACGGCGCGATCGACACCGCCTTTATCCGCGACAATTTCCCCGAGCGCTACGCCCTGAAGGACCAGGACGGTATCTTGAAGCCCGACCACATCGCCGACGCCTACTGGATGCTGCACCCCCAGCCGCGCGACGCCTGGACGCAAGAGCTCGACCTGCGGCCCTACATGGAGAAATTCTGATGAAAACATTCGAGTTCTGGTTCGATTTCGGCAGCCCGGCCTCGTACCTGGCCTGGACGCAGATCCCCGTGATCGAGGCCGAAACCGGCGCCCAGTGCCAGTACCGCCCGATGCTGCTGGGCGGCGTGTTCCAGGCCACCGGCAACCATTCGCCTGCGACGATTCCCGCCAAAGGCGCCTACAGCTTCACCGACTTTGACCGTTTTGCCCGCCGCTACCGCGTGCCGCTGAACCGCAACCCGTACTTCCCCATCAACACCCTGATGCTGATGCGCGGCGCCGTGGGCCTGCAGCTGCGCGAGCCGGCGCGCTTCATGGCGTACGGCGACGCCGTTTTTCGCGCCATCTGGGTCGATTCGAAAAACCTGAACGACCCGGCCACCGTGGGCGCGGTGCTGGGCGCGGCGGGGTTCGATCCGGCAGCCCTGCTCGCCCTGACGCAGGACGCCGAGGTGAAGGACCGCCTCAAGGCCGCCACCCAGGAAGCGATTGACCGTGGCGTGTTTGGCGCGCCCACCCTGTTTGTCGGCGACCAGATGTTCTGGGGTCAGGACCGGCTTGATTTTGTGAAGGAAGCACTGCAATGAGCAACACCCCCCAAGACATCCTGACCCACACCGACGCCGGTGTGATGACCATCACCCTGAACCGGGTGGACAAGAAAAACTCGATCACGTCCGCGATGTACGGGGCCATGGCCGACGCGCTACAGCAGGCCGCCGACGATGCGGCCGTGCGCGTGGTGGTGATTCAGGGCCACGAAACCATCTTCAGCGCCGGCAACGACATTGGCGATTTCCTGAACGCGCCGCCTGCCGGCCAACACTCGCCGGTGTTTCGCTTTCTGCAAGGCATTGCCGCGTTCCCCAAGCCCCTGATCGCCGCCGTCAGCGGCCCGGCGGTCGGCGTCGGCACCACTATGCTGTTTCATTGCGACCTGGTGTATGCGGGTGACAACGCGGCGTTCTCGATGCCGTTCGTCAACCTCGGCCTGTGCCCCGAGGCGGCGTCCAGCCTGCTGGTGCCGCAAATGCTGGGCTACCACCGCGCTGCCGAAGCCCTGCTGCTGGGTGAGCCGTTCATGGCGGAAGCTGCGCTGGAGGTGGGCCTGGTCAACCGCGTGGTGCCGCCGACCGAGGCCAACGCCTGGGCGCTGGCGCTGGCGCGCAAGCTCGCGACCATGCCGATCTCGTGGCTGATCGAAACCAAGCGCATCTTGAAAAAAGGCCAGGCCGCGCTGGTGGCGCAGCAGATGACCGACGAAGGTGCCAGCTTTGGCCGCATGCTGCGCGAGCCCGCAGCGCGCGAAGCGTTTGGCGCTTTCATGGAGAAGCGCAAGCCCGATTTTTCGCAGGTTTGAGGGCCATATTGGCCCTTTGTCCGCATCCACCGGTCATTGTTTGCTATAAATAATATAGCACTTGAGGTAGCCCGATGATTGACCTGCACTACTGGCCCACGCCCAACGGCTGGAAGATCTCCATCATGCTGGAGGAGTGTGGCCTGCCGTACCGGCTGGTGCCGGTCAACATCGGCAAGGGCGAGCAGTTCGCCGCCGATTTTCTGGCGATCTCGCCCAACAACCGCATGCCTGCCATCGTGGACACCGCGCCCGCGGGCGGCGGCGATCCGGTGGCGGTGTTCGAGAGCGGCGCCATTCTGATGTACCTGGCCGACAAGACCGGCCGCTTCTGGCCCACCGGCGTGCGCCAGCGCTACGCGGTGGCGCAGTGGCTGATGTGGCAGATGGGTGGCTTGGGGCCCATGGCCGGGCAGAACGGGCATTTTCTGCTGTACGCGCCCGACCAGATTCCCTACGCCATCGAGCGCTACGGCAAAGAGGTGGACCGCCTCTACGGCGTGCTGGATGCGCAGCTGGCGCGCACCGGCGCCTTTGTCGCGGGTGATGCTTATTCGATAGCCGACATGGCGATCTTCCCCTGGGTGCGCACCCACAAGGCGCAACAGGTGGACCTCGCCGCGTTTCCCCAGGTTCAGCGCTGGTACGACGGTCTGTTTTTGCGGCCCGCCGTCAAGCGCGGCCTCGACGTGGGTAAAGACCTGCGCGCACCGGCACTCACCGAAGAAGCCCGCAAGGCGCTGTTTGGCCAGACCGCGCAAAGCGTGCGCGAAGGCGCCCACACGGCGGCTGGCAAAGCCTGAAAGCGCGGCCATGATCGACTTCTATTTCGACTGCTCCAGCCCCTGGACCTACCTGGCGTTTCACAACATCCAGCCGCTGGCCCGCGAGCTGGGCGTGCCGATCCACTGGAAGCCGGTGCTGGCGGGCGGCATCTTCAACGCGGTCAACCCGAGCGTGTACGCGCAGCGAGAAAACCCGGTGCCGGCCAAGCGCGACTACATGCTCAAAGACCTGCAGGACTGGGCGCGCGACGCGGGCCTGGCCATCCGCATGCCGCCCAGCGTTTTCCCCGTCAACAGCGTGAAGGCCATGCGCGCGTGCATCTGGTTGCTGCACAGCGATGCGCCGCTCTTCATACCGTTCACCACCGGCGTGTTTGAAGCCTACTGGCGCGACGACGAGGATATTTCGCAAGACGCGGTGCTGGCCGGCATTGCCGCTCGCGCTGGCGTGGATGCGGCAGCGCTGGCCGAGGGCATGGCGCAGCCCGCCATCAAGGCCGAACTCAAGGCCAACACCGACGAGGTGATGGCCCGAGGCGGCTTTGGCTCGCCCACGATGTTCGTTGGCGACGATATGTATTTCGGCAACGACCGTCTGCTGCTGCTGCGGGCGGCCGTGCTGCGCGCGGGGGCTTGAGTGCACGGGCCAGAACATACGGGCCTGCGCTCGCCTGCAGGCCGTGCACGCTGGTCGTTGTTGGGTAACAATCCCGATACGGCGTTTTAGGATGTTTTTGCATCAAAAGATGCTCATCGTCCGCATCCAGTGGTCATTGTTTGCTATAAATAATATAGCGTCAAGGAGTCAGCCATGAGTCTCAAGGGAAAAACACTTTTCATCAGCGGCGCGTCGCGCGGCATCGGCCTTGCAATCGCCAGGCGAGCCGCGGCCGACGGTGCCAACATCGTCATCGCCGCCAAGACCACCGACACCAATCCCAAGCTCCCCGGCACCATCTACAGCGCCGCGCAACAGATCGAAGCGGCCGGCGGCAAGGCCCTGCCGCTGCAGGTGGACATTCGCGAAGAAGACGCGGTGCTGGCCGCCGTGGCCAAGGCCGTGGCCACGTTTGGCGGCATCGACATCCTGGTCAACAACGCCAGTGCCATCAGCCTGACCGACACCGAGCACACGCCGATGAAGCGCTACGACCTGATGAACGGCGTCAACGCGCGCGGCACCTACCTGTGCACCCAGTCCTGCCTGCCCGAGCTGAAGAAATCCGCCGCCGCCGGGCGCAACCCGCACGTGCTCAACCTGTCGCCACCGCTGTCGATGAAGACCCACTGGTTCGCGCCGCACACCGCGTACACCATGGCCAAGTACGGCATGAGCATGTGCACGCTGGGCCACGCGGGCGAATTCAAGCAGTACGGCATCGCCGTCAACAGCCTGTGGCCGCGCACCGCGATTGCCACCGCCGCGCTACAGATGATCCCCGGCGTCGACCTGAACCTGTGCCGCAAGCCGGAGATCCTGGCCGACGCTGCGTATTTTGTGCTGACCGGGCCCAGCGCCCACAGCGGCAACTTTTACATCGATGACGAATTGCTGGCTGCCCACGGCGTGACCGATCTGGAAAAATACTCGGTCAAGCCGGGTACCAAGTCGTTCATTCCCGACTTCTTTGTTGACTGATGTGAACTGGCTCTAGAGGACATGTCATGCCGTACCTGCTGTTGATCCAGGAACCCCCCGGCCAGCGTGCCGCACGCACTGAAGCCGAGGGCCATGCGGTCTACGACGACATGGTGGGTTTTGCCAAGGGCCTGCAAGACCAGGGCTTGCTGCTGGCGGTGGAGTCACTGGCCTCGACCACGCACGCCGCCCGCGTGCAACTGCGCGGGGGCCGCGCACAGGTGCTCGACGGCCCGTTTGCCGAAGCCAAGGAAATGGTGGGTGGCTTCTTCATGCTCAACTGCAAGACGTTTGAAGAAGCGGTCGCCATCGCGCGCGACTGCCCGGCTGCACAGTGGGCCACGGTTGAGGTGCGGCAGACCGGCCCCTGCTACGAGTAGCCGTTGCCCGGGCATGGGCCGATGGCGGGCGGAGTCTTTTTTTGCAGTGACGGGCGGTGCGATGTCGATTTGGCCGTGGCTGGATCGTCGTACCTGCAGAGCTCGCCAAAACCGCTCTGCATCGCCAACCCCAGGAGAACCGCCATGCGCTTCATGATCATCGTCAAATCAACACCCGAGTTCGAGGCCGAGACCACTCCGCAGACGCCCGACGAGAAGCTGATGGCCGCCATGGCCGACGACCACGAGCAGCTGGCGCAAGCCGGCGTGCTGCTGGACGCCAGCGGCCTGCAGCCCAGCCGCAAGGGCTGGCGCATCCACTACGGTGCCGGCGACAAGCGCACCGTGATGGACGGCCCCTTCGCCGAGGCCAAGGAGCTGATCGCCGGCTTCACCACGATCCAGGTGCGCAGCCGGCAAGAGGCGCTGGAATGGTCGCGCCGCTTCCCCAACCCCGTGGGCGAGGGCCAGCCGGCCGTGATCGAAGTGCGCCAGCTGTATGAACTGGACGACTTCACGCCCAGCGAATCGGTTGAGCGTTTCCGCCAGATGAACACCCCGAGCCAGCAGTAGGAAGGAGATCGCCATGACCAAGACCCTCATCCTGTCGGCGATTGTGTTGGCGATTGCCGGCGTGCTGGCCTATGCCGCCAGCCGGCCCGACACCTTCCGCGTGCAGCGCAGCGCCAGCATCGAAGCGACTGCCGAGCGCTTGTACCCGCTGATCAACGACATGCGGCAGTTCAACACCTGGAACCCCTACAACCTGAAGGATCCAAACGTCGAAGGCACCTACCGCGGACCGGCCAGCGGGCCTGGTGCGGGCTACGACTTCCAGGGCAACAAGGATGTCGGCAAGGGCAGCATCCAGATCGTCGAGTCGTCGCCGCCACAAAAGGTGACCATGAAGCTCGACATGATCGAACCCTTCGAAGGCCACAACACGGTGGAGTTCACCCTGGCGCCCAACGGCGCCACCACCGAGGTTACCTGGGCGATGCACGGGCCCAGCCCGTTCATGGCCAAGCTGGTCGGCGTGTTCATGAACATGGACCGCATGATCGGCCGCGATTTTGAGGCTGGCCTGGCCAACCTGCGGGCGAAGGCCGAGAAGGCCTGACGCCGTTACCCGCTGACCCATCCCCTTTGTACGCATCCTTTACCCACCTTTTCCAGGAGCGCAACATGTCCCGCCAAGTCTTCATCAACCTGCCCATCCGCAACATGGAGAACAGCCAGGCCTTCTTCAAAAAACTCGGCTTCTCGTTCAACCCACAGTTCACCAACGAGCAGGGCGCCTGCATGGTCATCAGCGAAGACCACAGCTACGCCATGCTGCTGATCGAAAGCTTCTTCCAGACCTTCATCCGAAAGCCCGTCGCCGACGCCACCCAGAGCACCGAGGTGCTGATCGCCCTGGCGTGCGAGAGCCGGGCGGAGGTGGACGATATGGTGACAAAGGCACTGGCCGCTGGTGGCACCGCGCCCAACCCGCCGCAGGACCACGGCTTCATGTACAGCCACGGCTTCACCGATCTGGACGGCCATACCTGGGAGGTGTTCTGGATGGACCCGAATGCAGCACCCCCACAGGCTTGACGCCAGTCTGAGAAGATCGCCTCATGCACTCCGCCACGCATCAGGCCATCGCTGCAGTCTGGCGCATCGAATCCGCCAAGATCGTGGCCAGTGTCGCGCGCCTGGTGCGCGACATCGGCCTGGCCGAAGAACTGGCGCAGGACGCGCTGGTGGCCGCGCTGGAGCACTGGCCCACTGACGGCGTGCCGGACAAACCGGGCGCCTGGCTCATGACCACCGCCAAGCACCGGGCGCTCGATCGGTTGCGCCGCAACAAGCGGCTGGACCGGAAGCTCGAGCAGATCGGGCACGACCTCGAAGCGCAAGAGGCCCTGATCGTGCCGGATTTTGTCGATGCGCTAGACGCCGCGCGGCAGGACGACATTGGCGACGACCTGCTGCGGTTGATCTTCACCGCCTGCCACCCGGTGCTGTCCGCCGAGGCGCGCGTCGCCCTGACGCTGAAGCTGCTGGGCGGCCTGACCACGCATGAAATCGCGCGCGCCTTCCTGGTGCCCGAGGCCACCATCGCGCAGCGCATCGTGCGGGCCAAGCGGACGCTGGGCGAGGCGCGCGTGCCCTACGAGGTGCCGCGTGGCGCCGAGCTGGCCGCACGCCTGGCCTCGGTACTGGAAGTGGTGTACCTGGTGTTCAACGAAGGCTACACCGCGACCGCCGGCGAAGACTGGATGCGCCCGGAGCTGACCCGTGAGGCCCTGCGCCTGGGCCGCGTGCTGGCCGAACTGGCGCCCACCGAGCCCGAGGTGCACGGCCTGGTGGCCCTGATGGAGTTGCAGGCCTCGCGCGCGGCTGCCCGCGCGGATGCGGCGGGTCGCCCGGTGCTGCTGCTGGAGCAAGACCGCGCCCGCTGGGATCGCCTGCTGATCCGCCGCGGCCTGGTGGCGCTGGAGCGTGCTGAAACACTGGGCGCCGCGCGCGGCCAGCCGCTCGCTCCCTATACCCTGCAGGCCGCCATCGCCGCCTGCCACGCCCGCGCGCGGGTCGCCGGCGACACCGACTGGCCGCGCATCGCCGCCCTGTACGACGCGCTGGCCCAGACCACGCCCTCACCCGTGGTGGAACTCAACCGCGCCGTGGCCGTGGCCATGGCCTTCGGCCCTGCAGCCGGTCTGGAGATTGTGGACGCGCTGCGCGATGACAAGTCGCTGCAACACTACCAGTGGCTCCCCAGCGTGCGGGCCGACCTGCTGGCCAGACTCGGCCGAGCGCCAGAAGCACGCGCCGAGTTCGAGCGCGCCGCCGCGCTGGCCCGCAACGCACGCGAACGCGAGCTGCTGCTGCAGCGCGCGGGCGACATGGCGGCGCTGCGAGGCCCGGCGCCGCCCGGTTGAAGCCCGTTTTTGTCCAGGCAGCCTGAAGGCCCTTATTTTCACCAAGCAACCGCTTGCTAAAAATACGCCGATTTGATAGGGTTCGGTTCCATGGACCGGCCCCCAGACCTTGCATCGGTACGACACGCGGACCCCGCTGACGCGGCGGGCAAGCGGCCGCGCGGGCGGCCGCGCAAGACGCTGGACGACCGCGATGATGGCAACCGCCGGCTGGAGCTGGTCACGGCTGCGGCGCGGCTGTTTCGGCGCAAAGGGTTTGACGCCACCAGCACGCGCGACATCGCGGCGGCGGTGGGCATGCAGAGCGGTTCGCCGTTCTATCACTTCAAGAGCAAGGGTGTCCTGCTGTACGCGGTGATGGACGAGGGCATGCGCTCCGCCATGCTGCGACAGCAGCAGACGCTGCAAAAAGCAGAGCATAAAAAGACCGACGCGCGCGGACTGCTGCGGGTTTTGATCCGCAATCACTTCGACGTGCTGCTGGGCGCCGGCAGCGATTTCATCCCGGTGATGCTGTACGAGTCGCGCTCGTTGACGGCCCGGCAGCGCGCGGCACTGGCCGAGCTGCAGGCCGCGTATGAGGCGCCCTGGACGCCCGTGCTGCAGGCGTTGCACGCCGAGGGCCGGCTGCAGGCCGACGTCAAGCTCGCACGGCTGTTGATCTTTGGCGCGCTGAACTGGTCGGCGCAGTGGTTTGACCGCCGCAAGGGCGCGTCGCTCGACGAACTGACCGACGCCGCCATGGCCCTCTTCATCGGGGAAGGAACCCACGCATGACAACACGCTACCGCTCCCAGTTCGCGCCGCGCCTGTTCGCGGGCAAGGTGATCGTCGTCACGGGCGGCGGCTCGGGGATCGGGCGCTGCACCGCGCATGAGCTGGCCAGTCTGGGCGCGCATGTGGTGCTGATCGGGCGGCAGCTGGCCAAGCTGCAGGATGTGGCCGGCGAGATCATTGCCGATGGCGGCCGCGCGAGCTTTCATGCCTGCGACATCCGGCAGGAAAGCGCGGTACAGCCGACCGTGGCGGCGATCGTGCTGGCGCATGGCCGCGTCGATGGCCTGGTCAACAACGCGGGCGGCCAGTACATCACGCCGCTGGAATCGATCAGCGCCAAGGGCTGGCAGGCGGTGATCGATACCAACCTCACCGGCGGCTTCTTGATGGCGCGCGAGTGCTACCTGCAATCGATGCAGGCGCAGGGCGGCGCCATCGTCAACATCGTGGCCGATATCTGGGGCTCGATGCCAGGCATGGGCCACAGCGGTGCCGCGCGCGCCGGCATGGTGAGCTTCACCGAAACCGCGGCGCTGGAGTGGGCCAAGTCGGGCGTTCGCGTGAATGCGCTGGCGCCGGGCTACATCGCCTCCAGCGGCATGGACCACTACCCGCCCGAGGCCGGTGCCATGCTGCGCGAGATGCGTGACACCGTGCCGGCCGGGCGCTTTGGCAATGAGGCCGAGACATCGGCGGCGATTGTGTTTTTGCTGAGCCCGGCGGCGTCGTTCATCAGCGGCAGCGTGCTGCGGGTAGATGGCGCGCGGCCGCAGGTGCGGCTGGGCTGGGGCGAAGTAGCTGCTTCGCCCGAGGTGCAGCAACGCGACGCGGTGAAGCCGTTCGACGGGTTTCATCGGTACCAGATTCCTAAGGTGTTTCAGTCATGACGGTGTGGGCCTCATCGTGGAACGCGCAGGGCGAAGTGGCGCAACAGCGTCGGGCGGCGATGCTGGCGCGCATCGAGGGCATGCGCGCGCTGGAAGACCGCGCCGCGCAGGCCTCGGCCCGCTCCAGGCCGGTGTTTGAGAAGCGCGGTCAGCTGTTGCCGCGCGAGCGCGTGGCGCTGTTGCTGGACCCGGGCACGCCCTACCTGCCGTTGTGCGCGCTGGCTGGCTTTTTGCAAGACACCAAGGACCCGGCGCTGTCGGTGCCTGGCGGCGGCATGATCGCCGGCATCGGGTTTGTGAGTGGCATGCGCTGCATGGTGGTGGCCAGTGACTCGGGCATCGACGCCGGCGCCATCCAGCCGATGGGGCTGGACAAGATCCTGCGCGTACAGGAGATCGCGCTGCAGAACCGGCTGCCGTTTGTGCACCTGGTCGAAAGCGCGGGCGCCAACCTCATGAAGTACCGTGTCGAAGGCTTTGTGCACGGTGGCGCGCTGTTCCGCAACCTGGCGCGGCTGTCGGCGGCAGGCCTGCCGGTGATTACCGTGCAGCATGGCTCGGGCACGGCCGGCGGCGCCTACATGCCGGGCCTGAGCGACGTGGTGATCATGGTGCGCAAGCGTTCGCGCGCCTTTCTGGCCGGGCCGCCGTTGTTGATGGCCGCTACCGGTGAAGTGGCCACCGAGGAAGAACTGGGCGGTGCCGAGATGCACACCACCGTGTCCGGCCTGGGTGAATACCTGGCAGAAGACGACCGGCAGGCACTTGGAGTGGCAAAAGAGGTTCTGGTGCTCACCGGCTGGTCATCTATAGCTACAAAAACTCTAGCAAGAGAGCCCCGCTTTGACCCCGACGAACTGTTGGGCCTGATGCCTCACAACCTGCGCGAGCCGGTGGACATGCGCGAGGTGGTGGCGCGGCTGGTCGATGACTCTGACCTGCTTGAATTCAAGCCGCTGTACGGCGCGCAGACCATTTGCGCG
>JANOBJ010000049.1:0-1597 GCA_031411575.1 Betaproteobacteria bacterium | reverse complement strand
CGTAAAGCCCGGGATCATCTATCACTACGAGTTTTTCTACACGAATTTCGTGTTCCACGAATTTCGTGTAAACTCTCAGCCATGAAAAACGTAACCATCACCGTCGACGACGCGGCCCTGGAATGGGTGCGGATTGAGGCGGCCAAGCGCAACACCAGTGTGTCGCGGCTGGTGGGCGAGATGCTGGTGGAGAAGATGCAGCGGGAAGACGCCTACGCGCGCGCCATGCGCGAGTGGCAGGCCGATGACGTGACCTTCACCTCAAATTCGCAGCCGCTGCCCCGGCGAGCCGAGTTGTATGCCGAGCGAACAGCGCGTTTTCGTTGACGCGTCCGTGCTGGTGTATGCCGATGACGCGGCCGAACCGCGCCGCCGCGAGCAGGCGCGGGCCTGGCTGGCGCACCTGTGGGCTGCGCGCACCGGGCGGGTGAGCACGCAAGTCCTGAATGAATACTACGTGTGCGTCACCCGGCAAATCGCGCCGGGCCTGAGCGTGGGCGATGCGCGCGCCAAGCTACGCCGCTACCAGCAGTGGCAGCCGTGGGTGATCGACCACCAGACCGTGGAAACGGCCTGGGGCCTGGAGGCGCGGCTGCAGGTGGACTACTGGCAGGCGCTGGTGCTGGCCTGCGCGATGCACAGCCGCTGCGACGCGGTGCTGAGCGACACCCTGCCCCTGACCCGATACGACCAGCTGGACGTGATCAACCCCTTCGAGACGCCACCCCCTGACGGGCCAACACCATAGCGCCATGAATGACCGCCTGAAAACCCTGATCGCCACCCGCATCCGCCAGGACGTGCAGTCCATGCACGCCTACGCCATCCAGGAATCAGCCGGCATGGTCAAGCTCGACGCGATGGAAAACCCGCACCGGCTGCCGGCCGCGCTGCAGGCCGAGCTGGGCGCGCGCCTCGGCGCGCTGGCGCTCAACCGCTACCCGGACGGCCGCGTGAACGACCTGCGCGCCGCGCTGGCCGCCCACGCCGGCATGCCCGAGGGGTTCGACCTGATGCTGGGCAACGGTTCGGACGAACTCATCAGCCTGCTGGCGCTGGCCTGTGACGTACCCGGTGCCTCCATCCTGGCGCCGCTGCCGGGCTTCGTGATGTACGCGATGAGCGCGCAACTGCAGGGCCTGGCCTTCCATGGCGTGCCTTTGACTTCAGATTTCGAGCTGGACGAAGCCGCCATGCTCGGCGCCATCGCCACCCACCAGCCGTCGATCGTCTACCTTGCCTACCCCAACAACCCCACCGCCAACTTGTGGGACGACGCGGTGATCGAAAGGATCGTGCTGGCCCAAGGAGCCGTGGGCGGCCTGGTGGTGATGGACGAGGCTTACCAGCCGTTTGCCTCGCGCAGCTATATCGACCGCGTGGCCCGGCATTCGCACGTGCTGCTGATGCGCACGATGTCCAAGTTTGGCTTGGCCGGCGTGCGGCTCGGCTACATGATGGGCCCGAAGCCGCTGATTGCCGAGATCGACAAGGTGCGCCCGCCCTACAACATCAGCGTGCTCAACTATGAGTGCGCGCTGTTCGCGCTCGACCATGCCGAGGTGTTTGCGGCGCAGGCCAAAGACCTGCGGGCGCA
>JANOBJ010000048.1:0-3958 GCA_031411575.1 Betaproteobacteria bacterium | reverse complement strand
CCGCTTCAGCTGGAAGCTGGTCGCCGGTTTTGCCTCGGTCGCTGCCGTGGCGGCTATCGGCTGGGGTGTGGTGGGTGGCTTGGGTAGCTTGGGTGGGAGTGCAGCAGCGCCCCAACTCGCGCAGCAGTCGGCACCTGCTGTCTCGCCGGGTGCGGCGCCGAGTGTGGCACCGGTGGTGGCGCGCGCCGCGCCGGTGGCCGCTGATACCGCGCCGCTGGTGCAGCAGGCGCTGACGGTGGCTGGCCAGCCCCAGGTCATGATCCGCGACCCGCGCATCGACGAATTGATGGCCGCGCACAAGCAGTTTGGCGGCACTTCGGCGCTGCAGATGCCGGCCGGTTTCCTGCGTAACGCCACCTTTGAAGGGCCGGCCCGCTGAGCGCGCCGCGCACCGTGCCTTGACCATGATTTTCAAGTCTTTTTGCCGCGTTGTCCTTGCCCTGTGGACGTTTTCAGCTATGAATTTTGTAGCTGCCCAGCCGCAGGGGTCGCCCACACCGGCGGCCGACCGCAGCGTGGGCGAATGGCTGATGCGCATGCACGAGGCCTCGCGCAAACGCGCCTACATCGGCACCTTCGTGGTGTCGTCGTCGGCCGGGCGGCTGTCCAGTTCGCGCATCTGGCACGTCTGCGACGGTTCGCAGCAGATCGAGCGGGTGGAGGCCCTGACGGGTGTGCCACGTTCCACCTTTCGCCGCAACGACCAGGTCGTGACGTTTCTGCCCGAGAGCCGGGTGGCGCTGGCCGAAAAGCGGGAATCGCTCGGGCTGTTTCCCAGCCTGCTGACGGCGGTTGATTCGTCCATTCCCGAGTTCTACGGCGCCCGCACGCTCGGCGTGGAGCGCGTGGCCGGGTTCGAGGCTGACGTGGTGCAGCTCGCGCCCAAAGACCGGCTGCGCTATGGCTACCGCGTCTGGAGCGAGCGCAAATCGGGCCTGGTGGTCAAGCTGCAGACGCTCGACCCCGAAGGCAACGTGCTGGAACAGGCCGCGTTTTCCGAGTTGCAGCTTGACGCGCCGGTCAAGATGACCAAGCTGGTCCAGATGATGGAGAACACGGCCGGCTACCGCGTCGAGCGGCCCGAGCTCATCAAGACCACGGCCGCGGCCGAAGGCTGGGGGCTCAAGGCGCCGGTACCCGGCTTCAAGCCGATGAGCTGCTTTAAGCGGCCGGCCCATCCGGTCCGCAGCGCCGCTGGCGGATCTGCCGAGACCACCTTGCAGTGGATTTTTTCAGATGGCCTTGCTTCGGTGTCGCTGTTCGTGGAGGCGTACGATCAGCAGCGGCATGCGCAAGAGGGCTTGCTGTCGCTGGGCGCCACGCAAACCCTCACGCGCCGGGTGACGGACAAGGGCGGTGACTGGTGGCTGACGGCGGTGGGCGAAGTGCCGCCGCAGACCTTGCAGGCGTTTGCGCAAAGCCTTGAGCGCCGCAAATGAGCCCCCAGCTACGGCAGCAGCAAAACAGGCAGGGCGCAGGGTTGGCGCCTAGCCACACCAGAGGGCAGCGCTTGTTCTCTGGCGCACGGTGAATCCTTACAACAGGAAAGGTCGAAGATGATAATTTCGGTCGATTTGAATTTGAACCGGTACCGCGCGCTTGCCATGGCCGCGGCGTTTGCGTCCATAGGCGCTGTCACCCTGCTGCACCCGGCGCCCGCTGCGGCGCAGGCGGCCGCGGCCGTGCGCGGCCTGCCCGATTTCACCGATCTGGTGGAACAGGTGGGCCCTTCGGTGGTCAATATCCGGACGATGGAGCGCGCGCGGCCGGGTGCCCCGTCGGCCGGCGGCAACAACGGCATGGACGAGGAAATGCAGGAGTTCTTCCGACGCTTCTTCGGCCAGCCCATGCCCAACATCCCGGGCCAGCCGCGCGGCCAGACGCCGCGCCAGCCTCGCCAGCAGGAAGAAGAGCGCCCGCGTGGCGTGGGCTCAGGCTTCATCCTGACGGCGGATGGCTTTGTCATGACCAACGCGCACGTGGTCGATGGCGCCGACGAGGTGCTGGTGACACTGCCCGACAAGCGCGAGTTCAAGGCCCGCATCGTGGGCGTCGACAAGCGCACCGACGTGGCGGTGGTCAAGATCGAGGCTTCTGGCCTGCCCGCCGTGAAGATCGGTGACGTGAGCCGGCTCAAAGTGGGCGAATGGGTGATGGCCATCGGCTCGCCGTTCGGCCTCGAGAACACCGTCACCGCCGGCATCGTGAGCGCCAAGGGCCGCGACACCGGTGACTACCTGCCGTTCATCCAGACGGATGTGGCGATCAACCCCGGCAACTCGGGCGGGCCGCTGATCAACATGCGCGGCGAAGTGGTGGGCATCAACAGCCAGATCTACTCGCGCTCGGGCGGTTTCATGGGCATCTCGTTTGCGATTCCCATGGACGAGGCGACGCGTGTGGCCGACCAGCTGCGCGCCAGTGGCCGCGTGACGCGCGGGCGCATCGGCGTGCAGATCGACCAGGTGACCAAGGACGTGGCCGAGTCGATTGGCCTGGGCAAGCCGCAGGGCGCGCTGGTGCGCGGCGTGGAAGTGGGCTCGCCGGCCGAGAAGGCGGGCGTGGAGGCCGGCGACATCATCACCAAGTTCGACGGCAAGATGATCGAGAAATCGACCGACCTGCCGCGCCTGGTGGGCAACACCAAGCCTGGTTCCAAGAGCGCGATCACCGTGTTCCGCCGGGGCGCTGCCAAAGATCTGAACGTCACCATCGCCGAGATCGAGCCCGAAAAACCGGTGCGCGTGGCCGAGCGCGAAGAAAAACCCAAGCCCATTCTGGCCGGCCAGCTGCTCGGCCTGGGCGTGAGCGAAGTGCCCGACGCGCAGAAGAAAGAGCTCAAGATCAAGGGCGGCGTGAAGGTCGAGACCTCTACCGAAAGCGCCGCGCGCGCCGGCCTGCGCGAAGGTGATGTGATCGTGGCCATCGCCAACACCGAGATCGCCAGCGTCAAGGACTTCGAGGCCGCGATCGCCAAGGTCGACAAAAGCAAGCCCGTCAATGTGCTGTTTCGCCGCGGCGATTGGGCGCAGTACGCGCTGATTCGTCCGACGCGCTGACCGCACGGGGCTGGCTGCGAGGCCTGCCCCGGTGTCAAGTGGCCCCAGCCCGAGGTCGGGATTGGGGCTTTTTTCTGACGCACCCGGTTCAAAACCAGCGGTGAAAAAATATTCTTCCGGGTCCTGGAGTCGCCAAAAGATGTGTGCAGTTACTAACTTTTGGGAGGGCTAATGCCTGAATTGGGTAGAATCATGACCTTCCAGCCGCGATTGTCGGCATATTGAAAGTCCCGGAAACCACGATACGGGATGTTTTGTGACCGTTCACAGGTGATCCACAGATCACCCACAAGTTGTCCCATGCGTCTCCGCCCAAAAATGTTGATAACCTGTTGATAATTTTCCTGTTGCTGCGCTGCAACTACCCTCAATCGCGGGTTGGCGGACTGTACGTACGGGGCTTTTTGCCTACAATGAAGCTCCAACTATCGCAGTTGCCATTAGATTGTTGGTTCAGGGCGCGTCAGCATTCGACGCGCCCTTTTTTCTGCGCGCTCGCCTTATCTATCAATCACTTGAAGCCTCTCGTTGATGAATCACATCAGAAACTTTTCGATCATCGCGCACATTGATCACGGCAAATCCACGCTGGCGGACCGTCTGATCCAGCGTTGCGGCGGACTGTCCGATCGCGAGATGGAGAGCCAGGTACTTGACTCGATGGATCTCGAGAAAGAGCGTGGGATAACCATCAAGGCACAGACCGCTTCGCTGCAATACAAGGCGCAGGACGGTCAGATGTACAACCTGAATCTGATCGACACGCCGGGCCACGTGGACTTCTCGTATGAGGTCAGCCGTTCGCTATCGGCGTGCGAGGGCGCGCTGCTGGTGGTGGACGCTTCGCAGGGTGTTGAAGCACAGACCGTTGCGAATTGCTACACCGCGCTCGACCTCGG
>JANOBJ010000047.1:0-16595 GCA_031411575.1 Betaproteobacteria bacterium | reverse complement strand
GGCAGCGAGCGTTGAATCGGGGTCTGATTCCGAAGGAAATCGGGGTCAGAGTCCAATTAAATCTCCCGGTATCCAGACTTCATCGCCGTCAGACTCTCAACCCAGCCTGACCGCGCCCAACTCACCGTGTACAGACTTGCGCCGCCCACCCGAAACCGAGCCCTCCTGCTGATTGTGCTGCTGGCCCTGGCAGGCTTTGGCTTGTACCGGGCTTTCTCTGACCCCACGACGGACGACGACTATCTTTTTGTCATCGATATGCGCGCCGACAAATCCAAGGCTCTGGATTGGTCTGACGTGTTTGCAGCCAAAGACGGCAAGCCCCGCACGACCCGCGTGATTGTCCGGACCCTCGATTCCGCGCAACTGGTGGACTCCCACGCGGCGCTTTTGCAGGCGGTCGCCGAGCGGCAGCGGGCAGGGAACAACCCCCGGCTGCCGATCAATGAAACCGCCCAGCGCGACAAGGTGGACGCACGGACTCTGCGGCAAAAGCTGCCCAGTTCAGACCTGTTTTTCATCGCCCTCGATCCGCCGTATTCGCACACCAAGAAGGCGCTTCGCTCGGCGCTTGACCAGCAGGACCGCCTGAAGGGCGCGGACCGAATCGTGTTCATGGAAAGGATCGTTCCTGTCCTACACCCCGCGCCGTACACCTGGCCAGACGGGTGCGAGCAGATGAAGGACGATTTCGCTTACATGAAGTGGAACTTCTTCGGCTCCGGACTCTTTCTGGACGATGCCGCCGTGGGTCTGCTCAGAGCGTGCCGGCCCTTGGGGGAAGGCGCTGAAAGAAACCCGCAAGCCGCCACGACCCTCCGCCCATGAAAAAAATCCTCCTCCTCCTCACCCACGCCCTGGCCCTGGCCGCCGGTTTTGCGCTGGGCATCTACGCGCTGCCCATCCTGACGGCGCCGCCCGCGCCCACGGTGGCCGAGGTGACGGCGCAGGCCAGCGGGGCCACGTTCACCGGGCAGTTCAGGCGAGACCTGAAAGACAGCGACGCGTTGCACTGGGGCGAGGGCACGGTATCGGTGGGGCCGCGCAGCGTGGCGCTTTCGGGCGCGCTGGCGCCGGGGCCGGACTACAAGCTGTACCTGTCGCCCGAGTTTGTCGAAACCGAGGCCGACTTTGCGCGCCTCAAGCCGCTGATGCTGCGCGTGGGCGACGTCAAGACCTTCAACAACTTTGTGGTGCCGCTGCCTGAGGGCACAGACCCGGCGCGCTACACCACCGTCATCGTGTGGTGCGAGTCGTTCGGGCAGTTCATCACGGCGGCGAAGTACCGGTAACGGCAAAACCGGTGGTTATCGGGGTCAGAAATCGGGGCCCGAAAAAACCGGGTAAGGCGCCGGGTTACCTCCCGGGTTATCTGTCGGGTTGCCTCAGACCCCGGCTGGATCGTCCGCACCCGCCCCGCACGTGTTGACACAGCCGTGCGCTGTCGATACCGTCACCAAGCCATGCGGGCACCAGCCCGGGCCGCGGGTAACCCAAAGGACATGTATGGCCAAGCTTTTCGCGGTCTACCAGCAGCCCAAGGACCCGGCTGCGTTCGACAAGTATTACTACGGTACGCACGTGCCGCTGGCCAAGACGCTGCCAGGTTTGCGCAGCTACGAGGTCACGCGCGGCGCGGTGATGGGCATGGGCGGCAAGCACGCGGTTTACCTCGTTGCCGTGCTGGAATTCGACTCGATGGAGGCCATCGGCGCAGCGATGTCGTCTTCGCAAGGCCAGGCGACAGCAGCCGATCTGGCCAACTTCGCCTCGGCAGGGGTGGACGTGATGATGGCCGACACCGCCAAGGTGTAGGGCTGGCGCCCGCCCGAACGTTTGCGTCTACCGCAGCGGCAAGCGCCACCCGGCCGCTGCGGGTGCAGCCTCCCGCTTTGGCGAGGCAGCGCAGGGCCTAAATTGAACCGCGCCTGAAGGCCTTTCGCCTGAGCTTGGCGCCGCCACCCGGGGTGGTGCTGAAATAGTGACCCAGTGCCGAGCCTGTGGTCACCCCGGGGCTGACCGGCCAAAAACGTCCTTTACCGCCATTTTTTGAGGTAAATATGCCTGTTGTGCGCATCCAGTGGTCATTGTTAGCTATAAGTTTAATAGCATTCAGCACCGGCGCATCAGCCCAGGCCCAGCGCCGCGCGGGTGATCTTGGCCCCACGCAGGACAGCCTGCGTGGCCAGTCGGTGCGGCAAGAGACGGTGACCAGCGGGCTGGAGAACGGCTGGGCGTTCGCCTTCTTGCCCGAGGGGCGTTTTCTGGTGACCGAGCGGCCCGGCCGCATGCGCGTGATCGAGGCCGACGGCACCCACGGGCAGCCGCTGGCCGGTGTGCCGCCGGTGGCCGTGGGCGGGCAGGGCGGGCTGCTCGATGTGGTGGTGGACAGCGCGTTTGCCAGCAACCGCACGCTGTATTTCTGCTACGCAGAGCCTGGGGGCGGCTTGGGTGGCTTGGGTGGAGGCAACAGCACCGCGCTGGCGCGCGCCCAGCTGTCAGCCGACAACAAGCGGCTGGACGCGGTGAAGGTGATCTTCAGCCAGCGCCCCAAGGTCAACAGCAACCTGCATTTCGGCTGCCGCATCGTCGAGGGCACCAAAGACGGCAAGCCCGACGGCACGCTGTTTTTAACGCTGGGCGACCGCTTCAGCCGCATGGCCGACGCGCAAAAACTCGACAACCACCTGGGCAAGATCGTGCGCGTGGGCAAGGATGGCAGCGTGCCCGGCGACAACCCGTTTGCCGGCAAGGCCGGCGCGCTGCCCGAGATCTGGAGCATCGGCCACCGCAACGGCCAGGGCGCCACGCTGGCACCCGATGGCACGCTGTGGACGCACGAACATGGTCCGCAGGGCGGCGACGAGATCAACCGCCCGCTGCCCGGGCGCAACTACGGCTGGCCGCTGATCACCTACGGCGAGAACTACGGTGGCGGCAAGATCGGCGACGGCCTCACCGCCAAGGACTGCCTGGAGCAACCGCTGCACTACTGGGTGCCGTCGATCGCGCCCTCCGGCATGGCGTTTTTGACCAGCGACAAATACGGCGCCTGGAAGGGCAACCTGTTTGTCGGCTCGCTCAAGTTCCGCTACCTGGCCCGGCTGGAGCTGGAGGGCGGCAAGGTGGTGAAGGAAAACCGAATCCTGTCCGACCTGAGCCAGCGCATCCGCGACGTGCGCCAGGGCCCGGATGGCCTGCTCTACGTGCTGACCGACGCCGGCAGCAGCCGGCTGGTGCGGCTGGTGCCGGATCCCTGAAGCCTGGGGCGCAGTTCTGCTGCTTCGGCAAGGTTGGCGGCGGTGTGTTAGCCGTGCGGTTCGTGCACCGTCCAGGCCGGGTACCATCCGCGTCATCATGCCAACCGTCTGGAAACCCACCCGCACGCAGGCGATAACGCTGCTGCAGGTCGGCAAGTGGATCGCTTTTCCGGTGCTCACACTGCCGGGCAACGTGCTGCTGACCGGCGTGCTGGCCAAGGTGCTGTTCATGCTGGTGTGCCTGCTGCTGTTTGTGGCGCTGGGCGCGTGGGAGCAAAGCCTGCGACGGCAGTTTGTGCGGCAGGCGGCGCTGCCGGCGTTTTTGGCGGCCAAGCTGCGCGAGCAGTACCCGCAGCTGTCGGCCAGCGACGTAGACCTGGTGCTGCGCGGGCTGCGCCAGTTCTTCATGGCGCACCTGCGCAGCCGCCGCGCCTTCGTGGCCATGCCGTCGGCCGTAGTGGATGCAGCCTGGCACGCCTTTATCCTGCACACCCGCGCGTATGAGGTGTGGTGCCGCAGCGCGTTTGGCAAGCTGCTGCACCACACGCCGGCCGAGGCGCTGGGCCGTAACCCGCGCCGCAATGACGGCCTGCGCCGCACCTGGTACTGGGCCTGCCAGGAAGAAAGCATCAACCCGCGCGCGCCCAGCCGCCTGCCGCTTTTGTTTGCGCTCGACAAGAAATTCGGCATTGCGGGCGGCTTTGTTTACCTGCCCGACTGCCGCGACATCGATCGCCAGGCCGACACCGGCACGCACTGCGGCACCACCTTCGGCGAGAGCGGCAGCGCCAGCGGCGATGCGCAGGGTTTTGGCGGCAGCGAATCCACCAGCGACGGCGGGGACGGCGGCGGCGGGGATGGGGGCGGCGGAGGCGGGGATTGAACGTGGTGCCAGCGGTCCAGCCAGGTGCCCGCCGATGAACCCCCTCAGCATCCGCCGGGCCGAGGCCGCTGATGCGCCCGCCATCAGCGCGCTGATCCAGAGCGTGTCGCACCACTTCACCATCCAGCCTGACGGCAGCGGCGCCGATGCCTTCATGCAGGGCATCACGCCCGAGGCGGTGGCGCGCTACATTGCCGACCCGGCGCTGCGCTACTTTGCGGGCTGGTGGGGCGCTGGCCAGGCCACACCGGCCCCCTGGGACGCGCCGCCGCGCAGCGGGCATGACGGGCACGAGCAGCTGGCCGGCGTGGTGGCGGTGCGCCACACCACACATTTGTTTCACCTGTTCGTGGCGCCGCGTTTCCAGCGCCGCGGCATCGCGTGGCAACTGTGGGAGCTGGCCGAAGGCGTGGCCGTGGCCGCTGGCAACACCCGGGGCTTCACCGTCAGCGCTACCCGCGTGGCGGTGCCGGTGTACCAGCGCTTCGGCTTTGTCGCCACCGGGCCGGTGGTCGAGAAAAACGGCATTGCCTATGTGCCGATGCAGCTGCAGTTGACGGGCACCTGATGAGCCGCATGAACGGTAGATGAGCGGTAGATGAGCGCCGCACGCGCCCAGTTGCGTTACCCTTCGTACTCCAACGTTCCACCACTGCCCAGGAGGCCCGGCCATGGCTCAGCAAAACATCCAGATCGCGCTGGTGTTCACCCAGGAAGACCATGCGTGGGTGCGCCGCACGTCGGTGGAGGTGCCCAAGTTCTGGAGCGGGCATGCGGTGGCGCCGGCGCTGGGCGATGTGGTGCGCATTGGCGGGCGCCAGTTCACGCTGACCGCGCGGGTCTGGGAGCACGATGGCAACGGCCCCATCC
Source organism: Betaproteobacteria bacterium (assembly GCA_031411575.1). Taxonomy (GTDB): domain Bacteria; phylum Pseudomonadota; class Gammaproteobacteria; order Burkholderiales; family Burkholderiaceae_C; genus JANOBJ01. The sequence goes on along the minus strand of JANOBJ010000047.1, from coordinate 11,582 downwards.
TGAAGCTGTTTCTGGGCGGCAGCCACGCGCCCAGCGACACCAGTTTTGGCGAACTGCCGGGGGCATGAGCGGCGGCGCGCAGCTACGCAGCTACAGGGTCGGCGGGGCCGCGAGTCGGGTCAAAGCGCCTTGCGCCCGAACATCCCGCCAAGCTTGCGCACCAGCCACTTGGGCGCGGTGCGCGAACCCAGCACAAACGCCTGGTTGACCGCGCCCGGCACGCAGATCGCGTCCCCTCGCTGGCAGGCCGCAAACGCCTGGCTGGCCACCATCTCCACCTCGCCCACCATGAAGCCGGGGATCTGGCTGATCTTGCTGTTGGCGCCGGCCGCGCCGCTCAGCATGGCGGTGGCGGTGATGCCGGGGCACAGGGTGGTGACGGTCACGCCGCTGCCCTTGAGTTCTTCGGCCAGCGATTCGCCCAGTGACAGCACATAGGCCTTGGTGGCGGCGTAGGTGGCCAGCATCGGAATCGGCTGGTAGGCGGCAATCGACGCCACGTTGAGGATGCGTGCCGGCTGCCCCTGGCCCGCGCGTGCGGTCAGGCTGGGCAAAAAGGCCGACAGCATGGCCGTCAGGCCCGAGATGTTCAGGTCGATCATCTGCTGGTGCGTGCTGCCGTCCATGCCGGAGAACGCGCCCTGGTGCAGGACGCCTGCGCAATTGACCAGCACCTCGACCGGCAGCCGCTTGCGCTGCACCGTCGCGGCCAGCGTCGCCGCGGCACCCGGCAGCGACAGGTCTGCCGCCAGCACATGCGCCTGCACGCCGTGCTCGGCCGTCAAGGTTTTGCTCAGCGCCTGCAGCTTGTCGGTGCTGCGGGCCACCAGGATCAGGTCGTAGCCCGCGCCGGCGAAGCACTGCGCCAACGCCTCACCGATGCCCGACGAGGCGCCGGTGACCAGTACTGTGGGGGCGGCGTCGGGGGCGGTGGTGGGACGTGGCATGGGAGGGTCCGGTTGGCATGAAGCTGGCCATTGTGCGACGGCCGAGCGTGGCGTGCCAGTGGCTGCGGCGGCGCACGGCGTGTCACCGTGCAACGCGTTCGGCAGGCTGCCCGATTTGGGTCAAAACGGGTGATTTTTACGTCTAATCGGCCTCTTGTGCGCTTCCCGTGGTCATTTTGTGCTATTAAAAAAATAGCATATCGGAGCGGGTTGCGTTTCCGCCGCGTCGGCGTAACATGCGCCGGCTATCCTGCACGACGTCCCTGATTCCTTTCACAGGAGCTCCCATGGCAACCGTCTTTTCGTTCCAGCGCCTCGGCCTGGGCTTGTCAGCGGTGGCATTCGCCGCCTCGTTCTCCCTCACCAGCCACGCACGCGATCCGGTCAAGTCGCTCGGCCTGCCGCCGGGCGTCACGCTGCCGCCTACTACCGAGGTGGTGCCACCGGCCCCCGCATGGGACGGTCAGGCCTTCAAGGGGGGCGTGGTATCGGTCTCGCACCCGCTGGCAGCCAAGGCCGGCGCCGATGTGCTGGCGCGCGGCGGCAACGCGGTCGATGCAGCGGCTGCCATCCAGTTTGTGCTGAACGTGGTCGAGCCGCAGTTCTCGGGCATCGGCGGCGGCGGCTTCATGATGATCCACCTGGCCAAACGCGACAAAACCTTTGCGATCGACGGCCGCGAGAAAGCGCCGGCCGCCGCCACGCCCACGCAGTTTGTACTGACCGGCGTGCCGCCGGCGCAGCGCTTCACCATCGCCTCCACCAGCGGCCTGGCGGTGGGCGTGCCGGGCACGTTGGCAGCGGTGGACATGGCGCTGCGCAACTGGGGCACGATCAAGCTGTCCGAGGCGGTGCAGCCGGCCATCACGGCGGCCGAGCAGGGCTTTCGCATCAACCGCTTCCTGGCCGCCAACATCGCCAACGACGGCGGGCGCACCTCGTTCCAGCCCGAAACCGCGGCGGTGTTCCGCCCCGGCGGCGTGGCGCTGGTCGAAGGCGATTTGCTGCGCCAGCCCGACCTGGGCAAGACCTTCCGCCTGATCGCGGCGCAGGGCGCCAAGGTGTTCTACCAAGGCGAGATCGCGCGGGCCATCGTGGCCGCGCAGCAGCGCAGCCGCACGCCCGCGCCCACGCAATCGGAAGGCGCGGGCCGCATGACGCTGCAAGACCTGGCCAACTACAACGCCGTGATCCGCGAGCCGATCAAGGCCAAGTACCGCGGCTGGACGGTGGCCGCGATGTCGCCGCCGTCATCGGGCGGCCTCACCGTCGGGCAGATGCTCGGCCTGGTCGAGCGCTTTCCGATGGGCGATGCCGCCCAAGGCTACGGGTTTGGCGGCAACAACACCCTGCATGTCATGGCCGAGGCGATGCGGCTGGCGTTTGCCGACCGCGCGGTGTGGATGGGCGACGAAGACTTCGTGCGGGTGCCCAAGATCGGCCTGCTGAACCGCGACTACGTGGCCCTGCGCTCAGGCATGATCAACCCGACCGCGCGCATGGCAACCCCCGCCGCCGGCAATCCGCTGCCCTATGACACGGCCATCACCGGCAACAAGAAAACCAACCTGGGCGTCAGTCCGCCCGAGGAAGAAAAGCCCTCGCACACCACCCATTACTCGGTGGTGGACAAATGGGGCAATGTGGTGAGCTTCACCACCACCATCGAGGCCACCTGGGGCACCGGCATCACCGTGCCGGGCTACGGCTTTTTGCTGAACAACGAGCTGACCGACTTCAACTTCGACCCGACGCTGAACACCGCCACCGGCAACCCGGGCGCCAACGACGTCGCCCCCAACAAGCGCCCGCGCAGCTCGATGGCGCCGGCCATCGTGTTCCGGGGCCGCGAGCCGGTGGCCGCCTACGGCTCGCCGGGCGGCTCGACCATCATCAACTCGGTGTTCAACGTGACGCTGAATCTGGTCGACCACGGCATGTCGATCCAGCAGGCCATCAACGCGCCGCGCTTCTCGGTCACCAGCGCGGCGGGCACGGTGTCGTGCGAGGGCGTCGAGGCGTTCATGCAGCCCAAGTTCAGCATCGCCACGCAAGACTACCTGCGCGGCCTGGGCCATCCGGGCCTGGGCACGGTGGCGGGTGCCAACGCCTGCCTCGCCACCATCGGCTCGGTACAGGGCGTGGTGATGGACCTGCGCAACGGCCGCCAGTACGGTGGCGCCGATCTGCGCCGCGAAGGCACCGTCATCGGCCTCAAGCCCAAAAAAGCCAAGGGCCGGGACGATGACGACCGCGACGGCCGCGACGACGACTGAGCAGCTGTCAAGCGTCGTCTGCCCGCAGGCCGGGCGGGCGGCCCGGTTCTCTGCTAACGTTCCCGGTATTCGTGAACACTTGGCGGAGGCTTCCCATGATTCTTTACGGCAACTGGCGCTCGCTCGCCACCTACCGCGTGCGGGTCGCGCTGGCCTTGAAGGGCGTGCCGCACGAGGTGGTGGCCATCAACATGCAGGGCAACGAGCACCGCGGCGCGGCGTTCAAGGCCATCAATCCACAGGGCGTGCTGCCCGCGCTGGATGACGGCCACGGCGCGCTGCTGTTCCAGTCGCTCGCCATCCTCGAATTCCTGGAAGAGGCCTATCCGACGCCCGCGCTGCTGCCAGTCGGGCTGGCGGCGCGCGCCCGGGTGCGGGGCCTGGCGCTGATCGTGGCGGCCGACGCGCACCCGCTGCTGGTGCCCCGCGTGCGCGAACACCTGCAGCAGGAAGCCGGCCTGCACGACGCTGACCTGAAAGCCTGGATCGACCGCGCGCTGCTCACGGCGCTGGACGCAATCGAGGCCAACCTGCATGCCTCACCCGACACCGGCGAGTTCTGCCACGGCGACACGCCGACCATGGCCGACATCTGCCTCGCCTCGCACCTGATCGCCGCGCAGTTTTTCAAGTGCGACGCTTCGCCGTACCCGATTGCGGAGCGCATTTTTGCCCGCTGCAACCAGATCCCGGCATTCGCCGACTCGCACCCGCTGAAACAGCCGGGCGCGCCGGCCTGATCGCCGCCGCACGTGCTGGTGGTAGCTTGTGGCGCTACTATAAACATAGCAAACTATGACCATTTGACAAGCACCACCGGCCAATTTGGCATAAAAAATCGGCGCTGGCCGATTGACTCACGGTTCAGTTAAGCTCCACACTTTGCGCCGACATTGCCCAGTGCCGGCCTGCCAGGAGAACGCATGCTTGAACTTTTGACCGACCCCCAGGCCTGGATCGCCTTTGCCACGCTGACCGCGCTGGAACTGGTGCTGGGAATCGACAACATCGTCTTCATCTCGATTCTGGTGGACAAGCTGCCGCCAGAGAAACGTGAACTCGCGCGACGCATCGGCCTGTTCATGGCGATGTTCATGCGGATCGGCCTGTTGCTGGTGCTGGCGTGGATCGTGGGGCTGGTGGCGCCGCTGTTCACCGTGATGGGGCAGGAGATCTCGGGTCGCGACCTGATCCTGATCGGCGGCGGGCTCTTTTTGATCTGGAAGAGCACCGGCGAGATGCACCAGTCGCTCGAAGGCGAGGAGGGCCATTCGTCCAGCGCCGTCAAGGCCACCTTTGCCTCGGTGATCGTGCAGATCATGATCGTGGACATGGTGTTCTCGCTCGACTCGATCATCACCGCTGTCGGCATGGTGGACGATATCGCGGTGATGATCGCCGCCGTGATCGCCTCGGTCGGGCTGATGATGCTGTTTGCCGGCGCCATCGGGCGCTTTGTGTCGGAGCACCCGACCATCAAGATGCTGGCGCTGTCGTTCCTGGTGGTGGTGGGCGTGGTGCTGATCGCCGAAGGCTTTGACCAGCACGTGCCCAAGGGCTATGTGTACTTTGCCATGGCCTTCTCGGTGGCGGTGGAGATGCTCAACATCCGGCTGCGCAAACGTCAGGCCAAACCGGTTGACCTGCGCGACGCCTACACGCGCGAGCCGCCCGCCAAGCCCTGAGCACAGGCCAGGTTCAGGGCCTGGGCGGCAGACAGAAGGAGGATGGGATGGTGCCTGTTGAGTCTGCGAGGTCAGCCCGTTCAAATCGGCGTATCGCGCAAGGGCGGCGGCTCTTGGCAGCGCTGCTGCTGCTCGCGGTGCTGCCTTCGGTGCACGCCGCCACCCAGTACCTGAGCGGCGAAGCCACCTACCGCGAGCGCACCGTGCCGCCCGCCGGCGCCGAGCTGGTGGTCACGCTGGAAGACGTGTCGCGCGCCGATGTGCCCGCGCGCGAGGTGGCGGCGGTACGCCGCGTCATCACGGGCGGCCCGCCGTACGCGTGGCGCATCGGCTACGACCCCGCCACCGTCACGCCCGGGCGGACCGGCTCGCGCTTTGTACTGCGCGCCCGCATCCTGGTGGGCGACGTGCTGTGGATGACGACCGATCAAGGCACTCCGGCCTTTGGCCAGAACCCGAAGGCTCCCCAGCGCCTCGTGCTCAGCCGCGCCACCCCGTCGGTTGCCGCCGCCCCCGCGCCACCTGCCACCAGCGTGCCGCAGGCTCCCGCCCCGGGACCGAACTTGCTCGGCAACTGGAACCTCTCCCACATCGGCGAGCAGGAGGTGCCGCCCAATCCGCAGCGGCCGGTGGCGGTGGCGCACCTGGTGTTTGGCGCCGACGGGCGTGTGACCGGCTCGGACGGTTGCAACCGCCTCTCGGGCGGCTATGCGATTGAAGGCGACCGTCTGAAATTTGACCGGCTGGCCGGCACCCGCATGGCCTGCCTGGGCCTCAAGGGGCGCGATGACGCTTTCAACCGCGCGCTCGCTTTGGTGACCGCGTGGCGGGTGCAGGGCAAGTCGCTGGAGTTGCTGGCCGGTGGCACGCCGGTGCTGCGCTTTGCGCCCGGCGGGCCGAATTGAGGCGCTGCGGCGCCGTTGTTCGGGTCGGTGGCCTATCGCGCGGGCGCTGACTTCGGCAAAATTGAACCCGCCATGACCGTTGCCGCCCGCGTCCAGCCTGAAACCTTCTTCACCCCGGAAGAATGGCGCACGCTGTCGGCCCGCTCGCGCTGGAAAGGCCTGGCTCTGGTGGCGCATTGCTGGCTGATGATCGGCGCGGCCATCGCCATGGGCGTGCTCTGGCCGGTAACGATTCCGCTGGCTGTGGTGCTGGTGGGCAACCGCCAGCTCGGCCTGTTCATCCTGATGCACGACGCCGCCCACGCGCTGCTGCACCCGAATCGCGCCGTGAACGACGCGGTGGGTTACTGGCTGTGTGGCGACGACCTGCACACCTACCGCCCGTACCACCTGCAGCACCACCGCTTTGTGCAGCAATCGGAAGACCCGGACCTGGTGCTGTCGGCGCCGTTCCCGGTGACGCGCGCCTCGCTCGCGCGCAAGATCGTGCGCGACCTGACCGGGCAGACCTTCATCAAACAGCGCTTTGGCGGGTTGGCGCAGCGGCTCAAGACGCGCGAGCCTGGCACCAGCGCCTGGCCGATCATCGGGGCCGAGGCGAAGCGGCAGCGGTTCTTCCTGATCGCCAACGGCACCGGTCTGGCACTCTTCATCGCCGCTGGCCTGTGGTGGGCGTGGCTGGCGATGTGGCTGCTGCCGATGATGACCTGGCTGCCGCTGATCAGCCGGCTGCGCAACATCTCAGAACACGCGCTGGTGCCGCAAGACAGCACCGACCCGCTGCGCCACGCCCGCACCACCCACGCCAGCATGTGGGAGCGCCTGCTGATCGCGCCGTACTGGGTCAACTACCACTGCGAGCACCACATGTTCACCCACATCGCCTGCTGGAATTTGGCCCGTGCGCACCGCTCGCTGCGGCAAAAGGGCGTGACCCCGCGCATGGAACTGCAGCCAGGCTACTGGGCGGTGCTGCGGCTGGCGTCGGCGGGCTGAGCGCTTGCCTGACGATCAGCGCCCGCGCTCGGGTCGCGGATGCGCGGCATGCGGGTGGCAAGCCGGTTCACGCGCCCCACACGGGTGTTGATGCAGATCAAGACGGGCATGGCGTGCATGCTTACGATGTGGGAATGACGCGATCACACGTGTGCTCGGTCATTGCCGGCGTGCAGTGCTGGCGGGAAAACACGATGTTGAACCGAAGACGGCTGTTCCAGGTCGCCGGCGTGACCGCGGTCGCGGGTGCGGGCGCCGTCGCATGGACGTACTACGGTATGCGGCGTTCTGGCGCCAGGGCGGGCGGGCCGTTTCGCCACTACCCGCTTGATCCTGTCGCGCAGGAGAATTTTCAGCAGAAGCTGTTCATCCCCGGCGCCAGTGGGCCATTCGGCGTGCTGGATGTGGCCGGCCCGCTGACGATCCGCGCCGCCGCCGGCAGCTTTGCGCTGCTGCCGGGCAGCCAGTCACCCTTTCTGCTGTACCACACCGAGCAGGGCGGCAAGGCATACCAGAATCCCATTCTGCGGATGGAAAGCGGCGCACGCTTCACCGTCGTGCTGGACAACGCGTTGCCGCAACCGACGATCATTCACTGGCACGGCCTGCACACGCCTGCTTCGATGGATGGGCATCCGCGCGACACCATTGCCCCCGGAGCCCGCTATGCGTACGACTTCACGGTGCGCAACCGCGGCGGGACCTACTGGTACCACACGCATGCCCACGGGCTGACCGCTGAGCAGGCCTACCACGGGCTGGCGAGCTTCTTTCTGGTGGACGACGACGACCAGCGCCGGCTGCGCAAGGCGCTCGACCTGCAACTGGGCGTGACCGATCTGCCCCTGGTCATCCAGGACAAGCAGTTTGACGCGCAGGGCAAGCTCTTGTACCGGCCAAACGCGCACGAAAGCATGATGGGCTGGCTCGGCGACATTCTGCTGGCCAACCTCACGCCCAACGCGGTGCAGACCGTCCTGCCACGCACCTACCGCCTGCGGTTGTTGAATGGATCGAACTCACGCATCTTCCGGCTGGCCTTCGTCAATGGCAACACGCCGCTGAAGTTTGCCGTGATCGGTACCGACGGCGGCCTGATCGAGCGGCCAGAGACCGTGACCGAGGCTTTTCTTGCGCCGGGGGAACGTTTGGACCTGCTGTTCGACGCCGGTCAGGTGCCGCCTGGAACCGATGTGTTCCTCAAGAGCCTCGCGTTTGATCCGATGGAGAACGAGGGACCCGGCATGAGTGGGATGAGTGGCATGAGTGGGATGAGTGGCATGGGCGGGATGGGCGGAATGATGGCGGGCATGACGTCGTCACGCCTGCCGCTGGGCACTGCATTCAATGTGCTGAAGCTGTCGGTCACCGCCGGCGAACGCGTGGTCGCCCGGTTGCCGGCCACATTGTCCGAAGTCAAGCCGATCCGGGTCGAGGGCGCAGCCGAGCGCCAGATTGACCTGTCGATGGGGCAGATGCGCTTTCTCATCAACGGGCGCACCTTCAAGATGGACGAGGTGGTGTTCGAGGCGAAGCGCGGCACCGTTGAAGTCTGGCGCATCAACAACCCGGCGATGGGCATGCCGCACCCGATGCACATCCATGGCTTCTCGTTCCAGGTGCTGGAGCGGTTGAACAGTCCTCCGCAACTGGCCGCCACGGCGCGCTTTGGCAAAGGCCGGTTCGTGAGCGACCTGGGCTGGAAAGACACGGTGCTGGTGTGGCCGGGCGAAACCGTGCGGGTTGCCCTCGACTTCAGCCATGATTTCCCCGGCAGTCAGACCCATGTCTTCCACTGCCACAACCTGGAGCATGAAGACGCTGGAATGATGGTCAACTTCCGCGTCGCGTAGGCATGCGGGTCTCGGCGGACGGCCGGGCGGCTGAACAGGCAGCGCCATCAGCCACCAGTGCGGTGCGATCGTAGGTGGAACCAGCCAGACAGCCTAAGATGCCACGGGCGCCCGTGGCGCTGTTCCGACTCACCTCTCGCCCCGAACGGAAACCCCATGAACCCGACCCAACTCGCCGGCAAACGCGTGCTCATCACCCAAGCCGATGTGTTTATGGGCCCGACGCTCTGCGAGGTGTTTGCGCAGCAGGGTGCCGAGGTGGTGGCCAGCACACACGACATGACAACCGGGAGTGGCCCCGAAGCCGCCGTGGCGGCGGCCGGCCATGTCGATGTGCTGCTGGTCAACCTGGCGGTGCCTGCGCCCACCACCGAAGCCGTGGACGTGGACGACGCCGAGTGGAGCGCCGCCTTCGCCGCCATGGTCACGCCGCTGCCGCGGCTGGTGCGTGCGGTGCTGCCGCAGATGATTGCCCGGCGCAGCGGCAAGATTCTGGTGATGGGCAGCGCCTCGGCCCTGCGCGGCATGAAGCGTGCGTCCACCTACAGCGCGGCGCGCGGCGCTCAACTGGCCTACGTGCAGGCAGTGGGCGTTGAAGTGGCGCCGCACCGCATCCAGGTCAACGCCATCGCCCAGAATTTTGTCGAGAACCCCACCTACTTTCCGCCCGAGGTGCAGGCCAACCCGCGCTTTCAGGAGCGACTGAAGCGCGAAGTGCCGCTGGGCCGGCTGGTGGGCGCCCGCGAAGACGCGCTGTTTGCCGCCTACCTGTGCAGCGATGCGGCAGACTGCTTTGTGGGCCAGGTGTTTCCGGTCTGCGGCGGCTGGGTCGCGCGGTAGCGGTGTGCAGGCCCGGCCGGGACGGCTCACAATGACGGCGTAACCCCGCAGACACCCCATGGCGACACACCGACTCCCCACCTTCTACATCTCGCACGGCGGCGGCCCCTGGCCGTGGATGACCGGCCCGATGCACGACGCCCACCACCAGCTGGCGGTGGCGTTGCAGGCGCTGCCGCAATTGCTGCCCACCGCGCCCCGCGCCGTGCTGATGATCTCGGCGCACTGGGAAGAAGCCGACTTCACGGTGCAATCCCACCCGAACCCGCCGATGGTGTACGACTACTTTGGCTTTCCGCCCAACACCTACGAGATTCAGTACCCTGCGCCAGGCGCGCCCGCGCTGGCGAGCCAGGTGTTGAGTTTGCTGCAGGGCACTGGCATTGCCGCGCAACTCGACGCCGAGCGCGGCTTTGACCACGGCATGTACGTGCCCATGGCCGTGGCCTGGCCGAAAGCCGACATGCCCGTCATTCAGCTCTCGCTCAAGCGTGGGCTTGATCCGCAGGCGCACCTGGCCGCCGGGCGCGCGCTGGCGCCGCTGCGCGACGACGGCGTGCTGGTGCTGGGCAGCGGCGCGAGTTACCACAACCTGCGTGCGCGCGGCCCCGAAGCGGCGGTGCCTTCGGCCGCGTTTGACCGCTGGCTGCGGCAAACGCTGGAAGCCGCCCCGCCCGAAGCGCGCAACCAGGCGCTGGTGGACTGGCAGTCTGCTCCGGGCGCACGGCAGTCGCATCCACGCGAAGAGCACCTGTTGCCACTGATGGTGGCGGTGGGCGCGGCCGAGCACGATGCCGCCACGCGCATCTACCACGAGACGCAGTTCTTCGGCACCACCACCGTCTCGAGCTTCATGTTCGGGCCGGCTGCATGACCGGCCTGCCGGCGCGCTGAACGGAGCACTGGCGTTGCTCTCTGTTCATGCGTGCCCGCTGCCGGGCACCGCCTTGCTGACCCGCCATGCACGCGACGGCGCGTTCACCGACTGCTACGCCACCGTGCTGCCCGCGGCAGTGACGCACGCGCAGTACGTGGCCGCGTTCTACACCTCGCCGGTGTTCAAGGTCGAGCGCTTCCTCCTCAAGTGGGCGCTGTCGCGGCCCGCGACCGATGCGCAGGCGCTGCAACTGGCGCAGGGCAGCACCGATGCGTTCTCAGCATGGACGGTGGAGGCGCGCGCCGATGACCAGCTGCTGCTGTGCGACCTGACTGGCCGCACACGCTCGTGGCTGATGGTGGAGCCGCTGCCAGCGGCGCAGGGTGGCGGCACCCGCCTGTACTTTGGCTCGGCGGTGCTGCCCATACGCGACCGGCGCACCGGCCAACGCACCATGGGCCTGGCGTTTCGGGCTTTGTTGGGTTTTCACAAGCTGTACTCGGTGGTGCTGCTGGCGGCGGCCCGGTCGCGGCTGGCACCAAGGTAAGCTTGCGGTCATGCCCGACCACCCCACCGACATCACCGACGCCGCTATCGACGACACCGCCGATCTTTACACCCCGACCCTGTGGCGGGCCGACGGCTGGACGGCCAAGGTCATCAAGAACGAAGACGACGACGGCTGGGCCGTGGCCATGACCCGCGACGGCGAGCCCGAACCCGCGCTGGTCGGTCCCTGGACCATGGGCCGCGACAAGAAGAACCCCAAGCCGCTGGATACCGCGGCCTTCCACACGCTCGTCAAGACCGCGTCGGAATTCGTGCGCCGGCACGAGCAGCAACTGCACGCCACGCTGCACCAGCAGATTGCCGTGACCGCGCGGCTTCAGGGCGGCAGGGAGGCCCGCGTCACCGTGTCGCTGGACATCGTGCCCGACGACGAACACCCCACTGCGTCGCTGACCGCAAACGACGACGGCGGCGATGAGCTGGCGCAGGTGCGCGTGGAGCCGTCGTTCAAGCTCACCCGCGCCAGTGCGGTGGCGTGGGTCGAGAGCGGGTTTGATTAGCCGCGCGGGCGCTGAGCGGGGAGAACTGCACGCTTTTCTCGCGAAAGATCTTCGGTCCACCAATTCCCCCAAAGGCCCCTGACTTGCAGCGTCGTGATATTTCAGGCACCTTCAACGAATGGCCGAATCCCTT
>JANOBJ010000046.1:0-11448 GCA_031411575.1 Betaproteobacteria bacterium | reverse complement strand
CCGACGCGGCGGTAGCCGTAGCGTTCGTAGATGCGCTGGGCGCGCTGGTTGCTCTGGCGCACTTCGAGCCAGAGCCACTGCGCGCCCTGGCCGCGCGACCAGATGGCCAGCGCGTCGAGCATGATGCGGGCCCAGCCCTGGCGCTGGTGCTCGGGCTTGACGGTGATGTTGAGCAGGTGCACCTCGTCCACGCCCTGCATGGCGACGTAGTAGCCCAGGATGTCACCGCCGGCGGTCAGCAGCAGCGCCTGGTAGCCGGCTTTCAGCGAATCGGTGAAGTTGCCGCGCGACCAGGGGTGCGGGTAGGCGAGCTTTTCGATCTCGAGCACGTCGTCGATGCGCTCGGTCGTGAGGGGCTCGAACTGGGCTTCAAGGGAGCTGAAAACGGCGCTCATGGGGGGTCCGGCAGGCAGGCTTTTGGGTGTGAAAAGTGGGGGTCAGCCGGCCGCTGCTTTCTCGGCAGCCCGCTCAGCCACAGTTTTGGCCACCTTGTCGCGGATGTACAGCGGAAGCGCCTGAGCGGCCGGCAGCGCCTGACCAGCGGCGAGCGCGGCGGGGGCCAGGCGCAACAGGGCGGCGGCGCTGGGGAGCGCATCCAGCCGGGGGTGCGCGCCGGCGGGCAGCCGCGTGCCGTAGGCGGCAAACACATTGCCAGCCAGCGCCGCGCCGGGCCGCAAGCCCAAGTTTTCGGGTCGGATCAGTTGCACGTCCGCATCCTGTCGCCATTGATTGCTATCGAAACTATAGTCGGCAACGTACATTTCGTCCATTCGCGCGTCCAGCGCGGCGGTTACCCGCCAGGGCTGGGCGGTCGCCTGACCCGGAGCGAGTTGACGGATTCGGGCGTCTTCGGCCACCGCCAGCAGGGTGTCGAGCGGCAGCACCGGCAGGTTGGCGCCAAACGCCAGCCCCTGCGCCACCGAGCAGGCGGTGCGCAGGCCGGTGAATGACCCCGGGCCGCGGCCAAAGACGATGGCGTCGAGCCCGGCCAGAGCCAGCCCGGCCTCACTCAGCAGCGCCAGGATGGCCGGAATCAGCGTGGCCGAGGCCTGCGCGCCGCCCGGGCCGCTGTGGCTGAAGACGGCGTCGCCATGCTGCACTGCCACCGACAGGGTTTCGGTGCTGGTGTCGAAGGCGAGCAGCTTGGGGGTCATTGGGAGCGGTTTTTCAGGCCAAATCAGGCTGTGGTGCTTGTCTGCTGGTCATTGTTTGCTATTGATTTAGTAGCTTTCTCGGGTGGCACGATGGGTAAGGCCGTGCGCCGTACCCCAAACAATATGCCCGCCGTGACCAGCCCCAGCCCGACCCACAGGTTCCACGACAGCGGCTCGCCCAGAAACAGCACCGCGCCCAGCGCCGACAGCCCCGGCACCAGCGCGGTGATCATGGTCGAGCGCACCGGGCCGTAGTGGCGGATCATGGTGGTGAAGGTGATGCCCGAGATCACCACCGAGCCCAGGCCCTGGAACAGCACCTGAAAGGCGATCTCGCCCACCGGGGCCAGCGCCAGACGGCTCTGCACCAGCCCGGTGGCCAGCGCCAGCGCATACAGCGGCAGGTAGGTGACAAAGGCAAACACGGTGACGGCGATGGTGGCCTTGACCGCGTCGAGCCCGTAGCGGCGCGCCAGCACGCTGTAGGTGCTCCAGCAGAAGGCGGCGCTCATGAACAGCAGATCGCCCTTCCAGACCTCGCCGCCCGAGAACGCCTGCAGCAGGCTGCTGCCGCCCACCAGCGCGTCGCCGGTGACGATCAGCGCCAGCCCGGCGGCGCGCGCGGGCGTGATGCGGTCGCGCAGGATCACGGCGGCCAGCAGCGTGGTCCACAGCGGCAGGCTGCCCGGCATCAGCACCGAGGCGTGCGCCGCCGGCGCGTAAAAGAACCCGGCATAAGCCAGCACCGCATACAGCAGCCCGCCAAACACCCCGGTCAGCGCGGTGATGCGAAACGACAGCGGCGACAGCCCCAGCCAGCCCTGCAACTGGCCGCTTCTGACCAGCCAGAAGCCCCACGGCAGCAACACGATGCTGGCGCCGATGATGCGCGCCAGCGCGATGTCAAACGGCCCCAGCGTGCGCTGGGCAGAGGCGCGGGCGATGACGATGAAGGATGTCCAGATGACGACAGTGACCACGGCCGCAGCCAGGCCCACCGTGCGGGGGGAAAAACGCATGGGTTGGATTATCGGCGGCGCGGGGGTGTTGTGCTGGCGTGCCGGCGTGCCGGCCTGCGGGCGCGTTGGCGCGTTGGCGTGCAGCCGCTTGAGCGTCATCCGCGCAGGGGCGCTGGCGCGTTAGACTTTGCAACACACTTGCCCCCCACCGGCCCGCCCGCGCTTTTGCGGGTGCCGCGTGCTTTCTGACTGCCCGCCTTGCACCTGTTGTCGATGACCCCGCACCCCGCCCCCGGCAGCCCGATGTCGCAACCGAAGCGCACGCTCACTTTCGCGTTGGTGGCGGTCTTGCTGGCGTTCGGTGCGGCCCCTGGCCCCAGCCTGGCCCAATCCGCGAGCCCGGTCAGCGCCCTGCCCGCCGACTTCACGCAGGCGCTGGCGCGCGCGGGCGTGCCGGCCAGCGCCGTCAGCGTGCTGGTGGCGCCGGTGGCCACGCCCGCCACGGTGCAGCAGCCGATGGTGGCGCGCCTGTCGCACCGGCCCGACGTGGCGGTGAACCCGGCTTCGGTGATGAAGCTGTTCACCACCTACGCCGGGCTGGACGTGCTGGGGCCCGATTTCACCTGGAAAAACCGCGTCTATGTGGACGGCTTTGTCGTCAACGGCGTGCTGGACGGCCACCTGGTGATCCGCGGCAGCGGCGACCCCAAGCTGGTGCTGGAGCGCATTGACGAGCTGTTCAAGGCGGTGATCGCCAAGGGCGTGCGCGAGGTGCGCGGTGATCTGGTGCTGGACCGCACGGTGTTTGACGTGCCCGACCGCAACGCCGCCGAGTTTGACGACGAGCCGCTGCGCCCCTACAACGCCGCGCCCGACGGGCTGCTGGTCAACTTCAAGTCGCTGATCTTCACCTTCACGCCCGACCCGGCCAGCGGCACGGTGGCGCTGCGCACCGAGCCGCCGATCGCGGGCGTGGACATTCCGGTCCAGCTGCCGATGGGCAACGGCCCGTGTGGCGACTGGCGCAGCGCGCTCAAGGCCGATTTTTCCAGCCCGGGGCAGGTGCGCTTTGGCGGGCGCTACGCGGCCAGCTGCGGCGAGCGGGTCTGGCCGGTAGCCTACGTGGAGCCGCGCGCCTACGCGGCGCGGGTGCTGCGCGCCATGTGGCTGGCCGCCGGCGGCACGCTCTCGGGCCAGGTGCGCGAGGCGCGCACGCCGGCCACCGCGCGGCTGCTCGTCACGGCCGAATCGCTGCCGCTGTCGGACATCATTGCCGACATCAACAAGTTTTCGAACAACGTGATGGCGCAGCAGCTGTTTCTGACGCTGTCGGCGCGCGGCAAGGAACGCGGTACGTTTGACGGCTCGCAGCGCGCGCTGCGCCGCTGGTGGACCGACCGCTTTGGCACCCACGCCCAGCCGGTGCTGGACAACGGCTCGGGCCTGTCGCGGCGCGAGCGCAGCACCGCCACCGCCCTCACCGCGCTGCTGCAGCGCGCCGCGCTCGATCCGCATGCGGCCGTGTTCTCGGCCTCGCTCGGCATTGCGGGGGTGGACGGCACGGTGGCGCGCATGCGCGAGCGCAACGGCGCGTCGGAAGCGCTGGGCAACGCGCAGCTCAAAACCGGCAGCCTGCGCGACGTGACGGCCATCGCCGGCTACGCCACCGGTCGCAGCGGCCAGCGCTACACCGTGGTGGCCGTGGTCAACCACGCCAACGCGCCAGGCACCCGGCCCGCGCTGGACAAGCTGGTGGAGTGGGTGGTGAAGGATGCGCCGTGACGACGCGGGAAGGACGCGGGAAGGACGCGCCGTGAAGGCACCGGAAGAGCGCACCCCGAGCACCCGGCCCGCAGACGCTGAAAACGCAGTTTTTAGTGCCAAATGTGCCCGTGGTCCGCATTCCCTGGTCATAGTTTGCTATTATTACAATAGCAACTGACGGTCAACCAAAACCCCACCATGAACCTCCCCGAACTCGTCGGTTACCTCGCCGCCAGCCTCACCACGCTGAGCTTTGTGCCGCAGGCGCTGCACACCTTCCGGACCAAGGACGTGCGCGGCATCTCGCTTGGCATGTACAGCGTGTTCACGGTCGGCATCGCCATGTGGCTGGTGTACGGGCTGCTGATCCGGGCTTGGCCGGTGGTGGTGGCCAACGTCATCACGCTGGCGCTGGCCGCCGCGATCCTGGCCATGAAACTGCGCTACCGGTAGCGCCGACGCCACACCGGCGCGCGCCCGCCGAGCTGAAAAAGCGCGAAAAACACCCCGAAACCGACCGATCTGGCCCGAATCGACCCTGAATTGAGCCGAAAACAGCCACAAAGCGGACTTTGTTCACGGCTGGGGAGCGCTCCCCATTTTTGCTCGGTGAATACCCCCGAAGCTTTTCTGGACATTGCCCTCTACCATCACCTGTTCCAAAAAACGAACGTTCGTTCTATTTACAACAGGAGTGTCGGATGAGTCAGATCAAGTGGAAGCTGGCCGCGTTGGCGGCAGCGGTGGTGGTGGCGGCGTGCGGCGGCGGGGGCTCGGAGCCGCTCGCCAGCAAGGTCGGCATCACGTCGGTCAAGGTCATGGGCGACAGTCTGGCCGACAGCGGCGTGTTCGAGGGCATTCCGGGCTTCGGCCGGGTTTTCTCGGTGCAGGGCAGCAGCAGCGAACCCAACACGATCTGGACCGAACGCACCGCCTCGCTGCTGGGCACGCCCCAGCTGTGCAGCTTCTACAAGTTCACCGGCGCCACCTTCATCGCCAACCCCAAGGCCGGCTGCACCAGCTACGCGGTGGGCGGCGGGCGCATCAACAACCCGGCCGCGGCCGGCGGCGAAGCCAGCCCGGTGTCGATCGTCAAGCAGCTGAAAGACGCGGGCGCAGCCGGCAACTATGCCGCCGGTGACCTGCTGCTGATTGACGGCGGCGGCAACGACGCGGCCGATCTGGTGGGCGCCTACCTGACCGCCCCGACCGACGGCGGTGCCGCCTACGGCGCGCTGCTGGCCAGCGTGCTGCCCCCGGCCACGGTGGGCGCCACGCTCGCCGGCCCGAACGGCGCGGCGGTGGCCGGCGGCCTGTACATGCAGGCGCTGGCCGACAAGTTTTACGCCGCCATCAAGGCCAACGCGCTGGACAAGGGCGCGCAACGGCTGGCGGTGCTGAACGCGCCCGGCATCACCAACACGCCGCGTTTCCAGCTGGTGCTGGACAGCATCGCGGCGGCCAGCGGCGGCGGCGCGGCCGGTGCCACGGCCCGCGCGCAAGCCGAGGGCCTGTTCCGCTCGTGGATCACGGCGTTCAACCAGCAACTGGCCAGCAAGACGGCCGGCGACACCCGCATCACGCTGGTGGATTTTTACAAGAGCTTTGACGACCAGGTGGCCAGCCCGGCGCAGTACGGCCTGACCAATGTCAAGACCCCGGCCTGCCCGATCACCGGCGTGGGCACCGACGGCCTGCCGACCTACACCTTCCAGACCTGTACCGCGGCCGCGCTGTCGGCCCAGACGCCACCGGCCGGCGCCACCGGCGGCGCGGACTGGTGGAAAACCTATGCCTTCTCCGACGGCTTTCACCCCACGCCCTACGGCTACCAGTTGCTGGGTCAGCTGGTCGCCAAGTCGCTGGCAACAGCGGGCTGGCTCTAACGCCTGACATTGGAGAAAAACACATGAATAACACCTTCAAACTCTCGCTGGCCGTGCTGGCCCTCGCGGCTGGCGCCGCCCACGCGCAACCGGCCGGCAGCTGGCTGGTGCGCGGTGGCGCCACCCAGATTTCGCCCGACGTCACCAGCGGCAACCTGACCGCGCCCAGCCTGCCGGGCACGCAGGCCGACATCAAATCCAACACCCAACTGTCGGGTGGCGTCACCTACATGCTGCGCGACAACTGGTCGATCGACGTGCCGGTGGCGCTGCCGTTCAAGCACGACATCGTGGGCATGGGCGCGATTGCCGGCGTCGGCAAGATCGGCGAGGTCAAGGCGCTGCCGGTCACGGTGTTTGCGCAGTACCGCTTTGGCGCGCCCACCGCCACCTTCCGCCCCTACCTGGGCGCGGGGCCCACGTACGCCAAGTTCTTCAAGGAAAAGAGCACCGCCACGTTGAGCGCGCTGACCGGCGGAACGCCCGCCAACCCGACCACGCTGTCGGTCGAATCCAAGCTGGCGCTGAGCGTGCAGCTGGGGGCGACATTTGCCATCAACGACCGCTGGTTTGTGGACGGTAGCGTCGTCAAGACGTTTTTGAAGACGCGCACCACGCTGTCCACCGGCCAGACGCTGGACGCCAAGCTCGATCCGGTGTCGCTGAGCCTGGGCGTGGGCTACCGCTTCTGACGGCGCGGCACTTCGGTGCCAGCCCCAGCAAAAAGCCGGCCCTCGGGCCGGCTTTTTTCATGGGGGTTTGTCCGTCTATCTCACCAGCGACTCACCAGCGCGCGCGCAGGCGGTCGTAGGCGTAGTTGCCGAACAGCCGGTTGGCGTTGGGCGTCAGGTACACGCGGTCGGCAAACACGAACAAGCCGGGGTTCCCCGCCACGGTGGCCGAGGTGCACTGGGCCGAGTTGATCTGGCCGGCGCCGGTGCCAATGCCCGCGCCCGCGTCGGTCGAGGTGCAGACCACCGCCGACGCCGTACCACCGCTGCCCAGGTAAACGGTGGGCGAGGCGGCCACCAGGTTGATGTAGTAGGCCGCGTCCACGTACAGCACATTGGCGCCCAGATCGACCATGCTCACCAGCAGCGCTTCGTTGAAGCCGCTGGCCAGCGAGCCCAGCAGGCCGCTCTGGCCGGTTTCGGCCGCCCAGCGCGACACGCCGAGGTTGTAGGTGCCCGACACCACCACGTACTTGGCGCCGGCCTGCACCAGCCGGCGCGCCTGCGCGCCCAGGTCACGCCCGGCCTGCTGCACATTGAGCAGCGCCTGCGCGCCACTCTGCGCGCCGGTGATCGCGGCCTGGCCCTCGGCAATCACGTCGGCAATGCCGCCGTTCATCAGCACCACATCGTTGGCGCCAAAGGTGCCAGTGGCCAGAAAGGCGTCGATCTGCGCCTTGACCGACGGCGCGCTGCCGCCGGCGGCATCGGTGGCGTTGAGCACGCGCGCGTTGAGTTGCGCATACGACTGGCCCCCGCTCTTGGCGGCGGTCAGACTGAGCCCGTAGCGCGAGGCAATCTGCTCGGCCCACAGGTTGATGCTGCCGTCGTTGACGGTGTGGCGCGTGCCGCCCGCCGTCTGCCCCACATCGCTGAAGCCGTCGCCAAACCCGATGAAGCGGCTGGGCGTGAGCGCCGATTCAATCGTGCTGGAACCGCACGCCGCCAACAGCACCGCGCTGGCGCTGGCCGCCAGCAACACCGCACGGCGCAACCAAAGTCCTGTCATGGAGATCTCCAAAGTCTTGGCGGGTAGTTTAACGAGGGCCTGTCAACGGGCGGTGAAGGGTGGGGTGGGGGTGGTTTGCGCTGGTGGGGGGAGGGGAGCAAGGGGCGAACGGCAAGACCGGCCCCACGCCCAAACCCTGGGTACAACATTCTTTGGCACCTTGCTGCCGGCACTGAACTCATCCCCGTCCATCCGAGCCCATTCCTGGGGGCAGCGCATCGCGCCGCGAAACTCAGGCATCGTTCAGCCTTCACCAACTTTTTGACCTGATTCCATGTCTGCGCTGCTTGCTGCCCTCGACCGTCGCCTTGAGCGCCTGTTCAATATCCTCGCCAAGAGTTCATTGGAGGGGCGTAGGCGCAGTGGTGGTGGTCACTAGGAAGTTGGCTCAGTTGCGCGAGTGATTCCGCGCGCTTGCATCATCAGCCCGCACGCTTTGCGGCAAGCGGTGAAGCGTGAAGTTGGAGCCCGAGCGCTGAGACGACTTTGAGGATGGTGGCGAACTCCGGGTTACCCGCTGGGGAGAGTGCCTTGTACAGGCTCTCTCGCCCGAGCCCCGCGTCGCGTGCGACTTGCGTCATGCCCTTGGCGCGCGCGATATCGCCAAGCGCTGCAGCGACAAGGGCAGGATCGCCCTCCTCGAGCGCCGCCTCCAGATAGGCGGCCATGTCCGCCTCGGACTTCAAGTGGTCCGCAGGATCCCAGGGGGTTGTGATTGTCTTGGCCATCTCGATCTCCTACAAATCGCGCGCGAGCGCCTTGGCTTCCCGAATGTCGCGGTCTTGCGTGGCCTTGTCGCCACCCGCCAGCAACACCACGTAGACGTTTCCCTTCTGGATGAAATACACGCGGTAGCCCGGCCCATGGTCGATGCGCAGTTCCGAGATTCCTTCGCCCACTGGCTTCACGTCGCCTGCATTCCCCAGGGAAAGACGGCGGATGCGGATGTCGATACGGGTCCGGGCCGTTCGATCCCGAAGGCCAGAGAACCACTCGGCATAGGTGGCCGTCTGACGAACTTCAAGCATGGCGAAAGTGTATCACATGGGATACGGACATGCGGGGTTTGGGCGGGTCTTGCAGTTCAATATTCTGCCGCTGCTAATTCTCAAATTTGATAGCGCTCCAAGACCACAGAACAGGGACTCTCAAGGTTTTATGTGCCCAACCGCCTTGGCCGTCCGCCACATCCGACCCACGCCGTAGCGCGCCAACCCGTCCGTCACTTACGCCGCCGACGCCCTATCCTGCCTGTCGCGCACGCCGTCCCATTCGGGTGCATCGGGCGGGGTTTCGATCCGGATCAGGCTGGTGCATTGAGCGTCGAACGCGCGCAGCACACCGAGGGCGGATGGGCAAAAGGCAAGACTTGACCCCGTCTTCGGAGAGTGACCCCGTCTTCGGACCCCGTCTTCGTCTGTCTCTCTCAGTCATACCAGCCAGCGCAAACGTCGTCATCCGTTTCAGAGCCGATGCCTGGCCAACTCGATAACCCTTCTGCGACACCTCTGTCACGCCGAGCGAATGGAGCCCATGCGTCGACTCATCTTCAACGTACCAAATACAGCTATTGAAGGAAAACAGCCTTGTAGTGCTTGACTACGTGGGAAGTCCCTGTAAAGGGTTAGACGCCTTCTCGACGGGACGTGATGATGTAGGCATGCTTGATTTGCAGACCGAAAAAGTTGCTACTTTGCACTTCGGCGAGTCCATGCTCAACGTGAAATGCCGACTGAATGGCTGCTAGCGCGGGTTGACCTTTTTCAATGATCGCAACTCGCGAGAGCTTGGCTAGTTCTTCCCGGGTTGCTACAGCTTGCAGCTTTGGAACGATGTAGCGAAGGGCTTGCCCTTTGTCGGCCTCAATCCACGGTGCCGAAACGAGAAGATCCCAAAGGTTCGGCGCATCCTCGCGGAGGAAAAGTGCGAAGAGGAGGAATTGACCCTTCTCTGCGGAGATCTGTTGCTCCACAGGTAAGAGCTTTTCGGCGAACTCTTTCATAGTTTCTTCAGCAGCAAAGCTGCGGACTCCAACATCAGCTGGGCATCACTCTCGTTCGCAGAGCCGATCGGCTTATAGCGCGCTTCAGGATTCCAGGCTGCAACCGCAGACCACTCCACAAAGTAGTTTGCTTTGACAGCGCCTTCTCTGCCGGTTAGTCGCAGCAGAACATCTAGGTCGTGCACCCTGAACGATTTCAACGGTTCAAACTCTTTGTTGCTCTCGGGATAGCCAGGCCACTTCAGCGTCTTGCAGATGCGAGCCTTCAGAGCGAGCTCTACGGCATAGCCACACAGATACACCGCTCCATCGAACCGTTTGGCGGCCAGCAAGACTGCAGCGTCGCGTAGGCGGGCTGACGCGATGCGGCGAACTTCTGAGGTGGCGAGCATGTATTGAGGCGTCTAACGTGAAGGTGAGGGGCGACGGGCCGGCACCGCCGGCACGGCGTCCCAGCGGCGAAGCCGCGCCTCGACCGGAATAAGAAGGGACTTCCCACTTTCGGGTGACGGCATCGAGTGCCAAGATTGAAGTGCGAAAGTCAATCTGAAACCTTTGAAAGGAGAAGTCCCATGAGCAAGATTACACGAGTCGGCGTTGATCTGGCCAAGCGCGTGCTCCAGGTTCATGGCGTCGATGCCACAGGTCAGCGCATCATCAGCCGCACCCTCAACCGAGACCGATTCCTGGCCTGGTGCGCTGGCCTGCCCGCAGGCTGCATGGTCGCCATGGAGGCCAGCTCCAGCGCCCACCACTGGGCGCGCCGCCTGCGCTCCATCGGCCTGGACGCGCGCATCATCGCCGCCCACCTGGTGGCGCCCTACCGCCTGCAGGGCAAGACCGGAAAGAACGACGCCAACGACGCAGCCGCCGTGTGCGAGGCTGCAGGCCGCCCGCAGATGCATTTCGTGCCCATCAAGACCCTGGAGCAGCAAAGCCTGCTGTGTGTGCACCGGCTGCGCGAGGGCTTCAAGGCCGAGCGCACCGCATGCATCAACCGCATCCGGGGCCTGCTGGCCGAGTTCGGGCTGGTGTTCCCGCAAAAGCCCCAAGCCCTGCGCCAGGCGCTGCCCGATGTGCTGGAAGACGCCAGCAACGACCTTGGCGGCACGGCCCGCCTGGCCTTGCAAAGGGCCCAGACCCAATGGGCCGAGCTGGACGCGCACCTTGCGTGGTGCGATGAGCGCATTGCTGCGCACCTGCAGGCCGATGCAAGTGCTGCCCAGGCCGAGCAACTGATGGGCGTGGGGCCGGTCACCGCCTCTGCCGTGGTCGCCACGGTGGGCGACTTCAGGCAGTTCAGCAACGGCCCCCAGTTCGGCGCCTGGCTGGGCCTGACGCCGCGGCAGAACTCCAGCGGTGGCAAGAACCACCTGGGCGGCATCACCCGCCGGGGCGACACGTACTTGCGTACCTTGCTCATTCAGGGGGCCAAGTCGGTGGTGTGGAGCGCCCACAAGCGCGACGACCCGATCTCGCGGTGGGTGCATCAACTGCGCGAGAAGCACGGCTGGCAAAAAGCCGCCGTGGCGCTGGCCAACAAGAACGCCCGCATCCTGTGGGCGGTGATGACCAAAGGGAAGGCGTTTGATGCACGGCACTTGAGCGTCAAACCAGCCTGATTCGCCTGGGCCAACCCTTCACACAGTTTCTTGCCAGACGTGAACCCGAAGATGCAGTGAACAGGTCAGACCGGCGGCAGGACAAGCCCGACTAACCCTTTGTGGCACCGATTGGGGTGAGTACCACGAGAACGGAATGGGGCCTTGCCGAGCGGTTCGTATCTGGGTCCGCACCCAAAGCCCGGGTGCAACAAGGCCGTCTGTAGATGTGCAGTCTGTTCCTCGTTTGCAGCATCGATTCTTCGCGTCAAGGCCTGAAATTCAGCAGTACAAGGAATACCTATCGACCAAGCCGCTTGACTACGTGGGAAGTCCCTGTAA
>JANOBJ010000045.1:0-3022 GCA_031411575.1 Betaproteobacteria bacterium | reverse complement strand
CACCGACACGGCCAAGACGCTGTCCAACGCCGCGTCCAGCGTGGGCGCGGGGGTGGCTGCCTCGGCCGCCTCGGCGGCGGGCAAGCCCCGGGCCAGGCCGAAGGCTGGCGACGCCAAGGCCGCGGGTGTGGTCGATCCGATGCAGTGGTGGGGTTCGCTCACGCAACAGTTCCAGCAGATCGCGGCCAGCGCCATGAAAGACGCCGCCCGCCAGACCGCGGTGGACACCACCAAGAACATGGCCTCGGGGCTGGCCAAGGAAGCCATCAAGACCGCTACCGGCGTGGCCAGCTCGGCAGGCCGCAATGCTGCAAAATTCATAGCAGACAATAGCCCACCGGCGCGCACCACAGCCAAGAAAGCCGCAAAAACGGCGCGCAAGAGCACACGCTGAGTCGCGGGTCACGCGCATGTCTGCCACCAAGCTGTTTCCCTATGGCCATGCCACGCACCCGCAGTGGCGCATGGCGGCCGGGCTGGTGCTCGCGCAGCTGCGCGCGCAGATGGCGCTGCCCGATTACGCGAACGCGCCGACACTGGCGCTGCTCTACATCACCGACCATTTCGCGCCTTCTGCGCAGGACATCCTGGACCATTTGAGCGCCGAGCTGCCCGAGATCACCGATTGGTCGGGCACGGTGGGGGTGGGCATTTCGTCCAACAACGTCGAATATTTCGACGAGCCCGCGCTGGCCGTGATGCTGTGCGAGGTGCCCAGCCACCAGTACCGGGTGTTCTCGGGCGTGGCGCCGCTCAGTCTGGGGTTTGAGGCGCACACCGCGCTGATCCACGCCGATTCGGGCACGCCCGACGTGGCCGAGCTGATCGCCGAAATGGCGGGCCGTACCGACACCGGCTACCTGTTTGGCGGCCTGGCGTCGAGCCGGACCACGGCAGTGCAGTTCGCGGTCGGCGGCGACGGCAACATCAAGGGCCACGGCGCGGCGCGCGGCGTGTTCAGCGGCGGCCTGAGCGGCGTGGCGTTTGGCGACAGCGTGGCGCTGGTGTCGCGCGTGACGCAGGGCTGCCAGCCGGTCGGGCCGGTGCGAACGCTCACCGCGGTCGACGGCAACCTGGTGCTCGAACTCGACGGCGAGCCCGCGCTCGATGCGCTGCTGCGCGACCTGGGCGTCTCGCTCGAGCGCCAGCGCGAGGCGCTGGCCGCGGTGCGCGCCACACTGGTGGGCCTGAGCGCGCCGGGGGCTGATTCGATCCGCCGCACCGGCAACCTGGGCAACGACGTGCTGGTGCGCCACATCATCGGCCTCGACCCGGCGCGCCGCGGTGTCGCCGTGGCCGAGAACCTGAGCGTGGGCATGCGCGCCGCGTTCTGCCAGCGCAACCCTGAGGCCGCGCGGGCAGATCTGGTGCGCATCTGCGCCGAAATCCGCGAAGAGCTGGAGCCTGAAGAGCTGACGGTGGAAACCGCCACCGCGCTGGCCGCGCCCGAGGCCGAGTCGGCGCCGCACCCGGCGCGCCGCATCTCGGGCGCGGTGTACGTCAGCTGCGCCGGGCGCGGCGGCCCGCACTTTGGCGCGCCCAGCGCCGAGATGCAGATCGTGCGCCGGGCGCTCGGCGACGTGCCGCTGGTGGGTTTTTTCGCGGGCGGCGAGATCGCGCGCCACCACCTGTACGGCTACACCGGCGTGCTGACGGTGTTCACGGCGGGCTGAGGCGGCGCGGGCCTTCGCCCCAGGGCCCCATACTGTTCGTTCAAGTCCGTTCACCCTGAGCTTGTCGAAGGGTTCGCGAACACCGCCGAGCCGTTTGCTCACGACAGTTACATCTTGCAATCCCGATCCGCATGCGTCTTGCTGCGGAGCTATCTGGTCGTTGGCGGTCGTTGGCTCATAACAAGGTAATGCCGGTCATGAAATCCCCTATTTGTTACAACGCGGCGGTGTCGCGGTCGTCGTGGTTGCGCCTGTGCCTGGCCGCGTTCAGCGGTGCGGTTCTGCTCTGTCTGTCGGGCTGCATCACCACTGCGGTGATCCTGCTCAGCAAGGTCGATCTGCCGCCCGCATGTAACACCTTGACCACGCCCGAGCAGGCGCTGAAGTCGTACTGCGGCGGCTACCGCCCGGGCAACCTGGTGACAAATGACGTCAACACCGCGTTCGCCGGCGCCTGCCCGCTGACAAATTTTGCGCGCAACAAGGCCACCTGGGATGGTCTGCCTGAGCTGATTGCCTTGGGCGCGATGCCCGAGCGGTGCAGCCAGGCCCCGCTGCATGCCATGGCCGTGCTCGAAGCCTGCCCCGATTTCTCCAGGATGAAGCCCGCCACCCTGAAAGCGGTGCGCTGGCTGGCCGAGGGCGGCACCCACACGCCGTCAGCACCGGTTGTGCACATGCTGAGCTGCCCCAGCGCGCAGCAGGCCGGCCTGACCAAGGTGGTGGAACAGTGGGTGGCGCAGGACGTGCTTTCGCCCGACAACGTGCCGTTCAGCGTGCTGTCGGCGCTGCACCCGAGCAGCCTGCGCGCGCCCTGGGTGGCCACGCTGATCGCTTCGGGCCACCGGCCCGACCGGGCCATTGACCAGGATGCTTCGGCCTTCGAGCGCGCGCTGGCGCAGGGCGACGTGGACACGCTGCGCTGGTGGACAGCGCAGGTGCCGTATCTGGTTCACCGCGTGCCCGCGAAAACCTCTGCCCACGCGCCCTGGCTGCCGCTGGCCCGCGTGATGAGCCCGCAGTTTGCCGCCGACGATGGCGCGCGCGCCGCCAGCGCCATGTTCCTGCTGTCGGCCGGCGCCGACCCGCAGGCCCGGATCCCCGGCGAGCGCAGCCAGACCGTGGTGGACTACACCCAAAAGACACAGCCGCAACTGGTCAACCTGTTGGCCTACACGGTGCCGACCCTGCCGTCGCCCGCCGCCGCGCCGCCCAAGGCGGCCGCGCTGATGTCCTCGGGCGCCACGCCAGAGCCGCGCGTGCGGCTGGCCGACGCCGCCCGCAACTGAGCGGCCAGCGCTTCCGCCGCGCGCCGTGGCGGCGCCTCAGGCCGTCGCGGCTTGCACGCG
>JANOBJ010000044.1:0-30947 GCA_031411575.1 Betaproteobacteria bacterium | reverse complement strand
GGCGCCGGCAAATCGACGCTCACCAACCTGCTGTCGGGCGACCTGCCACCCACTTCGGGCCAGGTCACGCTGGGCGGCCACAACACGACCGGTCTGTCGCCCGAACGCATCTCGCGCCTGGGCTTGGGCCGCAGTTACCAGAAGACCAATATCTTCCTGCCGTTCACGGTGTGGGACAACGTGCGGCTGGCCGCCCAGTCGCGCGCCGCACAGCAGCCGTGGAACCCGCTGCGCTGGCTGCAGGACGCTACTAAATCAATAGCAAACAATGACCGTGCGATGCGCACCATCGAGCTGTCTGGCTTGAAAAACAGGCTGCATGCGGTGGCCGGGACGATCAGCCACGGCGAGCAACGCCAGCTGGAGATCGCGATGACGCTGGCCACTGATCCGCAAGTGCTGTTGCTCGACGAACCGCTGGCCGGCATGGGCGTGGCCGAGGCCGAACGCATGGTCGAGTTGTTGCTGCGCCTTAAAAAAGACCACGCCATGCTGCTGGTCGAGCACGACATGGACGCCGTGTTCGCGCTGGCCGATCGGCTCACCGTGATGGTCAACGGCCAGGTGATCGCCAGCGGCACGCCGGCCGAGGTGCGCGCCGATGCTGGTGTGCAAGCGGCGTATCTTGGCGAGGAAATATGACTCCCCCCCGAAGCGGCTGGCGCCGCTTCCCCCTCAGGGGGCAACACCAGCAGCCCGGCGAGGCCGGTTCTGCGGTGTTTCACGAACGGAGCTTTGCGCATGCCTGAATGGCTAATTCACGCCAGGGGCCTGAACACCTACTACGGTGCCAGCCACATCCTGCGCGGTATCGATTTTTCCGTGGCGCGCGGCGAAACCATCGGGCTGATGGGCCGCAACGGCATGGGCAAGAGCACGCTGCTCAAAAGCATCATGGGCCTGGTCAAGCCGCGGTCGGGCAGCGTGCAGGTGATGGGCGCCGACATGACCGGCCGCGCACCCTATGAAATCGCCCAGCTGGGCATTGCCTACGTGCCCGAAGGGCGCGGCATCTTCGGCAACCTGAGCGTGGTCGAGAACCTCAAGATGGCAGCACGGGCCGGCAGACCAGGCAGCGCCGCCGACGGCGCTGGCCGGCGTAACGACTGGACCTATGAGCGCGTGCTCGACACCTTCCCCCGCCTGAAGGAACGCCTGGGCCACGGCGGCCAGCAACTCAGCGGCGGCGAGCAGCAAATGCTCACCATCGGCCGCGCGCTCATGACCAACCCCGACGTCCTGATCCTGGACGAAGCCACCGAGGGCCTGGCGCCGCTGATCGCACGCGAGATCTGGCGCATCTGCGGCGTCATCCGCGAAACCGGCATCAGCAGCGTGATCGTCGACAAGAACTGGAAACACGTTACCCAGATCGCCGACCGCAACGTGATCCTGGTCAAGGGCGAGGTGGTGTTTGCGGGAACGTCTGACGAGCTGCGTGCAGAGCCAGAGCGGCTATCGGAATACTTGGGTGTCTAGCGCAGCCAACTCTCCAAAACTTGCTTAGCTCGCTGCTGCCGTCGGCTTCACTTCCCCTGTGCATTTGCCTTTGACCTGTGCGGTTTCGATGGCCTCGACCTCACCTTTCAACCTTGCTACATCGCCCTCGTGATCGCCCGACAGCTTACTGAACGGGATTCCGAGCAGAAAAACGCCGAACGCATCCCCGTTGGCTTTCGAGTCCTGCATCTTGGAAAATTTATCGAGATCCGCGCGCGTCGAAGCCATTTTGGTCGTGAGAGCCGTGCAATCCAGGTGCGTAAATTTCTCAAAGGAAACATGCGAAGCGCGGATTGACTCCGGACGATTGGCACACCCGAGCATGGAAACAGCCATAACAACGAAGCCAAGTAAAAAACGTAATTTCATATGGGAATCTTTTGATGACTTGTTAGTTTATGAACCTTCGGTTGCCTCTCCTCCGAAACAACCCAAGGGATTTTATGTGACAGCCAGAGCGACCTCAACACGAAATGTTGTCCCTCAGCCACACCGGGTAACGCGTCTCTTTAATCGAGGGGAGTCGCCTTGTTCGGCGCTCCCAGCTGACCCGCGTGCTCGCCGGGCTCTGGTAAGGAAAACACCGGGGTAGCTACCAGCGATTAATTCGGATGTAGACGAGCAAAAACCCGACATGTGCAGTCCTAAAACGATTCAGAGCAACGGCCGCAGTTCCCGCGCCGCATCCATCAGCACCGGCAGCAAATCCGCCTGCATCGCCTCGGGCTTGAGGCGCTCGGGCGAGGTCACCACGTTCAGGGCGGCCACGGTCTGGCCGGCCATGTTGCGCAGGGGAACAGCCATTGCAAACACGCCGATCTCGTGCTCTTCGCTGGCCACGCAATGGTCTTGCGAGCGGGCCTGCTCAATCACGGCGCGCAAGGCCTTGCTGTCGGTGATGGTGTGGGGCGTAAGGCGCGGCAGCGCCCGCCGAACGCCAGGGTCGCTGCCTTTGAGCCACGTGGCGAGTTCAGCCTTTGGCAAGCAGGCCAGCAGCATGCGCCCGGTGGAAGTGGCGTGCGCAGGCAGGCGCGCGCCCAGGTGCAGGCCGTAGGCCAGCACGGGCGCGGCTGAACCCGCCGGCCCTGCCGCGCGGCCCGCCGTGCCGCCAAAGCCGACACTGCGCGCGACGATCACCACCTGATCGCCATCCAGCACCACGGCCGAAAACGATTCTCCGGTCTGCGCGGCCAGCCGGTTGAGCGTGGGCTGCAGCACCCGCGGCAGGCGCGCCGAAGCCAGGTAGCTGCCCGAAAAGCGCAGCACTTTCGGCGAGAGCCAGAAATAGCCGTCCGCGCTTTCCAGATAGCCCAGGTGCGCCAGCGTCAGCAGGTGCCGGCGCGCCGCCGCCCGCGTGATGCCGGCACGCTGGGCCGCCAGCGTGGCGTTGAGCCGCTGGCGTCCGGTGTCAAAACTCTCCAGCACCGCCAGGCCTTTGGCCATGCCTTCGATGAAATCTGCCTTGGCAATCGTCATGCAGGTACCTCCAGCGCGGGTTGGGTCCGTCGGCAGCGTTGCGCGATGATCGCGCAGCCGGTTGAATCATCGCACACAGGCCGGGCCAACTGCTGGCGCCATGCCGCGCCAGCCGGCACACTGGCGAGCCTACCAAGGAGACACCCCATGCGAACCCAGGTTGCGATCATTGGCGCCGGCCCCTCGGGCCTGTTGCTCGGCCAGTTGCTGCACAAGGCAGGCATCGACAACATCATTGTCGAGCGGCAGAGCGGCGACTATGTATTGGGGCGCATTCGCGCCGGCATTCTGGAGCAGATCACGGTCGATTTGCTGCACGAGGCTGGCGTGGGCGGCGGCGTCAGCGCCGACGGAACCGTTCACCATGCGATTGAGCTGGTGTTCGCTGGCGCGCGCCACGCCATCGACGTGCACGGCCTGACGGGCGGCAAGGTGGTCACCGCCTATGGCCAGACCGAGGTCACGCGTGACCTGATGCAGGCGCGCGCCGCTGCCGGCCTGCCCACGGTGTATGAGGCCGACAACGTCAGCATCCACGATTTCGACGGCACCCAGCCGCGCGTGCGCTACGTGAAGGACGGGCAGACGCATGAGATCGCCTGCGATTTCATCGCGGGCTGCGACGGCTTTCACGGCGTCTGCCGCGCCAGCGTGCCGCCCGCGTCGGTGTCGCAGTTTGAGCGCGTCTACCCGTTTGGCTGGCTCGGCGTGCTGTCCGACGTGCCGCCGGTGTCACCGCACGCGATCGTCTATGGCAACAGCGAGCGCGGCTTCTCGCTGTGCTCGATGCGCAGCCTGACGCGCAGCCGCTACTACGTGCAGTGCCCCATTGACGACAAGGTCGAGGCGTGGAGCGATGACCGCTTCTGGGACGAACTGCGCCGTCGGCTCGATCCCGAACTGGCCGAGCGCATCGTCACCGGCCCGTCGATCGAAAAAAGCATCGCTCCGCTGCGCAGCTTTGTCGCCGAGCCGATGCGCTTTGGCCGGCTGTTCCTGGCCGGCGATGCCTCGCACATCGTGCCGCCCACGGGCGCCAAGGGGCTGAATTTGGCCGCCTCGGACGTGAAGTACCTGTCGGGCGCCTTGATCGAGCACTACCGCGACAAGACCGACGCGGGCATCGACACCTATTCGGCGCGCTGCCTGCGCCGGGTCTGGAAAGCCGAGCGCTTCTCGTGGTGGCTGACCTCGCTGCTGCACCGCTTTCCCGACACCGACGGCTTCGGCCAGAAGATCCAGGAGGCCGAGCTGGAATACCTGGTGGGTTCGCGCGCGGCGTCCACAGCGCTGGCTGAAAACTACGTCGGCCTGCCGCTGTAGCGTCACTAGCGGAGGCGACAGGCCTGCGCAGGGCCATCGCACCTGCCGTTGGGCTTCGCGGTGTTTGCCCGTATAGTCGGCAAAAATTCCTGCAGGGCTCATGTTCCGATGGCAACCTCTCCGCTTCGCGCCTTGAAAGGCGTGCGTCTTCTCAGTCTTTCCCTCAACCTCCCCGGCCCCGCCGCCTTCATGCGCTTGCATGGCATGGGGGCCACCTGCGTCAAGCTGGAGCCGCCCGCTCCGCCCAACGCCGCCAACCGTTCCGGCGACCCGATGGGCCAGTACAACCCGGCCGCCTACGCCACCATGCACGAGGGCATGAAAATCGTCACGGCCGACCTCAAGACCAGCACCGGCCAGAAGCTGCTGCACCGCGAACTGGCGCGCACCGACGTGCTGCTGACGTCGTTTCGCCCGTCCGCGCTCGACAAGCTGGGGCTGGCCTGGAAGAACCTGAGCCGCGTCTACCCCGCGCTGTCGCAGGTGGCCATCGTCGGCGCCGCCGGCAAGGCCGCCGAAGAGCCTGGCCACGACCTGACCTATATGGCCGCCAACGGCCTGATCCCCGGTCTGGAGCTGCCGCCCACGCTGTACGCCGACCTGGGTGGCGCGCTGATCGCCAGCGAGGCCGTCCTGCAGGCCGTGCTGGCCCAGCGCCAGGGTGGCAAGGGCGTGTACATCGAAGTGGCGCTGGCCGATGCCGCGGCCTGGCTGGCGCTGGCGCGCACCTGGGGCCTCACTTTGCCCACCGGCTCGGTCGGCGGTGCGCATGCGGGCTACCGCGTCTACCCGTGCAAGGACGGGCGCGTGGCGGTGGCAGCGCTGGAGCCGCACTTTGCCGCCGCCGTGTGCGCCGCGGCGGGGGTACCCATCAGCGAAATGAAAACCATGTTCGCGCCCGCCACGCACCGAAAAATAGGCGCTTTCTTTTTGTCGCAGACGCGCGCCCAGCTCGACAAGCTGGCGGTCGAGAAAGACATCCCTCTGCACAGCATGGCTTAACGCGACACGTTTTCGATAGCAAGCCATCACCATCTGGCAGGGACTTCAGGCCTGTCGTGCATTGTCAAGCGTTAAGCCGTGGTAACGGGCTGGCCAGGGGTGCCGCGTTGCTTGTCAAGCCAAAATCTATTCGTTAGCATGCCAGTGGGGTTCCGCTTGGACGGCTCGTCGTCCGGGAGACATCGGCGCCCTTGTATAACGAGGAGACAGCTTTGAAGACAACAAAAGGACAGCTGGCGCTTGCGATCGCAGGCATCGGCCTTGCAGGGGTGGCCTTGGCGCAAGTGGCGCCACCGGCCAATATCGAAAAACTCAAGCAGATGAAGGTTGCCACGACGGACTTGAACATTCCGGTCGTGCCACAAACCGGCGCCAATGCTGAAGCCATCAAGGAGAACTTGAAGCGCGTCAAGATGCCGCCAGGCTTCAAGATCGCGCTGTACGCCATCGTGCCCGATGCGCGTCACATGGCGGTCGCACCGTCCACCAACATGCTGTTTGTCGGCACGCGCAAGACCACTGTGTGGGCCGTAACCGACCGCAACAGCGACGGTGTGGCCGACGAAGTCAAATCATTCGCGCCTTCGCTCAAGTTCACCAACCCCAACGGTGTGTGCTGGACCAAGGACGGCTTCCTGATCGTCGCCGAGCACAACCGGGTGCTCAATTTCCCTGCCGCCGAGTTCTTCTATGAGGGCCCGGACGTGGCGGTGATCGAGGTGGTCGGGCAAGGCAAGCTGATCCCGCCCGAAGAGGAGAGCTACAACCACGGCGCACGCACCTGCCGCGTCGCCGACGACGGCATGCTGCACATCACGCTGGGCCAGCCTTACAACGTGCAACCCAAGGAGAAGGTGGCCCTGTACGAGCAGATCGGCATCGGCGGCATGATCAAGCTCAATGCCTTTGACGGCTCCAAGCGCGAGGTCGTCGCGCGCGGCGTGCGCAACTCAGTCGGCATGCACATCAACCCCAAGGACAAGACCGTCTGGTTCACCGACAACCAGACCGACGGCATGGGTGACGACATCCCGCCCGGCGAGCTGAACCGCATCACCAAGCCGGGCGAGCACTTTGGCTACCCGTTCATCCACGGCAACAACGTGCAGATCGCCGGTACGGCCGCCGCGCCCGACCTGAAGGACATGAAGCCACCGGCCAACTGGACCAAGCCACAGGTGGAGTTTGCGGCGCACCAGGCGCAGCTGGGCATGACGTTCTACAACGGCAAGATGTTCCCGGCCAAGTACCAGGGCGGGATCTTCGTGGCCGCGCACGGCTCGTGGAACCGCAAGCAGGCCAGTGGCGCCCTGATCGACTTCGTCTCGGTGAAAGCCGACGGCACGGCCGACAAGCAAGAGGTGTTTGCCCAGGGCTGGCTCGACGAGAACGGCATCTACCGCGGCCGCCCGGTCGATGTGGCGGTGGCCAAGGACGGCTCGCTGCTGGTGAGCGACGACTTCGCCGGCGCGATCTACCGCATCACCTACACCGGCCTGTATGCCGCCCTGCGCCGCGCCTGGCAGACTATCGGCCAGGCGCGGCGCGCGATTTGAAATCGGCAGCAGGCCTGATCCCGGTTCACGCCTGCTGTTTTTTTGGAAGACCGCAACATGCTGAAACTGATTTGCGCACCGGCACCTGCCCTGCCCGCCATCGTGCTCGGGCTGGCCGTGCTGTTCGCTGGCGCCGCGCAGGCCCGTGATCCGGTGGCGGGCAAGGCGCGCGCCGCCAGCTGCGCCACCTGCCACGGCCCGCTCGGCCTGAGCCAGTTGCCCAACGCGCCCCACCTGGCCGGGCAGCCGGCGATCTACACCGCCGAACAACTCAAGGCCTACCGCAGCGGCAAGCGCCAGAACGAGGTGATGGGCGTGATGGCCAAGCCCCTGACCGACCAGGAGATCGACGATCTCGCCGCGTGGTATGAGTCGATCAAGATCACGGTGACCGAGAAGTGACGAGGGCGCCAAGGCCGCGTGTTTTAATCGAGGGTTAACCAACACCCTCACCGGAGCACCCCATGGGCAACAAAATCGTCACCGAAGCCGACCGCAAGGCCACCCCCGCACCCAAAGTGATCGACGGCATCGCCGTGCGTCGCAATGGCGGCGGCCAGAAAATCAGCCTGGAGCGCGGCAAAGCGACCCGCAACAAAAAGAACGCCGGCAAGCGTCCGCACAAAGGCGGTTGATCGGCGGCTGATCGGCTCGGTTGCGTCTCAGCCTGCCAAGGGATTCAAGGCCATTTTTCAATCAAATCGGCCGATGGTCCCCGTCCCCTGGTCATTGTTAGCTATTCATAATATAGCAAACAGACCATCCCGCGCCTTCGCGCTTCCCGGCTCCCGCACCCCCGCATGAGACAGCGCGACAGCATCGTGCGCCGGGAAGCCGCGCGTGGATTCCGCGTCACTCGCGGTGCAGCGCTCGCCGTGCCGCTGATGCTGGCCTACGCAGCCGCCATCGGCTGGGGCGTCTGGGCGGGGCGACTGCCGCAGTGGGTGCTGGCCGCCGGGCCGCTCATCAGCCTGCTCACCTTTTTTGCGTACTGGCAGGACAAATACGCCGCGCAGCAGCGCCGCTGGCGCATCCCGGAGAAAACCCTGCACCTCTGGAGCCTGGCCGGCGGCTGGCCGGGGGCGTGGCTGGCGCAGCAGGTGTTGCGCCACAAATCGCGCAAAACATCGTTCCAGAACACGTACTGGACCACCGTGGTGCTGCACGGCGCGGCGCTGGCGGGGTGGCTGGTCTGGCTCGCGCCACGGGTGTACGCTATTAAATAACTAGCAACCAATGCCCACGGGACGCCGACCAGAGCGCGATTTCATTCAAAATTCAGCGAAAATTGGCATGGCGGGCCAGCTGCCGCCCCGCTCCGCCTACCCGACACGCGCCGCCGACCCGGAGCATGGGAAAATCAGGGTTCCCGCCCTTTGGCCACGACCGGCCGCGCGCAGCCCTACCCCATGACGCATCCCGCCTCACCCGCTCTCGCTGCCCCCGCCGCCGCCGCCGCCCTGTGGCACACCGCCTTCTACAAGTTCGTGCCCCTGCCCGAGCCGCAAAGCGTGGTCGCGCTGTTGCGCGAGCTGACGGCCGCTCCGCACCCGGCAAACCCCGCGCAGTCAGCCCTCAGCGGCAGCATCCTGGTCGCGCCCGAAGGCATCAACGGCATGCTGGCCGGCCCGCAGCCCGCGCTGGATGCGATCGAGCACG
Source organism: Betaproteobacteria bacterium (assembly GCA_031411575.1). Classification (GTDB taxonomy): domain Bacteria; phylum Pseudomonadota; class Gammaproteobacteria; order Burkholderiales; family Burkholderiaceae_C; genus JANOBJ01. The sequence goes on along the minus strand of JANOBJ010000044.1, from coordinate 22,431 downwards.
CGCTGCTGACCGACCCGCGGCTGGGCGGCGCGTTCAGCGGCATGGTTTTCAAGCGCAGCGCCTGCACCACCGTGCCCTTTCACAAGCTGAAAGTGCACCTGAAAGCCGAGATCGTGCCGCTGGGCATCGCCGGCGTGGATGCAGCCCGCCAGACTGGCATCAACGTCAGCCCGCAGGCCTGGCGCGAGCTGATCACGCAGGCCGACGTGGTGCTGCTGGACAACCGCAACAGCTTTGAATACCGCCTCGGCCACTTTGCCAACGCGATTGACCCGCAGGTGGCCAACTTTCGCGACTTCCCCCAATACGTGCTGGCCCATGCCGACGAGTGGAAGCGTGACGGCAAGCGCGTGGCGATGTACTGCACCGGCGGCATCCGCTGCGAGAAAACCAGCGCCTGGATGCTCGACCTGGGGCTGACCGCCTATCAGCTCGAAGGCGGCATCCTCAATTACTTCCAGCAAATGCCCGACGCCGACCGCGACTGGCAAGGTGAGTGTTTTGTGTTCGACAACCGCGTGGCGCTGGACACCCATCTGACCGAGACCGCTACCACGCTGGACGATGTGTACAGCGGCGCACCCGATGGCGACCCCGACGACGCCTGGCGGCTGGCGCGCGCCAAACGGCTGGCCGCGGCGGGCGCCACCGCCGCGCCTGACGACACCACCGATTCCCCGTGAGGCGATGAAGGCCCGCCCATGCTGCCCACCCGCGACGGCGTAGGCCCCAGCTGCGTGGGCCTGCCTGCCGGGCGATGGGCGAACCTGCTCGACTTTTTGTGCGCGCGCTTTCCGGCCATCCCGGCCCCCGAATGGACCGCGCGCATGGCCCGCGGCGACGTGGTGGATGAGCATGGCCGCCCCGCTACGCCCGACCAGGCCTACCAGCCCCACACCCGCCTTTTTTACTACCGCAGCCTGCCGGCCGAACCCGTCATCGCCGCAGCAGCCAGCGTGCTGTTTGAGGATGACTTGCTGGTGGTCGCCGACAAGCCGCACTTTCTGCCGGTCACGCCCACCGGCAAATACCTGCAGCAGACGCTTCTGGTGCGGCTGCGGCGCCAGCTGGGTATCGACAGCCTGACCCCGCTGCACCGCATCGACCGTGAAACCGCCGGCCTGGTGCTGTTGGCCAAGCAGCCCGCCACCTGCGGGCGTTACCACACGCTGTTTGCGCAGCGCGCCGTGCGCAAAAGCTACCAGGCGATCGCGCCGTGGCACGCAGCGCTGCAGTTTCCGCTGACGCGCGAGAGCTTGCTGGTGGAAGGCGACAACTTCATGCAGATGCGCGAACTGAAGGGCGCCGCCGATGCAGGCCCGGCCGACGCGGACACAGCCGCTTCGCGTATGGATTCACCCCGCCGCACCCCCGCCCACACCCGCATCGACCTGATCGAAACCGACGGCGCCTGGGCCCGCTACCGCCTGCACCCGCTCACCGGCAACCGCCACCAGCTGCGCGTGCACATGGCCGCACTCGGCCTGCCGATCCTGGGCGACCGGATCTACCCCACCCTGCAACCCGAAGGCCAGGACGACCCCGCCAACCCGCTGCGCCTGCTGGCCGAACATTTGAGCTTTTGGGACCCGATCACGGGGGAGGAGCGCAGCTTCAGCAGCCGCTTGAAACTGGGTTTTCCTGATTAGCTATTATATTAATAGCAAACAATGACCAGGGGAAGCGGACAACAGGCCGATTTGGCTCAAAAACCGGGCCTGCAGGCAGATCAGCGCCCACTCACGCCAGTAACCGCCGCAAACTCTCAAAGAACAGCTCTGACTGCAGCCGCTCGCCGTTCGTTTGCGCGGCCACGCGCGCGGCCAGTGCGGGGTTGATGGGTTGCATCGGCAGGCCGGTGGAGCGGGCCAGCACCTCGACCATGCAGGCGCGCTCCAGGTAGTACAGGTCGTCGTAGGCGTAGTCGATGCGCTCGCCACACACCACCACGCCGTGGTTGCCCAGAAACACCACGTCTGCGCCCTGCATGGCGCGGGCGATGCGTTCGCCTTCGGTCGCGTCCAGCGCCAGCCCGTTGTACTGCGCGTCCACCGCCACCCGACCATGAAAGCGCATGGCGTTTTGCGACAGCGTGGTGTCCAGCGTGCGCGCCGAGGTGAGCGTGAGCGCCGTGGTGTAAGGCATGTGGGTGTGCAGCACCACCGCCTGGCGCGCGATGCGGTGCACCGCGCCGTGGATGAACATGGCGGTCGGCTCCACCGCGTGCCGCCCGGCCAGCACGGCGCCAGCTGCGTCGATCATCACGATGTCGTCGGCCTGCACCTCGCTCCAGTGCAGCCCGCGCGGGTTGATCAGGTAGCGCTCGGCTTCGCCTGGCGCACCGGGCACGGCCACGCTGAAATGGTTGCACACGCCCTCGCTCAAGCCGTGGTGGGCAGCGGCGCGCAGGGCGAGCGCGAGGTCGGCGCGCAGGGCCTCGGCCGCCACCCATGGTTCGGTTACCGGGTCTGGTTGCTTCATGTCTTGCCCCTTTTCGCCTTGAAGGCCGTCCTGCAGGGCCGTTTTCGCCCTTTCTTGCCGATTTCCGCCCCGACTACCGCTGGAAACACACTGTACCTGCCAGACACAAGCCACTCCGCGTCAGCGATTACCATGGGTGATGACGAAAAAACATCTGATTTCCCTGGCTTTGCTGCTGGGCGCTCTGGGTGCGCAGGCCCAATCCACGCCGCCTGCCGCTGGTGGCGCGTCCACGCCTGTCAAGAAAGAGCTGGTGGCGCGCATCCTCAAATTGCAGCAGCCCGGCATCGAGAACATTGCGCGCTCGCTGGCTGAGCAGCCGGCGGGTGCCATGCTGGACCGGGCAGGCGCGTTCCTGCAGAGCCGCGTGCCGCCCGACAAGCAGGAAGCGGTGGGCAAGGAGATCCAGGCCGACGCGAAGAAGTACGTAGACGAAGCCGTGCCGCTGGTGCAGGGCCGGGCCATCAAGCTGGCGCCTGGCACCATCGGCGCGATGCTGGAGGAAAAGTTCACCGAGGACGAGCTCAAGCAGGTGGTGACGGTGATGGAGTCGCCGGCGTTCGCCAAGTACCAGCAGGTGGGCGGCGAGTTGCAGAAGGCGCTGCTCGAAAAGCTGGTGACCGACACCCGCCCGACCGTGGAGCCGCGGCTCAAGGCGCTGGAGCAGTCGATCTCCAAACGGCTGGCGGTGTATGACCCGTCGGCGGCCAAACCCGCGCCGGCAGCGCCCAAACCCGCCAGCAAGTAAGCCCACTCGGGCTGTCAGGGCCCGGTGTGCAGCGGTTGGCGGGGGTGGCAGCTGCCTGGATGCGCGTGGATGTCTGCGGAAGCTCGACGGTGGCCAACTCTGATTGCTATATTATTTATAGCTAACTATGACCACTCGATGCGCACCACAGGCCTATTTGATTCAAAAAAAGCGCTTTGACGCCCGCTGCGGGCTCCGGCTCACGACACGGCCACGTGGCGTGCGTTCCTGGCGATGGCGTCCCACCAGATGTTGTTTTCGGCGCGCCATTCGACCGGCGAGTTGCAAAACACCGGGCGATCGCCCACCCAGACACCGTCCCAGAAGTCATACGCATCCTTGCCGTCCGCGCCGGTCTTGCGGGTCAGCACACCCACAAACAGCGTCTGGTTGAGGGTCTGCGTCACCACTTTGTGGATCACCGCGCCTCCGGTCAGGCCCTTGAAATGCACCGCCTGCGGCTCGGACCAGCGCGGCTTCTTGTCGCCCGTTTCGACCACGCAGCGCAGTTTGCCGCCCTCGGCGGCCACCACCACCATGCCGCCACTGGGCAGCTTGCCCACTGTGAAGACCGAGGCCGAGAGGCCAGTGCTGACCAGTCGACCTGCTGAAAAATCGGCATTGCCGGTGAGGTAGCTCCAGACAAAATCGTCGGGGCCGATGGAAAACGCCTCCTCCCGGCCGCCTGCAGTGGTCTGCAAGACGGTGCGCTTCCACATCGGCCCGTCCGCTGTCTTTGCCTGCGCCGCCTCGCGGTGCCCACCCTGTGCGTCGCTCTGTGGCGGCTGCGCGGATTCCTGGGCCCACTGCTTGTTATGGGCGCTTGCAAACTCCCTCTCCATCTTCCACTCCCTTAAGCCGTAAGTACTAACCCCGAGTTGATACCGGGGGGCACTGTGTGGGCTGTTGCCGCTGTTGATGTGTGACATGACTGCAGTGTCTACGGCATGCCACGTTCAAGTCTTTAAGCGGGACTGGATAGTCCTGAAAAGTCCTTAAACTCGGCGTACTCGGCCAGCTTTTACCGGGCGTACGGGCGTTTGGCCGCGCCAAAACCCCCGGAACGGCGTTATCTGCCGCGCCTGCCGTTACTGCTTTTTGCTGCTCACAAGGAAGAATGACCGCTGATTTGTCCGCTGAACTGGGGTTTGCAGACTTTTCGCTGCGTATCCACGAACGCCAGCTGATCGCGAAGGGCGAGCCGGTGCCGCTGGGCGCACGCGCCTTCGATGTGCTCGTGGTTCTGGTGCAACACGCGGGCGAACTGGTCAGCAAGGCGCTGCTGCTGGAGCGGGTGTGGCCCGGCCTGATCGTCGAGGAAAACAACCTGCAGGTGCACGTGTCCACGCTGCGCAAGGTGCTGGGGGCCGAGCTGATTGCCACCGTGCCGGGGCGCGGTTACCGCTTCACCGCCCGGGTCAAGCCACTCGAGCCCGAACCCGGTACCGCGCCGGCGTCCCTGTTGGTCCCCACCTCGGGCGGTGCGGCGGCGCACTCGCGCGCCTCGCGCTCGCTGGCGGTGCTGCGGTTTGCCAACCTCAGCGACGACCCGACGCAAGAGTATTTTTCAGACGGCGTGGCCGAGGACATCATCTCCAAGCTGACGCGCTCGCGCTGGCTGTTTGTGATCGCGCGCAATTCGTCGTTTTCGGTACGCCCGCCGATCGCGTCCACCGCGGCCGTGTGCAAGCAGCTCGATTGCCACTACCTGGTGTCGGGCACCGTGCGCCGCTCAGGCACGTCGGTGCGCGTCACCGCCGAGCTGGTGGACGGCGACAGCGGCGAAACCCTGTGGTCGCAGCGCTACGACCGGCCGCTGGACGACCTGTTCAATGTGCAGAACGAGATTTCGGCGGCCATCGTCAGCGCCATCGAACCGGTGGACCTGCGGCGCGAGGAATACCTCATTAGCCAGCGCAACACGCCCAACATGGCGCACTGGGAACTGCTGATGCGCGCGCGCTGGCACTTCTGGCGCACCTCGCGCAAACACAACGACGAGGCGCAAAAACTGCTCACGCAGGCGCTGGCGATCAAGCCGGAAGATTCATCGTGTTTGTCGCTGATGGCGTTCACCCACATGTCGCGCGTGTGGGCTGGCTGGGCGCCCGACCCCAAGGCCGAAATCATCGAGGCCAACCGGCTGGCCTTGCGCGCCATCCGCCATGACGACACCGACAGCTACGCCCACTTCACGCTGGGCACGGCGCTCTCGTTCACCGGCAATATCCCGCAGGCCATTGCCGAGCTGGAATACGCGCTCACGCTGTACCCGCAGTTCGCGGCGGCGGCCGGCGAGCTGGGCCGGCTGCTGGCGTTCTCGGGCCGCACCAACGAGGCGGTGGAGTACGTGCTGCAGGCCATCGATGCCAGCCCGCACGACCCGCACCTGAGCCTGTGGGTGCGCTCGCGCGCGATTGCCTGCTACATCGACGAAGACTACGCCCAGGCCGTCAAGTACGCGCAGCAGGCCACCGCCAACCGGGCCAACTGGTTCTTCAACTATTACCTGCTGGCCGCCTGCCAGACTGCTGCTGGCGACAGTGCCGCCGCCGCGCGGGCGCTGGAGCAGGCCAAACCATTCGGGCCGTATTCGCCGAGCGCGTTGCGCTTCGGGCACCCGTTTGTCGATGCCCGGCAGATGGAGCGCTTCATCGGCCACCTGCGCAGCGCAGGCTGGGCCGACGCCTAGAGAGACATTTCCACCACAACACGACGGAGACACCCGCGCATGCCCCAATCCACCCGGCAAAAGATTGCCATCCTCGGCGGCGGCATGTCGGCGCTGACCACCGCGTTTGAGCTCACCAGCCAGCCGGGCTGGCAGGAAAAATTCGACATCACGCTCTACCAGATGGGCTGGCGCCTCGGCGGCAAATGCGCCACCGCACGCGGGCCCAACCTGCGGATTGAAGAGCACGGCATCCACGGCTTTCTGGGCAGCTACTACAACGCCCTGCCCCTGATGGCGGCCTGCTACCGCGCGCTCGGCCGCAAGCCCGGCGAGCCGCTGGCCACGTTTGAAGAAGCCTTCCAGCCCGGCAGCTTCGTGCTGATGTGGGAGTTCATCGGCGGCAACCTGAAGCGCTGGCCGTTCACCGCGCCCACCAACGCGCACTTGCCCGACGACCCGTCCTCGGTGCTGACACTGCGCCACCAGATCGACGCGGTGATCGGCTTTGTGGACCAGGCGCTGGAGGCGCATCCCGCGCCCGCGCTGTCGGTGCACGGCATCGAGATCGCGGCGGGCCGGCTGCTGCTCAAAGCCCTGCGCCATGAGATCCAGTCGGCCGAGAAGCTCGACAGCGGCCTGCTCGGCGTGCTCGACCACGCGTGGAACTGGCTCAAATCGAAGCTAGAGGCGCTGATCGAGGGCAATGACGACTTGCGCCGCCTGTACATCGTGGCCGAGTTTTTGCTGGCGCTGGTGCGCGGCACGATCGCCGACAACATCTTCGAGCGCGGCTTTGATTCGATTGACCACGAGAACTTCAGCGACTGGCTCCAGCGCCACGGCGCCTCGGTGCTCACCGCCTCGTCCCCGATGGCGCTGAACACTGTCAACCTCTCCTACCAGTACCCCGAGGGCGACACCGCGCGCACCGCGCTGATGGCGGCCGGCTGCTACCTGCACTGGACGCTGCGCAGCTTCGCCTACATGGGCGCGTTTGCCTGGCTGTTCGAGGCCGGCACCGGCGAAACCGTGATCGCGCCGCTGTACCAGGTGCTGCAGAAGCGCGGGGTCAAGTTCGAGTTTTTCCACAAGGTCGAATCGCTGGCCCTGTCGGCTGACCAGACTTCGGTGGCCGCCGTCAACTTCGGCGTGCAGGCCACGCTCAAGAACCCTGCCGTGCCCTACGCGCCATTGATCGACGCCAAGGGCCTGCCGGCCTGGCCCGGCGAGCCGCAGTTTGACCAGCTGGTGGAAGGCGCCGCGCTGAAGGCGGCCGATGTGGATCTGGAGTCGTACTGGACGCCGTGGCAACCCGTGGCCCAGCGGCAGTTGCTGGCCGGGCGCGATTTTGACCAGCTGGTGTTCGCGATCTCGATTGGTGCCGTCCCGTATCTGTGTGCCGACATCGTGGCCGCCAAGCCCGCGTGGCAGCTGATGGTGGCCAAGGTCACCACGGTGCAGACCCAGACCATGCAGCTGTGGATGAACCGCAGCACCACCGAGATGGGCTGGGATATTCCGTTCAAGAACCCGACCGACACCGTGATCGGCGCCACCTACCTGAACCCGATTGACGGCCAGGTGGACTTCACCCACCTGCTCAAGTGGGAAGGCTGGCCGACCGAGGCCACGCCGAAAGCCCTGTGGTACTTCTCGGGCGCGATGGCCGACTACGACACCCCGCCGCCGTTCACCGACACCGATTACCCCCGCCGCGCCCACGCGCGCGTGAAGGCGCAGTGCGTGCAGTACCTGCAGGCCAGCATGGGGCCGCTGCTGCCCAAGGCCACCACCAACGCCATCTCGCCGCCCGGCGACCCGGTGGGGCTCGATTTCAGTCTGCTGCAGCCGTATGACGCGGCCAGCGCAGGCCTGGGCGTGAAGCGCTTTGACCAGCAGTTCTGGCGCGCCAACATCGACCCGACCGAACGCTACGTGACCAGCCCGCCCGGCAGCACCGCCGCGCGCCTGACAGCCTGGGGCTCGGGCCTGAGCAACCTGGTGCTGGCCGGCGACTGGATCTACACCGGCCTCAACGTGGGCAGCGTGGAAGGCGCGGTGATGGGCGGACGGCTGGCATCGTACGCGGTCAGCGGCTACCCGGCGCTGACCGAGATCGTGGGTTATCCGGTTGCCACTTGAGCGCAAGTCTGCTATATAAAGTATAGCAGACTATGACCGTAGGATGCGGACAACAGGCACTTTTGATTCAATTTTCGGTGTTTTCACGGGTTTTCGGGCGGCGCCAGCAGGAAGTTACCCTGCCCGCCCGATGTGAGCCCGGGCGCCGCATCATCGGCCTCGTCTTTCAACCCCACACCCGTCAGTTGCCGCAGCCGTGACTGCACCAGCAACTGGTGCAGCTTGGCGGCCGCAGCATCAACCGACAGCCCGGCCGGCCGCACGTTGGAGATGCAGTTGCGGCTGGCGTCGGTCAGGCCCACGCGCGGCGCCCAGGTGAGGTAGACGCCCAGGCTGTCGGGCGAACTCAGGCCCGGCCGCTCGCCGATCAGCACCACCACCGCGTTGGCCCGCAGCGCCTCGCCCACCTCGTCGCCGATGGCGACGCGGCCCAGCTCGACGACGCTGAACGGTGCCACTGACCACGCCAGCGCCGTATCGGCGCCCAGCCGCGCCAGCGTGGCGCCCACCAGCGCGGCAGCGTGGCTGTGCACGGCCAGCGCCGACAGGCCATCGGCGATGACGAAGGCGATGTCAAAGCGCGTGCTGTCTGCCGATACGGCGTGTTGCGCGCGCCAGGTGGCCAGCGCCTCGCGCGACGGTTCATCGAGCCGCCGACCCAGGTCGGGCCGCTGCAGGTAGGTGGTGCGGTCGGGCGCCGCGCTGTGCAGCAGCAGCGGCTGCAGCCCACCCGCCTGCAGCGCCGCCGCCACGCCCAGCGCGTCAAACGGCAGGTGCACGGCATCGCGCGCCTGCGCGTGGGCCAGCTGGAAATCCAGGTGCGCGGCGGTGGGCAGGCTGTGCCCGGCGCGGCCGAGCGCGATGCGCGCGTCGGTGTAGCGGCGCAGCGCGTCCCACCGCGCGGGCGTGACGGCGGGCGTGACTGTGGCGGGCGGCGGGGAAGCCATTAACTGCCCTCCAGCCGCTGCAGCACGGCCGCAAACGGCGCGGGCAGCGCATCGGCCAGTCGCGAACCCTCGCCCGGCTCGAACACGCCCATGCGCTGCAGCCAGGCCTCGAACTCGGGCGCGGCGCGCAGGCCCATCAGCTGGCGCATCACCAGTGCGTCGTGGAACGAGGTGCTCTGGTAGTTGAGCATGATGTCGTCGGCGCCGGGCACGCCCATGATGAAGTTGCAGCCCGCCGCACACAGCAGCGTGAGCAGCGCGTCCATGTCATCGGCATCGGCCTCGGCGTGGTTGGTGTAGCAGACGTCCACCCCCATCGGCAGGCCCAGCAGCTTGCCGCAAAAGTGGTCCTCCAGCCCCGCGCGCATGATCTGCTTGCCGTCAAACAGGTACTCCGGCCCGATGAAGCCGACCACCGTGTTCACCAGCAGCGGCTTGAAGTGCCGCGCCACCGCGTAGGCCCGCGCCTCGATGGTCTGCTGGTCGCAGCCGTGGTGGGTACCAGCCGAGAGCGCGCTGCCCTGGCCGGTCTCAAAGTACATCACGTGATCGCCGCGCTGCCCGTCGCTGAACACCGCGCCGCGCTGGAGCGACAGCGCCGCGTCACGCGCCTCGGCCAGCAGCGCCAGATCAATCCCGAAGCTGCGGTTGGTGCCTTCGGTGCCACCGATCGACTGGAACACCAGGTCCACCGGCGCGCCGCGCGCCATCGCCTGCAGCGTGTTGGTCACATGCGTGAGCACGCAGCTTTGCGCGGGGATGGCGTAACGCGCGATCACGCCGTCCAGCATCTGCAGCAGGCGCACTACCTGCGCCACGTTGTCGGTGGCGGGGTTGATGCCAATCACCGCGTCGCCGCTGCCGTGCAGCAGGCCGTCGAGCAGGCTGGCCGCGATGCCGGCGGCGTCATCGGTCGGGTGGTTGGGCTGCAGGCGCGTGGCCAGCCGCTGCGGCAACCCGAGCGTGCCGCGAAAACGCGTGACCACGCGGCATTTGCGTGCCACCAGCACCAGATCCAGTAACCGGCACAGCTTGCTGACCGCCGCCACCATCTCGGGCGTGAGGCCCGGCGCCAGTGTGGCCAGGGCCTCGGGCGTGGCGGCGTCGCCCAGCAGCCAGTTGCGGAAATCGCCCAGTGTCAGGTGGCTGACCGGCGCAAAGGCGGCCGCGTAGTGCGTGTCGATGATCAGCCGCGTGACGGCATCGTCTTCGTATGGCACCACCGCTTCGTTCAGAAAAGTGGTCAGCGGCAGTGCCGCCAGCGCCATCTGCGCCGCCACCCGCTCTTGCGCGCTGCTGGCCGCCACGCCGGCCAGCCGGTCGCCCGAGCGCGGCGGCGTGGCCCGCGCCATCAGCGTGCGCAGGTCGTCAAAGCGGTAGGTGTGGGCGCCGAGGGTGTGCGAGTAGCGCATGGGCCGGCCTTGAGGCTGTGCATGGCGCCATGGCGTGAGTGGTTACAACACGCGAACCCGGATCACGTGCTCGACCGCCTGGATCGAGCTGGCTACGGCTTCGCCGGGCGCGGTCTCGACATCGATGATGTTGAAGGCCAGCTCGCCGCGGCTTTTGTTCATCATGTCGATGACGTTGACCTTGTGGTCGGCCAGCACCGACAGCACATGGCCCAGCACGCCGGCCACGTTGTCGTTGGAAAACGTGATGCGCGCGGTGCCCGGCGTGCGGCCCATGCTGACGCCGGGAAAGTTCACCGAGTTCACGATGTTGCCGTTTTCCAGGTAGTCCATCAGCTGGTCGGCGGCCATCACGGCGCAGTTGTCTTCGGATTCTTCGGTGCTGGCGCCGATGTGCGGCATGGCGATCACCTTGGCATGGCCGAGCATCGCAGGCTCGGGGAAATCGCAGACGTAGCGTCCCAGCCGGCCGGCGTCGAGGCTTTTCAGCACAGCCGCTGAATCGACAATGGTTTCACGCGCAAAATTCAGCAACACCGCGCCCGACTTGACGCCCGCCAGCGTGTCGGCGTTGATCATGTGACGCGTCGCATCCATGGCGGGCACGTGCAGCGAGACGTAGTCAGACCGCGCCAGCAGCGAAGGCAGGTTTTCCATGCGCGTGACCTCGTTGGACAGGCGCCAGGCCGCATCGATCGAGAGCGCCGGGTCAAACCCCAGTACCTTCATGCCCATGGCCAGCGCCATGTCGGCCACCATCGAGCCGATCGCGCCCAGGCCGACGATACCCAGCGTCTTGCCCTTGATTTCGCCACCGGCAAAGCGCGATTTTTCCTTCTCGAGCAAGGCGGCCATCTCGGCGGCGTCGGTCATCTGGGTCAGCGACTGCACATAGCCGATGCCCGGCAAAATGCCGCGCGTGCCCAGCAGCATGCCCGCCATCACCAGTTCTTTCACCGCATTGGCGTTGGCGCCCGGCGTATTGAAGACCACGATGCCCTGCTTGCCGTATTCGGCCACCGGGATGTTGTTGACGCCGGCGCCGGCGCGCGCCACCGCCAGCAGCGAGGGCGGCACCGCCTCGCCGTGGAGCTTGTGGCTGCGCAGCAAGCAGGCGTCGGGGCGCGTCATGTCGCTGCCCACTTCATACGACTGCCTCGGAAACCGGTCGAGGCCCTTGACCGAGATCTGGTTGTAGGTTTTGACCTTGTACATGGGCATGGGTTTCCAGCGGGGTAGGTGCGGTTCTGTGGCGAGGGGAATCAGCTGGCCGTTTAGCCGCTGACCTTGCGGTAAGCCCATTCGAGCCACGGCATCAGTGCCTGCAGGTCGGACGGCTCCACCGTGGCGCCACACCAGATGCGGATGCCCGCGGGTGCGTCCTTGTAGGCGCCAATGTCGAAGGCCACGCCTTCGGCTTCCAGCAGCTTCACCACCTGCTTGACCTGGGCTTCGTCGAGCTTCAGGCTCATGCACACGCTGGTGTTGGAGCGCGTGGCCGGGTCTTTGGCGAGGAAATCGATCCAGTCATTCGCAGCCACGAAATCGGCGATGACCTTCAGGTTGGCTTCGCTGCGCGCGATGGTGGCCGTGACGCCGCCGATGCGCTCGACCCAGGCCAGCGCATCCAGGTAATCGGCCACGCACAGCATCGACGGGGTGTTGATGGTTTCCCCCTTGAACAAGCCTTCGGTCAGCTTGCCGCCCGAGGTCATGCGAAACACCTTGGGCATGGGCCAGGGCGGGCTGTAACTCTCGAGCCGCTCCACCGCGCGCGGCCCCAGCACCAGCATGCCGTGGGCGCCCTCACCGCCCAGCACTTTTTGCCAGGAGAAAGTGATGACATCGAGCTTGTCCCAGGGCAGCGCCATGGCGAACACGGCGGAGGTGGCGTCACAAATCGTCAAGCCCGCGCGGTCGGCAGGAATCCAATTGCCATGGGGCACCTTGACGCCCGAGGTGGTGCCGTTCCAGGTGAACACCACGTCATGGTCGAAGTTGACCTTGGCGAAATCCACGATGTCGCCATAGCCCGCTTCGAGCTTGTTGACATTGGGCAGTTTGAGCTGCTTGACGATGTCGGTCACCCAGCCGGAGCCAAACGACTCCCAGGCCAGCACGTCCACGCCGCGCGGCCCGAGCAGCGACCACATCGCCATCTCCACCGCACCCGTGTCGGAGCCGGGCACCACGGCCACGCGGTAGCCGTCTGGCAGCCCGAGGATGCGCGCCGTCTCGGTACAGCACAGCCCGAGCAGCTTCTTGCCCAGGGCTGAGCGGTGCGAGCGGCCCAGTGCGTCAAGTTGCAGCTCGGCCACGTTGTAGCCGGGCCGCTTGGCGCAGGGGCCGGAAGAGAAGTTGGAATTCTGGGGTTTGACCGTGGGTTGCATGGGGATGGTTGTCGGGGTGGTCCGACGAAAGGAAGGCAGGAAAATCATTGTAGCCACCCGGTGTGGCGGCGCCGGAAGCGCGCGGGAATCGAGCGGCAGCCGGTGGCCGTGGTGGCTCGCGAGTGCCGTGCCGCCGTGCGATCTGACATGAGCCAAAGGTCAGAAACTGTTGCTATATTATGGATAGCAAACTATGACCAGAGCACGCGGACTACCGGCTCTTTTTGCTTGAAATTCCGGCTTTTGGAGCGCTACCGGTCACGCGCGGCGGCAGGCCGGTGTGCTGGGTCAGGATGCGGCCCTTCACTGGAGCGACCGCCTTCACCGGCGCCACCGTCGAATTCTTGCGCCGCGCGCTCTGGTAGCTGCCGTCGGTCAGCGGCTGGTAGGTGGGAATCAGGTGGTGCTTGCCATTGCCGATCAAATCAGCACGGCCCATGGCCTTGAGCGCCTCGCGCAGCACCGGCCAGTTGTTGGGGTCGTGGTAGCGCAAGAAGGCCTTGTGCAGACGGCGGCGCTTCTCGCCGCGCACAATGTCCACCGAGTCTTCCGCCGTCGCTTCGCGGTGGATCTTGCGCAGCGGGTTGCGGTTGGTGTGGTACATCGCCGTGGCGGTGGCCATCGGGCTCGGGTAAAACGTCTGAACCTGATCGGCGCGAAAACCGTTCTTCTTGAGCCAGACGGCCAGGTTCATCATGTCGGCGTCACTCGTGCCGGGGTGCGCGGCGATGAAGTAAGGGATCAGATACTGCTTTTTGCCCGCCTCGGCCGAGTACTTCTCAAACATCTGGCGGAATTTTTCATAACTGCCGATGCCGGGCTTCATCATCTTGGTCAGCGGCCCCTGCTCGGTGTGCTCGGGTGCAATCTTCAGGTACCCGCCGACGTGGTGCTGCACCAGTTCTTTCACGTACTCGGGGCTTTGCACGGCCAGGTCGTAGCGCAGGCCCGAGCCGATCAAGATTTTCTTCACGCCCTTCAAGGCGCGCGCGCGGCGGTACATCTTGATCAGCGGCGCGTGGTCGGTGTTCAGGTTCTGGCAGATGCCGGGGTACACGCAGCTGGGTTTGCGGCAAGCTGCCTCGATCTCGGGGCTTTTGCAGCCGATGCGGTACATGTTGGCCGTGGGGCCGCCCAAATCGGAAATCGTGCCGTTGAAGCCCTTCACCTTGTCGCGGATGTCTTCAACCTCGCGGATCACCGAGTCTTCACTGCGGCTCTGAATGATCCGGCCTTCATGCTCGGTGATGCTACAAAAGGTGCAACCACCAAAGCAGCCACGCATGATGTTCACGGAAAAGCGGATCATCTCCCACGCGGGGATCTTGGTGGCGCCATCATGGCTGCCCTGCTCGTCCGCATAGGCCGGGTGCGGGCTGCGCGCGTAGGGCAGATCAAACACAAAATCCATCTCGGCCGTGGTGAGCGGAATCGGCGGCGGCGTGATCCAGACGTCGCGCGAGGTGGCCCCCTCGCCGTGCGCCTGCACCAGCGCGCGGGCGTTGCCGGGGTTGGTCTCCAGGTGCAGCACGCGGTTGGCGTGGGCATAGAGCACCGGGTCGCTCCTGACCTGCTCGTAGCTCGGCAGCCGGATCACGCTGCGGTCGCGCGGAGGCACCTTGACACTGCCTTTGCCATACAGGGCGGGGTTGGGAACGAAGGTGAGCGGCTGGATGGCGGGGTTGGCAGCTTCGGCCACATTGCCCGCGTCCGCGTCTTCCTTGCTGCAAGTCTGCCCCTGCGCGGCCGCCTGCTCGCTGGTGGTCTGGTAGGGGTTGATGTGCGACTCGACCCGGCCCGGCTCATCGACTTTCGTGGAATCAATCTCGAACCAGCCGATGCGCGACTCATCGTCACTGCGGCGCACAAACGCCGTGCCGCGCACATCGGTGATCTGCTGCGCGGGTTCCCTGGCGGCCAGGCGGTGCGCGATCTCCACGATGGCGCGCTCGGCGTTGCCATACAGCAGCAGATCGCACTTGGCGTCCACCACCACCGAGCGACGCACCTTGTCGCTCCAGTAGTCGTAGTGCGCGATGCGGCGCAGGCTGCCTTCGATGCCGCCCAGCACGATGGGCACATCGTTGAAAGCCTCGCGGCAGCGCTGGCTGTAGACGATGGCCGCGCGGTCCGGCCGCTTGCCGCCCACGTCGCCGGGGGTGTAGGCGTCGTCACTGCGGATCTTGCGGTCCGCAGTGTAGCGGTTGATCATCGAATCCATGTTGCCGGCGGTCACGCCGAAAAACAGGTTGGGCTTGCCGAGAGTGCGGAACGGCTCGGCGCTCTGCCAGTCGGGCTGGGCGATGATGCCGACACGAAAACCCTGCGCCTCCAGCATGCGGCCGATCACCGCCATGCCAAAGCTCGGGTGGTCCACATAGGCGTCGCCGGTGACGATGATGATGTCGCAGCTGTCCCAGCCCAGCTTGTCCATCTCGGCGCGGCTCATCGGCAAAAACGGGGCAGTGCCAAAGCGGGCCGCCCAGTACTTGCGGTAACTGGTCAGCGGCTTGGCGGCGCGCGCGAAAAAGGAGACGTCGATGGGGGCGTTCATGAGAGGGTGACTGCTGCAAGGCAGACCAACCCTCCATTGTAAGGTTTTGTCCCCTGCTTCACACCCCACGCTGCCAATGGCCGCCCGAATTTATGGCTATAGGCACGGCGACAGCCACCGCTAGACCGGCTTGATCGGCTCAAGCGCCCATTTGTCGGGTGGCGGATCGCTGCGACGCGCGTTCTGCTCTTCAATCTTCTGTGCTGTGAGCTTGGCCGAGAACTTGAGGTTTTGCAGGTCGCGCTCTTTGAGACTCGGATTGGGGCTCATGCTGAAGCAGCACAACGTGCCGTAGACGCTGCCGTCTTTCATCACAATCGGCGTGCTGAGAAAGGCGCCAATGCCCTTGCCGATGGGTGGCAACTCGACCTGGGTGCGCAGCACCTCCACATCGGGCACCATGCCGGGCATGCGGCCATCCACCACGGCCTGGCAGAAGGTTGCTTCCAGCGGGTCGGAATCACCCACCTTGGGGCCTTTGCGCCCCAGCCCGCTGTCGACGCGGCGAAACACCCGTTGACCATTGACGAACTCGGACACGAACACCACGTCCATCTTGAGCCGCTCGCGCAGCAGCTGCAGCACTTCCTGCACCGAGCTGTTGATCAGCGCATCGCCGCTGTCCGCGGTGGCGACCAGCAGCTCCGAGATCCGTACGGTCAGGTCATCCGGCTCGAAGCCCGGATCATGGAGTTGGCCCATCGGGAACTCCTTTGGCGGGCAGACTGCCCGCAGTTAAAAACGGTGTACTTGGCGCGCTATTTCGGCACGGCCTTGCGTGTGTCGCCATGGTTGCTTGCGTGCTGAATCAATCGGCCCAGCATACGCCCCAGTTGTTGCTGCTCGGTAAACGTCAGGCAACCAAATATCTCGCGATTGCGCCGAGCAATCAAGTCCATCACCTGCTGCCAGAGGGTGTTTCCGGCCGGTGTCAACGTTAGTACTACGCTGCGAGCATCGTGCGCGCTCGGCTCTTTGTGCACATGGCCGCGCGCAACCAGCGACTGTGCAGCGCGGCTGGCTTGGGCCTTGTTGAGGTTCGCGCGCGACGCCAGATCATTGACCGAGAGAGGCGCGAAGTTGCCAATCGCGGCCAGACAGCGCCCCTCGCCCACGCCCAACCCGAGCTCGGCGGCATGCGCATCGCTGCTGTGCTTGTCCGTGAGCTTGCTGACCTGGTGCAGCCGGTAGGTCAGGAACTGGTCGAGCGCGGGCGGAGGCATGGCCGCCCGCGCTCGCGGTACGGTGCGACCCGACAGGCGCGTCGGGCTAGCCATCCTGCCGCGCCCCCGCATCGCATTGCGCCCGGGCCTGCGCGATCAGCGGCAGCACCTCGTCGGCCCGCTCAAAGCGGCTCATCAGCGACAGGCACAGCATCGACAGGAACACAGGCGCCTGGCCCTGCCCCACTTGCGCGAGCGCTTCGCAGACAGCGGTGTAACTCTGGTCCAGTTCGGCATCGGTCATGTGGCAACTCCGTGGGTTCGCAATGCCATCAGCAGCGGCGCCGGGTCGAGGCCGTGCCAGCGGCCCATCACGTAGCCATCGGGACGCACCAGCACCAGCGCCTGATCCGCCGTACCCGTCAGGCCATAACGTTGCCAGGCCTGACCGGCCGTGTCGGCCCCGGGCGCAATGTCAATCACGGCTACACCGTGCTCGACCAGCGACTTGATGGCGTGCGGCAACGGCCCGTCGGCCAACACGAGGCACACGA
The DNA here is from genome assembly GCA_031411575.1 of Betaproteobacteria bacterium. Classification (GTDB taxonomy): domain Bacteria; phylum Pseudomonadota; class Gammaproteobacteria; order Burkholderiales; family Burkholderiaceae_C; genus JANOBJ01. The sequence continues at coordinate 5,366 of JANOBJ010000044.1, read as the reverse complement.
AATCGTGGCCCCACCGGCTGGACAAATGGAACGGCCCCTGAATCCCGGCCAGCAACGCCTCGGGCGCAGGCGCACCGGGTGCGGCCAGGTCGTTGGCCCAGCCGTCGCCCTGCGCAACGTTCAGGGATGAATCCCCGTAAACGGTGGGCACGGATTGCCGCGGGTTGATGAGCGGGCGGACGCAGTCGTCCACAACCGCCAGCCGCAGCGTAGCCTCGCGCATCAGCTTGAACGCGAAGTTGGGTGGTGCCATGAACTCGGTGCTCTTGGCGCCGTAGGCAATGTTCTCGCGCGCCGCGTGCACACGCTCCGTGGAGTACGAATCGAGCAGGCTGTCGGGCGAGCGGCCGTCGATCACGCGCGCCAGTTTCCAGGCCAGGTTGCCGGCGTCGTCCAGCCCGGAATTCTGGCCGCGCACGCCGAAGATCGGCACCAGGTGCGCGGCATCGCCGGCAAACAGCACGCGGCCATGGCGGTACTGGTCCAGCGTGAGGCACTTGGCGTTGTAGATCGATATCCACAGCGGCTCCCAGGGCTCGTGCTCGCCGATCATCGTGAGGTGGCTCTGCACGCGCGGCAGCACGTTCTCGGGCTTCACCGCCTCGGCCGGGTCTTCATCGTCGCGGATCTGGTAATCAATGCGCCACACGTCGCCCGGCTGGCGATGCATCAGCAGCGTAGAGCCGGGGTTGGACGGTGGGTCAAACCAGGCTAGCCGCTCAACCGGGTGCCGGGTCTTCTGCACGATGTCCACGATCACGTACTTGCCGTCGTATTGCGTGCCTTGCAGCTGCAGGCCCAGCTGCTCGCGGACGGTGCTGCGGCCGCCGTCGCAGGCCACCAGGTAATCGGCCTGCACGGTCTTTGTGCCATGCGGGGTGTGCACCTCGGCCGCCACCCCGTCCGCCCGGGGCTGCACGGCGCTGACACGGCTTTGCCAGCGTACATCGGCCAGGTTGCCGCAGGCCTGCGCGGCCTGGTGCGCGAACGCCTCCACATGGAACTGCTGGATGTTCACCATCGGCGCGAAGCGCTGCGTCGGCTCGCTCGGCATTTCGAAATGCAGCACCTCGGTACCCTGCCAGTAGCTGCGCCCGCCCACCCACGACAGGCCCTTGTCGACCAGCGGCCGGTCCGCACCGACCCAGCCCAAGATCTCCTGCGAGCGGCGCGACATGCAGATCGCACGACTGCCGGTGCAATAGCCCTCGTCGGCCTCGATCACCAGGCTGGGAACGCCGTGGCGCGACAGCAGCGCCGCCAGCGTCAGGCCCACCGGGCCGCCACCGGCGATCAGCACTGGCACATGAAGGGGCAAGGAGGTCTGGGGCGTCGGTTCGGCACGCATGGCGGGCGTTGGGTTCACGGGTCGTGGCGGCGGTCGGTAGGTAGCGAGCAGCAACTAGTTGACGCCAGACATGGCTTCATTTAGTTGCGCCTGCAACTATAAAGCGATTTGGTTGCGCCCGCAACTTTTCCGCTATCGCCGCAGTGCCACGCACAATCACCAGCATGAACGCACTCTCCCCCGCCGCCGCCGGAGCCCTGGCCGACCTGATTCTGGCGGCGCACGTGGCCATCGTCGCGTTCGTCGTGGTCGGTGAGGGGTTGTTCCTGGTGGGTGGTGCGCGCGGCTGGCGCTGGGTGCGCCGGTTTGGTTTGCGGGTGACACATCTGTTGCTGATGGTGTTCATCGCGCTGCAAAGCTGGCTGGGCCAGCTGTGTCCGCTCACCATCTGGGAGCAGGCGCTGCGCCAGCGCGCGGGCCAGAGCGGCTATGGCGAATCGTTCATCGAACACTGGTTGTCGCGGCTGATCTTTTTTGAGGCGCCGGGGTGGGTGTTTGTGGCCGCCTACACCGCGTTCGCGACGCTGGTGCTGCTCACCTGGAGGTGGGTGCCCCCGCAGCGTGTCAAAAAGCCGTTTTAGGCATCAAATAGCCTTTTTGTCCGCATCCCATGGTCATAGTTTGCTATTAATTTTATAGCATTGTCGTGGGTGCGGTGGGCGTGGCATCATGCGCCAAAACCACTGGAGACACGCCGTGCCAGCTTTCACCACCCTGCGCATCGACCCCGACGCAGCGAACCCGCGCATCGCCCGCCTGCTGCTGAACCGCCCCGAGCACTACAACGCCATCAACGACGCCACCCCGCGGGAAATCCGCGCGGCAGTGGAGTGGGCCAATGCCGAGCCGAACATCCACGTCATCGTGGTCGAGGGCGCGGGCAAGGGCTTTTGCGGCGGCTATGACCTGACCCACTTTGGCGGCAGCGAGATTGACCACCCCTGCCAGCAAGAGCGACACCCCTGGGACCCGCTGGACGACTACGCCTTCATGAAGCGCAACACCGAAGACTTCATGACGCTGTGGAAAAGCCCCAAACCCACCATTGCCAAGGTGCACGGCTACGCGGCAGCGGGCGGCAGCGACATCGCGCTGTGCTGCGACTTGCTGGTGATGGCCGACGACGCGCGCATCGGCTACATGCCCACCCGCGTGTGGGGCTGCCCGACCACTGCCATGTGGACCTACCGCCTGGGTCCCGCGCGCGCCAAGCAGATGATGTTCACCGGCGACACCATCGATGGCAAAACCGCTGCCGATTGGGGCCTGGCCAACACCGTGGTGCCGGCTGAGCAGCTGGACGCCGCCACGATGGCGCTGGCCACCCGCATCGCCGGCGTGCCGCGCAGCCATCTGGCGATGCACAAGATGGTGGTCAACCAGGTGATGCTGACCATGGGCCTGGAGCAGAGCCAGCAGATGGCCACCGTCTTTGACGGCATCACCCGCCACAACCCCGAAGGCCTGTGGTTTCGCCGTTACGCGCAGACCGAGGGCTTCAAAGCCGCCGTGCAGTGGCGCGACGGCGGCCAGCCGATCCCCGAAGGCGACGAGGCGCGTGCGCTGGTGCGCGAAATGGAGGCGCAGCAAGCCCGCAAGGGGTGAACCGCTGCGGTCAAATCCACGCCGTGCGCGCCGCTGCCGCTGTGCCGCCGCGCGAGCTGCGCCCGGCGTTCAGGCGACCGCCTCCAGCTCGCGCAGGCTGGCGAGCGTCCGCACGCAGGCCTGCGCCACTTCGGTGCCCTTCTTGATGAAATGCTCGCTGAAAAAGCGCTGGTGCTCGTCGTGCTCGTGAAAGTCGCGCGGCGTGAGCACGGCCGAGAACACCGGCACATCGCTGTCCAATTGCACGCGCATCAGACCATCGATCACGGCGGCGGCCACGAACTCGTGCCGGTAAATGCCGCCATTGACGACCAGCCCGCAGGCGATGATGGCGTCGTAGCGCCCGGTGGCCGCAAGCCGCTTGGCGTGCAGCGGAATTTCGAACGCACCCGGCACCTCGAACTGCTCCACGCGGCTGCTGGTTGAGCAACTGCGCCCGACTTCAGCCACGATCGCCTGGATCGACTGGTTCACGATGTCGCGGTGCCAGGTGGCGCTGACCACCGCAATACGGGCCGTGATGGCAGGGGTGGCGGAGACTGCGGCTGGGGGGAAGGTCTGGTTCATGGGTTGCCTCATCGGTGGCGAAAGCGGTCGCAGCCTGTCAGGCTGTGGCAGCTATTCTAGAAGCCGGATCGCCCTGTTGCCCTGTCGCGAGCTTGACAAACCATGACCCTGCCCTTGACCGAAGGCGCTGCCGTTGTCGCGTTCTGGGGTGACGCGGGGCCGAAGCGCTGGTTCTCCAAGCATGCCGCGTTCGACGCTGCATTTGGCGCCCGCTTTCTGGACGCGCATGAGCGTGCCGTGCGCGGCGAACTCGTCGTCTGGGAGACCGACGCTACCGGTGCGCTGGCGCTGGTGATCCTGCTCGACCAGTACCCGCGCAACGCGTTTCGCGACACGCCGCGCGTCTATGCGACCGACGCGCAGGCCCGCGCCGTCGCCACGCGCACGATTGCCGCCGGACTGGATGCCGCTATCGAAGCGCCGCTGCGGTTGTTCCTGTATTTGCCGTTCGCGCATTCCGAAGACTTGGCCGACCAGCAGCGCTCGCTGGCGCTGCAGCGCGCGCTCGACCCGGCGCTGATGAAACACGCTCAGGAACACCACGACATCGTGGCGCGTTTTGGTCGCCTTCCCCACCGCAACGCGGTGCTCGGCAGGCCCACCACGCCTGACGAGCAGCAGTTTCTGGACGGCGGTGGGTTTCACGGCTAGTCCATCCCGACCCCTCCTGGCTCCTCGCGGCACGGGCGACGTGCCCCCGCAACAACCCGGAATTACAAATTGTCACTTTAAGTAACGAAGTGTGTCTTAGTTGGCAAGTTGCGTGGTTTCGTGCGGCGCGAGGCCTTGGAAGCGCCTTTTGAAACCCCTATCGTCAGGTTGTCTGTGACGGAGCCGCAAGGCCCCGGTGCAGTCAGGGAGGGGCCCGCAGTCAGGGCCTCAGAGGGGGGTAAGGATGACGCAGGACCCGGGGGGGTCCTGCGTCAGCCGCTACCAGACGCATCAAAACTCAGGAGAAGAGAGCCATGCAATATTCAACCGGAAATTCCGCTTTTTCTGTTCTGGACGTTTCGGCTGCCGGTGCCGAGGAGCCGCCTTTGCAACGCCATGCCTTTCGTATCGCGGCCGTCATGATCGCGCTGGGCGTGCTGTGGGCAACGTGGGCGGTGCTGGCCTGAACGTCTCCGCGAAGCGCCTCCTCCCGGAGGTCGCTGCTCACCAGGGTGAAGCCCGCAACCGCCGGACGCCCACTTTTTTTCAGTAATAACAGCGTGCAGTGCTCGTCCTCTGGTCATAATTAGCTATACTTTTTATAGCAATTGATCCGCCCCGCGCGGCGCAGGTATCCTCGGGCCATGTACGCGCAATTTTTCGGTCTGACGCAGGATCCGTTTTCGATCGCACCCGATCCCCGCTACCTCTTCATGAGCGAGCGGCACCGCGAAGCGCTGGCGCACCTGCTCTACGGCCTGAGCGGCGGTGGCGGCTTCGTGCTGGTCACGGGCGAGATCGGCACCGGCAAGACCACGGTCTGCCGCTGCTTCCTGGAGCAGGTGCCCGACAACTGCAACGTCGCCTACATCTTCAACCCCAAGCTCAGCGCCACCGAACTGCTGCGCTCGGTCTGTGATGAACTGCACATCGCGGTGCGCCACGAAGGGCCCGGCCAGGCGTCGGTCAAGGACTGCATCGACCCGCTGAACGACTACTTGCTGGCCGCCCATGCCGCCGGTCGCAACACCGTGCTCATCATCGACGAGGCGCAGAACCTGAGCGCCGACGTGCTGGAGCAGCTGCGCCTGCTGACCAACCTGGAAACCAACGAGAAAAAGCTGTTGCAGATCGTGCTGATCGGCCAGCCCGAGTTGCGCACCATGCTGGCGCGGCCAGAGCTGGAGCAACTGGC
>JANOBJ010000043.1:0-16675 GCA_031411575.1 Betaproteobacteria bacterium | reverse complement strand
GGTTTCGACAAGCGCTGCGAGATGGAGCCACTCGGCCGCGACTGCTGGCAGGTCACGCTCAACTTCGGCTTCAAGAACGAGCCCGACGTGCCCGAGGCGCTGGCGCAGCTGCGCAACCGCGGCTGCGTGATGGACGACATGGACACGTCCTACTTTCTCTCGCGCGACATCGTCATCCCGACCATCGGTGGCGGCATGGCCGACTGGCGCGAGAAGCTGTTCGCCGGCATGCACCGCAACGCGGCCGCGGCGGCCGATTTCCTCAGCCTGCCGACGAATCGCGTGGTCGAGCTCGGGTCGAAGGTCGAGATCTGATCACCGTCGGGTCGTTGCTATCCTCGGCGGATGCGCCTTCGCCTGACCGATCTTTCCCTCTCTGCCGTGACCGCAGGCTTCGTCGCCGTGCTGGTCGGTTTCACCAGCTCGGTGGCGATCGTGTTCCAGGCGGCGACCGCGCTCGGCGCCACCCCGGCGCAGATCAGCTCGTGGATGTGGGCACTCGGCCTCGGCATGGGCCTGTGCTCGCTGCTGCCCTCGCTCTGGCTGCGCCAGCCGGTGATGGTGGCGTGGAGCACGCCGGGTGCGGCGGTGCTGGCCACCGCCGGGTTGACCGGTGGCTTCAGCATGGCCGAGGCGGTGGGGGCGTTTCTGGTGTGCGCGGCGCTGATCACGCTGTTCGGCGTCACCGGCTGGTTCGAGGCGCTGATGAACCGCATCCCCATGGCGATTGCCTCGGCGCTGCTGGCCGGTGTGCTGGCGCGTTTTGGGCTGCAGGCGTTCGCGGCGGCGCAGACGGCGCTGCCGCTGGTGCTGCTGATGCTGGGTAGCTACCTGCTGGCGCGGCGGCTGGCGCCGCGCTACGCGGTGGTGGCCAGTCTGCTCGTTGCTATTATTTATGTAGCATACAATGACCAGATGGCGTGGACATCGGTCACATTTGCCTTTGCAAAGCCGGTTTTCACGATGCCGCAGTTCACCCTGGCCGCGATCATCAGCCTGGCGCTGCCGCTGTTCGTGGTGACCATGGCCTCACAAAACCTGCCGGGCGTGGCGGCCATCCAGGCGGCCGGGTATCAGATGCCGATCTCCAGGATCATCACGCTCACCGGTGTGGCCACGCTGCTGCTGGCGCCGTTTGGTGCGTTCGCGCTGAACCTGAGCGCCATCACCGCGGCCATCTGCATGGGCCGCGAGGCGCACGAAGACCCGGCCAAACGCTACACCGCCGCCGTGAGCTGCGGCGCCATCTACGTGGTGATTGGCATCTTTGGCGCCGCCGTCACCGGGCTGCTGACGGCTTTCCCCAAGGAGCTGGTGGTGGCGATCGCCGGGCTGGCGCTCCTGGGCACCATCGGCAACGGCCTGGCCGTGGCGCTGAAGGACGAACACCACCGTGAGGCGGCGCTCATCACGTTTCTGGTGACGCTGAGCGGCGTGGTGGTGGCGGGTGTGGGGTCGGCGTTCTGGGGTGTGGTGGCGGGCGCAATCGCACTGTTTGTGCAAAACTACAAGAAGCCGCGCACCGGCGACTGACACCCGCACCACCCATACCATGCACATCCTCTTCATCGCCGACCCGCTGGAATCCTTCAAGATTTACAAGGACACCACGTTTTCCATGATGCGCGAGGCGCAGCGGCGCGGCCATACGCTGTCGGCCTGCGAGCCGAAGGACATCATGTGGCAGCGCGGCGGCAGCGTCACCGCGTATGTGCGCGACATCACCCTCACCGGTGACGCGCAGGCGTGGTTCACCTCGGCGCAGTCGTACCCCGACGAGCGGCCGCAGGCGCTGAAAGATTTTGGCTGTGTGGTGATGCGCAAAGACCCGCCGTTCGACAGCGAATACTTCTACGCCACCCACCTGCTGGAGCAAGCCGAGCGCGAGGGCGCCAAGGTGTTCAACAAGCCGCGTGCGCTGCGCGACCATCCCGAAAAGCTGGCCATCATGGAGTTTCCGCAGTTCATCGGCCCCACGCTGGTGACGCGCGATGCCGGCGATATCCGGCGCTTTCATGCCGAGCACCGCGACATCATCCTCAAGCCGCTGGACGGCATGGGCGGCATGGGTATCTTCCGCGTCAAGGACGACGGGCTGAACCTCGGCTCGATCATCGAAACACTCAACAAGGACGGCGCCGAGAGCGTGATGGTGCAGAAGTTTTTGCCGGCCATCGCGCAGGGCGACAAGCGGGTGCTGATCATCGGCGGCGAGCCGGTGCCGTTTTGCCTGGCCCGCATTCCGCAGGGCGGCGAGGTGCGCGGCAACTTGGCCGCGGGCGGCAAGGGCGTGGCGCAGCCGCTGACTGCGCGCGACCGCGAGATCGGCGAGGCGCTGGGCCCGGTGCTGATGAGCCGCGGCCTGCTGCTGGCCGGCGTGGACGTGATCGGCGACTGCGTGACCGAGATCAATGTCACCAGCCCGACCTGTTTTCAGGAAATATTCGAGCAAACCGGCTGCGACGTGCCGGCCCTGTTTGTCAACGCACTCGAAGCTGCGGTATAACCAAAGCCTTACAAAACCACGAGGAGAAGCTATGCAGAACTGGAAGCAACTGGCCGGCGCGGCCGTGGCCGTCGGCGTCACCTTCGGTGCCACCATCGCCGGCGCCCAAACCCTGTCGGGCGTGAAGCTCGAGCCGGCCCAACCGATGGCTGGCCAGAACGTGACCGCAACGATCGCGCTCGACGTGGCCGAAGCGGCCAACTGCGGCGTGCGCTTTTACTGGGGCGACGGCACCACGGTGGACATCAAGGTCACGGACAAGAACGCCATCCCCTACAAAGTGACGCACACCTACGCCAAGGGCGGCGACTACCGCACCATGGCCGAAGGCAAAAAAGTTACCAGCCACCTGGCCTGCAGCGGCAAAAACGTCGTGACCATGCTCAAGGTCGCTGCGCCGCCCCCGCCGCCCGTAGCCGCCGCGCCGGCCGCACCCGCTGCGTCCGCCGCCAAGACGGCCAAGGCCTCCGGCCCCACCTGCCCCGAGGGCTGGAAGCTCAACGCCAAGAGCGTGAGCAAGAAGACCGGCGCCTACGCCTGCACCGCCAAGGCCGGCACCGCCACCCCTGAGAAAAAGCCCGCCTGCCCCGGCGACCTGACCTACTACGAGAACAGCAAGAAGGGCCAACTGGGTTGCCGGGTGTAAAACGGGTTTTGGGCCTGTTTTTGACTTAAATAGGCTTGTTGTCCGCATCCACTGGTCATTGTTTGCTATGTAAATAATAGCATTTACCCAAGCAAAACGCCACCTTCGGGTGGCGTTTTGCTTGGGCGCACGCGGGCCTGATAACGGGGCCCGGCCAACGCTCAACCTGTCGCCGAATGTTCCCGCCGTGGGTCGTCGCCAGCGGAGTGGCGACCGAGATTGGGGGCCTGCAGACCGATGCTTACGAAGAATTTAAGGTTTGCCTAAGCAATATTTAGGAGCGCCGCCCGCGTGCCTTGCCTACAGTGAAAACCAGCCGCCGCCCACCCCGGGGCTGCGATGTTCACCAGAGGTATCCAGCATGACCAGACCGCTCATCACCGTGTTCGGCGCCGCCAGTGCCCGCGCCGGCATGGGCTGCCACCGCCGGGGCCGCCCGTCATGCGCGCCGCGTTCAGGACGGGTGCCATGAACCCGGTGGCCCGCTATGGCCTGGCAGTGCTGTGCGCCGTGCTTGCCGCACTGGGCACGCCTGGCATCGCCGACGCGAAACCCGTCACGCGGGAGCGTCCTGCGGGCAAGGCCGCCGACAGCGCGCCGGCCCTGCCGCAGCACCTGCGCGACACGGGCTTGTACGTGACCGGTTCAACCACGCAGGTGCGCCCCGAAAACTTGCCGTTCTCGCCGCAGTACCCGTTGTGGTCGGACGGTGCGGCCAAGCGTCGCTGGCTGTATCTGCCGCCGGGGACGGCCATCGATGCGGCGCGTCCCGACGCCTGGGCGTTTCCGCCGGGCACGCGCCTGTGGAAGGAATTCGGCCATGGCCGCCTGGTCGAAACCCGCTTCATCGAGCGGCTGGCCGACGGCTCGTGGCGCTACGCCACCTACATCTGGAACGCCGAGGGCAACGACGCGGTGCTGGCCCCGGCCGGCGGCGTCAGGGCGCTGCCGGTAGCCGCTGCGCCCGGTGGCCGCTACGAGATTCCGGCCGAAGCCGATTGCCGCGCCTGCCACGAGGGCGCCGCGGTACCGGTGCTGGGGGTGAGTGCGCTCCAGCTCTCGCCCGAGCGCGACCCGCTGGCCCCGCACGCCGAGCCTGCCCAAGCCGCGCACCTCGACCTGCGCGGCCTGGTGGCGCGCGGCCTGTTGCGCAACCTGCCGGTGGCGCTGCTGACCGACCCGCCGCGCGTGCCCGCTGCCACGCCCGTCGAACGCGCGGCGCTGGGCTACCTGCACGCCAATTGCAGCCATTGCCACAACGACGCCGGCCCGCTGGCCTCGCTGGACCTCGCGCTGGCGCAGGGTAGCGCCGACCGTGGCGCCAGCGCGGCACGCGTGCTGCGCTCGCTGTTCGGCGAGAGCCGGTACCGGCCGCACAGTCCGCAAGGCACGAGCGCGGGCACGGGCACGAGCACGCCAACCAGTACAGCTGCCACCGCGCAACGCATCACACCCGGCCGGGCTGACGCGAGCGTGCTGGCCCTGCGCATGCGCTCACGAAACCCGCTGGTGCAAATGCCGCCGCTGGGCACCCAGATCCCCGACGCCGAGGGCCTGGCCCTCATTGAGCGCTGGATTCACCACCAACCCCCACCCTGAAGGAGAACCGCCATGACAACAACCCCTGTTCACCCCGCCATTGGCGCCGCCACCGCGCTCACCGTCTCGTTGCTGGTGCTGGCCGGGAGCGCGGCCACTGCCCACGCGGCCGACAAGGACGGCGCCAGATCCGACGCGACCCGCACGGCCGAGCGCCTGGCGCGCGGCAAATACCTGGTCACCGTTGCGGGCTGCAACGACTGCCATACGCCGCTCAAGATGGGGCCGACCGGCCCCGAGCCCGACATGAGCCGCATGCTCTCGGGGCATCCCGAAGGCATGGTCATGCCGCCGGCCCCCAAGCTGCCCGAGGGGCCGTGGGTGGCCACGGTGGCGGCCACCAACACGGCCTGGTCTGGCCCCTGGGGCGTGAGCTTTACGGCCAACCTGACGCCGGACCGCGACACCGGCCTGGGCAAATGGACCCAGCGCAACTTCACCGACACCATCCGCACCGGCCGCCACATGGGCCGCGGCCGCCCGATCCTGCCGCCCATGCCGATCCCGATGTACAAGCACTTCACCGACGCCGACCTGGTGGCGATCTTCAGCTACCTGCAGTCGATCCCGGCCATCAGCAACCGCGTACCCGAGCCGTTGCCGCCAGCACCGGCGGCTGCGACCGCGGTGCCCGCAGCGCCGGTGGCATCGAAGAGCCCCTGACGGGCGCCGGCGCCGCCACCCGGCGGCAAAACCGCGCGCCCAGAGCGCCTCAGGACGGCGCGACGTCGTGCGCGGCCATCAACTCCAGCGCCTTGACCAGCGCGGAGTGATCGAGTTGGTCCCAGCCGTTGGCGGCGCAGGCGCCAATCAGCTGCGCGGCGCTGGCGGTCTGGGGCAGCGACACACCGATGGCCTTGGCGCCGGCCAGGGCCAGGCTCAAATCCTTCTGGTGCAGGGCAATGCGAAAGCCCGGGTTGAAGGTGCGCTTGATCATGCGTTCACCGTGCACTTCGAGGATGCGCGACGACGCAAAGCCGCCCATCAGCGCCTGGCGCACCTTGGCCGGGTCGGCGCCCGCCTTGCTGGCAAATACCAGGGCCTCACCCACTGCCGCGATGTTCAGCGCCACGATGATCTGGTTGGCCACCTTGCAGGTCTGGCCGTCGCCGTTGCCGCCAATGAGCGTGATGTTCTTGCCCATCAATTCAAACAGCGGTTTCACGCGCTCGAACACGGCCGGCTCGCCGCCGACCATGATGGTCAGGCTGGCGGCCTTGGCGCCCACCTCACCGCCCGACACGGGTGCATCGAGGTAGTCGGCGCCCAGGGCGTTGACCTTCTTGGCGAAGGCCTTGGTTTCGATGGGCGAGATGCTGCTCATGTCCACCACGGTCTTTCCTGCACTGAGACCTGCTGCCACGCCTTGCTCGCCAAACAGCACGGCCTCGACATCCGGCGTGTCCGGCAGCATCAGGATCACGACGTCGGCCGCCCGGGCGACCTCGGCGTTGCTGGCGCACACCGTGGCGGCCTTCAGGGCCTCGGGCACCTTGCTGCGGGTGCGCACAAACAGCTCATGCCCGCCAGCCAGCAGGTTCTGCGCCATGGGCGCGCCCATGATGCCCAGGCCAATAAATCCGATTTTCATAGCGTGTTCCTGACGAGTGGGGAAAAGGGTCAGCGCCCGCGCATCTTGGCGAGCACCTGCTGCGAGCCGGCGGCAATCAGCCGCGCGTCCGAGCTGACGGTGACGAACTGGAAACCCTTGGCGATTCGCGCCAGCGCCGCCTCGGGCGCGCCATTGTGGATGCCGGCCACCAACCCGTGGGCCTTGGCGCGCGCCAGGATGTGGTCGATGGCCTGCGCCACCGGCGGGTCCACATCGTCGAAAGTGGGCTTGCAGCCCAGCGCCAGCGACAGGTCCGACGGGCCGATATAGACCGCGTCCAGGCCTTCGACCGACAGGATGGCGTCGAGGTTGTCCAGCGCCTGCGCGGTTTCGATCATGGCAAAGCGCACGATAGTGTCGTCGGCGTGCTGGGCGTAGTCGGGGCCGCCGTACAGGTTGGCCCGCACCGGCCCGAAGCTGCGCGTGCCGCGGGGGGCGTAGTTCGTGTAGGCCACCAGTTTTTGCGCGTCTTCACGGGTGCTGATCATCGGGCAGATGACGGCGTAGGCGCCCGCGTCCAGCGCCTTCATGAGCGCGCTGGGCTCCAGCCAGGGCACGCGCACCACGGGCACCGTGTCGGTGGTCGAGATGGCCTGCAGCATCGGGATCATCCCCTGGTAGTCAACGACGCCGTGCTGCAGGTCGATGGTGAGGGAATCCCAGCCCTGGTGGGCCATGGTCTCGGCGGAGAATCCGTTGGGGATGGCGAGCCAGCCATTCACGGCGGCGCCGCCCGATTTCCAGAGTGTGCGCAGGCGATTGGGTCTCATGGGGGTTCTCCGGGGTGGTGGTGACAGGGGCGTGCGTTCAACGATCAAACGCGGGGCGCTTGGGGTTGAAGGTCCAGCCGGGCATCAGGCTTTGCATGGCGACCGCGTCGTCGCGCGACCCCAGGCCGTACTGTTGGTACAACTGGTGAGCCTTGTCAACCTCAGCCATGTCCAGTTCGACACCCAGGCCCGGTTTCTTCGGCACCTGCACGTGGCCGCCGACGATCTGCAACGGGTCTTTCGTCAGGCGCTGGCCGTCCTGCCAGATCCAGTGCGTGTCGATGGCGGTCACCTTGCCGGGCGCGGCGGCGCCCACGTGCGTGAACATCGCCAGCGACACGTCAAAGTGGTTGTTGGAATGCGAGCCCCAGGTCAGGCCCCAGTCGCGGCAGGTCTGGGCCACGCGCACCGAGCCGGCCATGGTCCAGAAATGCGGGTCGGCCAGCGGAATATCCACCGACTGCAGCGACAACGCGTGGCTCAGTTGCCGCCAGTCGGTGGCGATCATGTTGGTGGCGGTGGGCAGGCCGGTGGCGCGGCGGAACTCGGCCATCACCTCGCGGCCGGAAAAGCCGTCTTCGGCGCCGCAGGGGTCTTCGGCATACGCCACCACGCCGCGCATGCGCTGCCCCAGGCGGATCGCATCCTTCAGCAGCCAGCCGCCATTCGGGTCGAGCGTCACGCGGGCCTGCGGAAAGCGCTCGTGCAGCGCCACAATGGCGTCAACTTCTTCGTCGCCGCGCAGCACGCCACCCTTGAGCTTGAAGTCGTTGAAGCCGTACTTCTCGCGTGCGGCTTCGGCCAGCTTGACGATGGCCTCAGGCGTCATCGCCTTCTCGTGGCGCAGGCGGAACCAGTCGTTCTCGGCGTTCGCATCGGTCACATAGGGCAGGTCGGACTTCGCCTTGTCGCCAACATAGAACAGGTAACCCAGCATCTCGACCGAGTCGCGCTGCTGCCCTTCACCGAGCAGCGCCGCCACCGGCACGCCCAGGTGCTGGCCGAGCAGATCGAGCAGCGCCGATTCGACCGCCGTGACCGCGTGGATGGTGGTGCGCAGATCAAACGTCTGCAGCCCGCGCCCGCCCGCGTCACGGTCGGCAAACTGTTGGTGCATCTGCTGCAGCACGCGCTGGTGGGCGCCAATGGGCTGGCCGACCACCAGCGCGCGCGCGTCTTCCAGCGTCTGGCGGATCTTTTCGCCGCCCGGCACCTCGCCCACGCCGGTGCGGCCGGCGTTGTCGGTCAGGATCAGCAGGTTGCGGGTGAAAAACGGGCCGTGCGCGCCGCTCAGGTTCAGCAGCATGCTGTCGCGGCCCGCGACCGGGATCACGCGCAGGTCGGCGATCAGGGGTGTCGATGACGACATGGCGCGGCTCAGTCGGCCTTGATGTTGCGCGCCGCGATGAGCTTTTTCCAGCGGGCAAACTCCGCCGCCTGAAAAGCCGCGAACTGGTCCGGCGTGTTGGCCACGATCTCAAAGCCGAGGTCCAGCAGCTTGGGTTTGACCTGCGGGTCGTTCAGGCTGGCCACGATGGCTGCGTGCATCTTCGTCTTGATATCTGCTGGCAGGCCGCGAGGGGCTGCAATGGCCTGCCACGACTGGACGTTGGCGTCCTTGATGCCGAACTCCTCGAGGGTTTGCACGTTGGGCAGCAGCGGCGACCGCTTCGCGCTGGTGATCGCCAGCGCCCGCAGCTTGCCGGCGGTGATCTGCGGCATGGCGGTGTTGATGTTCATGAACGAGGCATCGACCTGGCCGCCCAGGAGATCGGTCATGACCGGGCCGCCGCCCTTGTAGGGCACGTGGATGCCGGAAGTGCCGGTCTGCAGCCAGAACAGTTCGGCGGTCAGGTGGTCGCTGCTGCCGTTGCCCGACGATGCAAACGTCATCTTGCCCGGGTTGGCCTTGTGGAAGGCGATCACATCGGCCATCGACTTGTGGGGCGACGCGGCGGGCACCACCAGCACGTTGGGCGCCTGCACGGCGACGGTGATGTAGTCGAAATCCTTGAGCGCGTCGTACGGCACCTTGGCCAGCAGATGGGGCGCGATGACGAACGGGCCGAGCGACGAGACAAAGAAGGTGTAACCGTCGGGCGCTGCGCGCGTCACCGCGCCGGCGCCGATGGTGCCGGTCGCCCCGGCCTTGTTGTCCACGATGAAGGTGCCGCCGAGCTTTTCCTGCAGTTTGGGCACCAGGGTGCGGGCAATCAGGTCGGTGGAGCCACCGGGCGGGAACGGCACCACCAGCGTCACGGGTTTGTCGGGCCAGGCAAGGGCCGAGGTTATGGCCAGCGAGGCGGCCAGGGTGCAAAGCAGCTTTTTCATGTCAAGTCTCCGGGGGTGATCGGGGTCGGGGCGGTCGGTTCGGGATGCATGCAACCGGTAGCGCTACCAGGTTGGCATGACTCGAATGGTAGCGGTACCAAATCAGCCCGTCAAGGAGCGATAAATAGGGTTTACCCTGGTCAAGTGGTATCGCGTTCGACGATGGCAAAGCCCACATCGACGATGCGCTGCTGAACCGCGCGGCCCTCGGCCCGGTCCATCAGGTAACGCGCCGCCCGCTGCCCGATGTCGGCGCCGTTGATCTGCACGGTGCTCAGGGCCGGCACCAGATCGGCCCCAAACGCCACGTCGCCGAACCCCACGATGGCGATGCGCCTGGGTACCGCGATGCCCCGCGCGCGGGCCTCGGTGACCACGCCCAGCGCCAGCAGGTCAGAGCTGCAGAAAATCGCGTCAACCTCAGGCGCCTCGGCCAGCAGGCGCCCCATCGCCTCGCGCCCGCTTTTGAGCGATCGGGACGCCCCCACATTGACCACCACCACCTCGGCCCGGCCGCTGTGAGTCACTGCCTCGGAGAATGCAGCCACGCGTCGGGCCGCGCGTTCGTCGTCGGCCGTCACCACTGCCAGCCGACGGCGTCCTTTTGCCAGCAGGAACCTGGCCACCTCGCGGCCAATGTCAGAGTGGGAGAAGCCGATCAGCATGTCAATTGGGGTGGGCGTGAGATCCCAGGTTTCAACCACCGGAATGCCCGACGCCAGCAGCCGGGTGCGGCCTTTGCCGGGGGGCATGATGCCGGTCAGGAAAATGCCGTCGGGCCGGCGCCCGATGATGGCTTCGAGCAGCAGGTCTTCGCGCGCGGCCGAGTAGCTCGACTGGCCCAGCATCAGCTGGTAGCCCGCGTCAAACAGGGTGCTGTTGAGGGATTCGATGGTTTCCATGAACACCGACATCACCGTGCTCGGCACCACCGCTGCAATCAACCGGCTGCGCGACGACGCCAGGCCACCGGCCATGCGATTGGGCACGTAGCCGGTGCGCTGGACCGCGTCCAGCACCCGCTGGCGCACGTCCTGGGACACCTGGTCCGGCGTGTTGAGCACCCGCGAGGCCGTGATGGGCGCCACGCCAGCCAGTTTGGCCACGTCGCGCAGCGTGATAGCCCCGCTGCCGCGACGGGCGCGTTTGAGATTGATTTTTTCAGTCATCGGTGGCTTAATATGGTACCGCTACCAAATAGTCTACTTCAAGTCTGCATGGATTCGTGAGGCCGCCCCCCGCGGCGCGCCCCATGATAGGAGATCGCAATGCCTGAAACCCCCGCCATCGCTGCCCCCGACACCACCAACACCGCCCCGGTGTCCGGCGCGCCGCTCACCATCCGGATGCATGACGCCGACAACGTCGTCATCGTGGCCAACAACGGCGGCCTGCCGGCGGGCACCGTGGTCGCGTCGGGCCTGACGCTGCGCGAGACCGTGCCCCAAGGCCACAAGGTGGCGCTGGAGGACATTGCCGAAGGCGGCGTGGTGCGGCGCTACAACGTGCCGATCGGCACCGCGCTCAAAGCCATTCCCGCCGGCAGCTGGGTGCATGAGCGGCTGCTGAAGATGCCCGACGCGCGCGGCCTGGACAACCTGCCGATGGCCACCGTCAAGCCGTCGCCGACCGAAGCGCTCACCGGCTACACCTTCGAGGGCTTTCGCAACCCCGACGGCTCGGTGGGCACGCGCAACATCCTGGCCATCACGCAAACCGTGCAGTGCGTGGCCGGCGTCACCGACTTTGCGGTGCAGCGCATCAAGGCCGAGTTGTTGCCGAAATACCCGAATGTGGACGACGTGGTGGCGCTGGAACACGGCTACGGCTGCGGCGTGGCCATCGACGCGCCCGACGCGGTGGTGCCCATTCGCACGCTGCGCAACATCAGCCTCAACCCGAACTTTGGCGGCGAGGTGATGGTGGTGAGCCTGGGCTGCGAGAAGCTGCAGCCCGAGCGGCTGCTGCCGCCCGGCAGCTTTGCGATCGTCGATGAACGCAAGGCCGAAGGCGAACCGCTGGACGTGGTGTGTTTGCAGGACGACGCGCACGTGGGTTTCATGTCGATGGTGGACAGCATCGTGCGCCAGGCCGAGCAGCACCTCAAGCGACTGAACGCGCGCCGCCGCGAGACGGTGCCCGCCAGCGAACTGGTGGTCGGCGTGCAGTGCGGCGGCAGCGACGCGTTCTCGGGCGTTACCGCCAACCCGGCCGTAGGCTTCTGCACCGACCTGCTGGTGCGCGCTGGCGCCAGCGTGATGTTCTCGGAAACCACCGAGGTGCGCGACGGCATTGCCCAGCTCACCGCCCGTGCCACCACTCCCGAGGTGGCGCAGGCCATGGTGCGCGAGATGGCCTGGTACGACGACTACCTGCAGCGCGGCAGCGTGGACCGCAGCGCCAACACCACGCCCGGCAACAAGAAGGGCGGCCTGTCGAACATCGTTGAGAAAGCCATGGGCTCGATCGTCAAGTCGGGCACGTCACCCATCTCCAACGTGCTGGCACCGGGCGAGAAGCTCAAGGCCAAGGGGTTGACCTACGCCGCCACGCCGGCCAGCGACTTCATCTGCGGCACGCTGCAACTGGCCGCCGGCATGAACCTGCATGTGTTCACTACCGGCCGCGGCACGCCCTACGGGCTGGCTCAGGTACCGGTGATCAAGGTCGCCACGCGCAGCGACCTGGCGCGGCGCTGGCACGACTTGATGGACATCAACGCCGGAACGATTGCCGACGGTTCGGCCACCATCGAAGATGTGGGCTGGGAGCTGTTCCGCCTGATGCTCGACGTGGCCAGCGGCCGCAAGAAGACCTGGGCCGAGCATTGGAAGCTGCACAACGCGCTGGTGCTGTTCAACCCGGCGCCGGTGACCTGAAGACCCACCCGGTCATGTTCCGCTGCCCACAGCCCCGTCCACAAACACCTTGAGCTCGCCCGGCGCAAACGCCGTCCACGCCTCATTGGTCGTGAGCGGTGCCGTCACCACCACGGCCACGCGGTCGTTGGCCGAGGTGTGCTGCGCAAAATCCACGCTCAGGTCTTCGTCGGCCAGCGTGGCCTGGGTGACGGGGTGGCGGCGCTCCACGTAGTGCAACTGGGTCGAGGCATGGGCCCACAGCGCCTGGCCGTTGGAGAGCAAGAAATTGAAGGTGCCGTGGCGCGCGATCTGGGGCGCCAGCTCGCGCAGGGTGAGCGTGAGCTCATGCACGCTGGGCACGTCGGCGTGCGATTTGGCCAGCTCCTGCATGATCCAGCAGAACGCGCGCTCGCTGTCGGTGCTGCCCACCGGCCGGAAGCTGGCGTGCAGGCGCGGGTGAAAGTCTTTCAGGTCGCCGTTGTGCGCAAACACCCAGTAGCGGCCCCAGAGTTCGCGCACAAAGGGGTGGCAGTTCTGCAGGTTCACCGCGCCCTGCGTCGCCTTGCGGATGTGGGCGATCACGTTCTGGCTTTTCACGGGGTAGCGCCGGATCAGCTCGGCCACGGGCGAGTCGCAGGCACTCTGGTGATCGACAAAATGGCGCAGGCCGCGGTCTTCAAAAAACGCGATGCCCCAGCCGTCGGCATGGTGGTCGGTGCGGCCGCCGCGCTGTGCAAAACCGGTGAAGCTGAAGGTCACGTCGGTCGGCGTGTTGCAGTTCATCCCGAGCAGTTGGCACATGGGGCTATTCTCGCGCGGCCGGTGGCGGCACGGGGACGGCTTGCGGGGCCTGGGGACGCAATCCCCAGGCGGCCAGCATCGCCAGCGCGCACAGGCCGGCCAGCATCAAAAACACCTCGTTGAAAGCGGCCAGCCGCGCCGGGCTGGTGGCAGCCAGGGTCAGCGAATCGCCGTGCGCCGCGATGCGCCACTCGAGCATGATGCCGCACAGGCTCACGCCGGCCGCGCCACCCAACATGCGCACAAAGTTGATGACGCTGGAGCCCTGCGGAATCAACGGCCGCTCCAGCCCGCGCATCGAACCCAGGTTGAGCGAGGGCAGGATGAACCCCAGGCCGATGCGCCCGAGGATGGCCCAGGCCACCAGCAGCCAGATCGGGCTTTGCAGGCTGACCGTCAGCATCAGCGCAAACGACGCCGCCAGCAGCGCCAGGCCCACGCCCACCAGCAGGTAGGTGGGTTGTCGGTCGGCCAGGCGCCCCGCCACGCCGATGGTGAGCGCCAGCACCAGCCCGGCCGGCAACAGGATGGTGCCCACGTACGACGCCGACAGCCCCAGCCCGAGCTGCATGTACACCGGCAGCAGGTAGGTCGAGCCGAACAGCGCCGTGCCATAGATGAAGGCCACGATGCTGCCCATCGCAAACGGCCGGTTGGCAAACAGCGCCAGGTTCATCAGCGGCTCGACCGGCGGGCCGGGCAACAGGCGCACACGCGGCCGCGCCATGCGCTGCTGCCAGGCCACAAACGCCACCAGCGACAGCGCCGCACCGCCCAGCAAAGTGCCCGCCAGCAGCGGCGAACCCCCGCGCAGCTCCACCAGCCCGTTGAGCAGGCACAGCGTGCCCACGCTGCCCAGCAGCAGGCCCACCCAGTCGAGCCCGGCGCCGCCGCGATCAGGGCTCAGGCCGCCAGGCGCCGTGCCGGGCACGAACTTGCGCGCCAGCCACAGCGACGCCAGGCAAAACGGCACCACCATGAAGAAGATCGAACGCCAGCCAAACAAGTCCACCAGCACGCCGCCGATGCTCGGGCCGATGGCCGGCGCCAGCACCACGCCCATGCCGAAGATGCCGCTGGCGCGGCCCTGCTCGTGCGGCTCGAAGGCGCGCAGGATGATGATGGCCGGGATCGGTTGCACCACGCCCGCGGCCAGCCCCTCGGCCACGCGCGCCATCAGCACCAGCGTGAAATCGTTGGACAGGCCGCCTGCCACACCGCCCGCCAGCAGCAGCCACATGGTGCCCGCGTAGGTGCGCCGGTAGCCGTAGCGCGCCAGCAGCCAGGGCGTGGTGAGCCTCGACACCGTCATCGCCACCATGAAGCCCGAGGTCACCCACTGCGCGCGCTCCTGGCCCAGCGTGAAGTGCTGGCTCATGTCGGGAATCGCCACGTTGACGATGGTGGACGACATGATCGACGCCATCGTGCCCACCATCACCGCCAGCAGCAGCAGCCAGCGGTAGCGCGGCCCGTAGCGGGCCTGCAGTGCGGTCAGCGAGGTGTCGAAACGGTCTGCAATCATGGGTGACAGAGTGTGAGCATATCGGCTTTGCCCCTCGGCAGGCGTGTCATGATCCCCGCTGTGACCGACCCTACTGCAACCCCCGAAATGGACGAGCCGCTGGCCAGCGCCGCGCCACCCCTGCAAGCCCCCGAGCCCGCCGCTGTCGAGGGCCCGGTTTTCAGCCCCTGGAAGCGCCGCAAGGTGCCCACCACCACGCGCTCGTACCGCTGCCAGTGCGGCAGGCCGGTGTTCTTCCGCAACAGCGCCTGTCTGGCCTGCGACACGCCACTGGGCTACGCGGTGCAGCACGCGCGCGTACTGCCACTGGAGCCGGGGCGGCAGGAGGGGCTGTGGACGGCGATTGGCGACGAATCGGGCACGCTGTACCGGCGCTGCAGCAACTTCGAATCGGCCGCCGGCTGCAACTGGCTGGTCCACCACACGCCCGATCAGCCGGACGACTTTGAGGGCCTGTGCATCGCCTGCAACCTGAACCGCCTGATCCCGGACCTGACCGAGACCTCCAACCAGGTGCTGTGGCGCAAGATCGAGGTGGCCAAGCGGCGCCTGGTGTCGCAGTTGCTGGCGCTGGGCCTGCCGGTGGCGTCGCGCGTCAACCAGGACCCGGTGCACGGGCTGGCGTTTGATCTGCTGCGTGCGCCGCCGGGCGGGCCGCGCGTGGTGACCGGCCATGTGGGCGGCATCATCACGCTCGATGTCGAGGAGGCCGACGACGCGCTGCGCGAACGCCTGCGCGCCGACCTGCGCGAGCCCTACCGCACGCTGCTGGGCCACTTTCGCCACGAGGTGGGCCACTACTACTGGGACCGGCTGGTGCTGGATTCCTCTTGGCTGACGCATTTCCGCCAGCTGTTCGGCGACGAGCGGCAGGACTATTCGGCCGCGCTGCGGCAAAACTACGAGCAGGGGCCGCCGCCCAACTGGGCGCAGCGCTTCGTCAGCAGCTACGCCAGCACCCACCCCTGGGAAGACTGGGCCGAGACCTGGGCGCACTACCTGCACATGGTGGACACGTTTGATACGGCTTTGAGCTTCGGGCTGGACGCCGACGACGTGGAGATCGACGCCGACCCTTTCGGCCCCGACACGCTGTGGCAGCCGCAAGACCCGCAGGCCACCGAGTTTCTGGAGTTCCTCAACTCCTGGGTACAGCTGACCAGCGTGCTCAACGAGCTGTCACGCAGCATGGGCCAGCCCGACTTCTACCCCTTCGTGTTGACGCGCCCGGTGGTTGGCAAGCTGCAGTTCATCCACATGCTGGTGAACGAGGCCCGGACACTGCCCACAGGGCCTGTTTGAGCATCAAATTGGCCTGTTGTGCTTGTCAGCTGGTCATAGTATGCTATTAAAATAGTAGCACAAGCGGTGTCATGCCGGATCTGGAAGATGCCAGCCCGGCCCGAGGGGAAGACGGGTTTGCCACGATGCCGACGGCCCCGGTGGGGCCTTAAGCTCGCGTTTTCCGGCGCTCGGTGCGCACCAACAACAAGGAGACACATCCATGCAGACGCGATTCAAACGCTGGCTGGCTGGCACGCTGACGGCGGCGGCGCTCGCCATGGGCGCCGGCGGCGTGGCCGCCAAGGGCACCGGCCAGATTTTCATCAGCAGCGAAAAAGACAACGCGATCACCGTACTCGACGGCAAGACGCTGGCGGTGGTGGGCCTGATTCCCACCTGCAAGCGGCCGCGCCACATGCAGCTGATGCCCGGCGCCACGCGGCTGATGGTGGCCTGCAGCGACGCCAACCAGGCCGATGTGATCGACATCGCCACCCGCAAGTCGGTCGAGAAGATCGCGCTGGGCGAAGACCCGGAGATGTTCGATGTGTCGCCCGACGGCAAGCTGATCTACGCGTCCAACGAGGAAGACGGCGCGCTGACGGTGATCGACGTCGCCACCCGCAAGCCGGTGCGCAGCGTGCCCACCGGCAAGGAACCCGAAGGCGTGTAAGCCTCGCCCGACGGCAAGCGCGTGTACGTGACGTCCGAGGTGGCGAGCCTGGTGCACGTGATCGACA
>JANOBJ010000042.1:0-14012 GCA_031411575.1 Betaproteobacteria bacterium | reverse complement strand
ACCCGGCCTGCCGGTGGTTAACGCCGACGGCACGCCAAAGTGGCGCATGGCGCCTGGCCCGAACGGCCCGTACTGGAAGCAGGGCATGCAAAACGGCTACCAGGATGTCGGCTCATGGACGTTCTTTGCCGAGCATGACGCGAACAAGACGGCTGCTGCCTGGCTGTACGCGCAGTTCATCACCGCGAAGACCACCAGCCTGAAGAAGACCATCGTCGGCCTGACGCCGATCCGCGAATCCGACATCCAGTCAGCCGCCATGACCGAGATGGCGCCCAAGCTCGGTGGCCTGGTGGAGTTCTACCGCAGCCCCGCCCGCGTGGCGTGGACGCCCACTGGCACCAACGTGCCCGACTACCCGAAGCTGGCACAGCTGTGGTGGAAGAACGTGGCGCAGGCGGTCACCGGCGAGAAAACGCCGCAAGCTGCGATGGACACGCTGGCCGAGGAAATGGACGACGTGATGGGCCGCCTTGAGCGCGCGGGCATGGCCAAGTGCGCGCCCAAGCTCAACCCCAAGGGTGACCCCAAGCAGTACCTGAGCGACAAGGGCGCGCCGTGGGCCAAGCTGGCCAACGAGAAGCCCAAGGGTGAAACCATCGCCTACCAGACGCTGCTGGATGCGTGGAAGGCGGGCAAAGTCCGCTGAACGGGTGGGCAGCCGGGGCTGCAACCCCTGCCGACGATGGCCGTGTGCGCGGGTTCGCCACACGGCCTCCCCTGCGGCTGTCTGCGCACGCTTATTGCTCGCACCGGCGTGCCGGGCGCCAGCGCCGCCACTGATGCCCTATGTCGATCCAACCTGACCTGTTGTTCACGCGGCGCCCCGACATCATGGCGCGGCTGGCTGAGCCGCGTACCTACGATGTGGCGATCATCGGCGGCGGCGCGACCGGTCTGGGCGTGGCGCTGGACGCGGCGGCGCGGGGCTTCTCGGTCGTGTTGGTGGAATCGCATGATTTCGCCAAGGGCACCTCGTCGCGCGCCACCAAGCTTGTGCACGGCGGGGTGCGGTACCTGGCGCAGGGCAACGTGGCGCTGGTGCGCGAAGCGCTGCACGAGCGCACCACCTTGCTGGCCAATGCGCCCCATCTGGCGCAGCCGCTGCCCTTTGTGATGCCGTCATACAAGTTCTGGGAAACGCCGTTCTATGGCATCGGCCTGAAGATGTACGACGCACTCGCCGGCAGCGCGGGCCTGGGCGCCACGGAGTTCCTGAGCCGCGATGCCACGCTCAAACTGCTGCCCAATATCCAGTCGGTGGGCCTGAAGGGCGGCGTCAAGTACTGGGACGGCCAGTTTGACGACGCGCGGCTCGCGCTGGCGCTGGCACGCACCGCCGCCACGCGCGGCGCACTGCTGGTCAATTACTGCGCGGCCACCGGGCTGCTGCATGAGGGCGGCCGGGTGGCGGGCCTGGCGGTGCAGGACCGCGAGACTGGACGCGACTTTGCCCTGCGCGCGCGCTGTGTGATCAATGCTGCCGGGGTCTGGGTGGATGAGTTTCGCCAGAAAGACGGCGAGGCCATTGGCCGCCCCGTCAAGCCCATGGTGGCGCCCAGCCAGGGCGTGCACCTGGTAGTGGATCAGTCATTTTTGCCAACCGATCACGCCTTGCTGGTACCCAAAACCGCCGACGGGCGCGTGCTGTTCGCCGTGCCCTGGCTGGGTAAGCTCATTTTGGGTACCACCGACACGCCGCGCCACGACCTTGCGCGTGAACCCGACGCGTTTGAGGACGAAATTGCGTTCATCCTCGGTGAATCGGCCCGCTACCTGCAGCGCGCCCCCACCCGAGCGGACGTCAAAAGCATCTGGGTGGGCCTGCGCCCGCTGGTCAAGCCGCCCGACGACGAGGGCGACAACACCAAGGGCCTGAGCCGCGAACACACGGTGCTGGTCAGCAAAAGTGGCCTGGTGACGGTGACCGGCGGCAAATGGACCACCTACCGCGCCATGGCCGAAGACGTGCTGGCGCGCTGCTTTGAAGCCTCACTGCTGACCAAGGCAAATGATGGAGTGACCACTAACTTGCAATTGGTGGGGGCGGATGCTGTTGGCCGCTCTGGCGCCCGGTCGCTCACTGCGGTGCCGGGGCTGTCCGCCTACGGCAGCGAAGGCGCCTCCGTATGCGCCTTGCCTGGTGCCGATCGCGAGCTGGCGCCGGGTCTGAGCGAAGCGATGGTGCGATTCGCCGCCCGCCACGAGTACGCCCGCACCGTAGAGGACATGCTCGCGCGCCGTAGCCGATTGCTGTTCCTGGACGCCCGCGCGGCTGATGCCATCGCACCAGCGGTAGCACACCTGCTGGCCGAAGAGACCGGCGTGGATCCGCAATTGGCGGCTTTTAGCGCGTTGGCCGTCCGGTATGTGCTGCAACCCGACCAAAAAAGCGGATTAAATGCGCCGAATTGAGTTGCTATTATAATAGTAGCAAAGAATGACCAGTGGATGCGGACATCAGGCCATAAAAGGCCAAAAAATGGCGCTAGAGCATGCTGACGAACTTGTAACTGTCGAAGGTTTGTCTGGTCAGTATCGACCACGCCGACGGGACGCCGTGGTGACCTGGTCTGACGGCGCAAAGCCAGGATTGACGTGGCTTTGAACGACATGGCCGGGGAATCTGCAACGCGCGAAAGCCCGCCACGCACTGTGTTTTCGGGTAAACCCTTACTCACACATCTTCACCCTCGCTGACAGCCAGAGGCAACACGGTTCGGTAATCTGGGCGCTTCACACATATCGGGCGAGGCGCATGCCGTGATGCTGCAGTCAGCGTCCCGGTCCTGAGGCCGCACCCATCCGGGGTGTTTCGGCCCCTCCCATTAGTCCGTACAAGGAGTACCGCATGAGTACAGCGTTGGAATTTACGCGCCTAGGCGTCATTTATGTTCACCTGATCGCCTGCTGCGTCGCCATCGGCCTGGTTCTCACCAGTGACTTGGCCATGGTCAGGAACCTCTTCAAGGGCGAGGCGGGTGGCCGGGTCGACGCCAAGCACCTGTCGGAACTGCAAAGTTCGGTGGCGGCTGCGCTGGTGGCGCTGTGGATCTCGGGTGCGGCGGTGGTCGCGCTGGACGCGTCGATCAAGGGTTGGGAATATTTTGCCAATCCCAAGCTTCAGGCCAAGGTTGCGATTGTGGTGCTGCTCACCCTGAATGGCTACGTCCTGCACCGTAACGTCCTGCCGCTGATGCAAAAGGCCGGCTCTTTGCTGAAACTGTCGTTCAGCCAGCAAATGCTGGCGATCTTCACTGGCGCGGTCTCTGGCGTATCGTGGTTCTATGCTGCCATGCTGGGCATCGGCAGGCCGCTGTCATGGAAATACTCGCTCGTCGAGCTGATGGCCGCGTACCCCGTTCTCATCGTGGGCGGCTTCTTTTCGATGCTGGTGTTGACGGCCTGGGCCAAGTACCGGGCCAGCGGCGAATACGAGGCTTTCCAGGGCACCAGGCTGGTTGCTTACCCCGGCTGAGGCCCTTGGCCGTACCGCCCTCGCGGCGGGCGCACGCGGCCGGGTAGGGGAAAGAATCAGGCGGGCATTGACCCGCCTTTTCTTTTGTGCCATAATCGCAGGCTTCGCTTGAAAAACAGCGGAATATTCTGCCCAGCAAAGGCGCCATGAGTGGTTCATGGCGCTGACGACGGGCCCAAGACTGACCGGGTTTCGTTTGGTGTCGAAGTTTGACGCCAAGGCCACTTCGGTACAAGTTGGGAAAAATTGAAATGATCCAGACTGAATCCCGGTTAGAAGTTGCCGACAATACTGGCGCGAAATCCGTCCTGTGCATCAAGGTGCTGGGCGGCTCCAAGCGTCGGTACGCAAGCGTTGGCGACATCATCAAGGTGAGCATCAAGGAAGCTGCTCCGCGTGGTCGCGTCAAAAAAGGCGAGATCTACAGCGCGGTGGTGGTTCGCACCGCCAAGGGCATCCGCCGCGGTGATGGCTCGCTGGTCAAGTTCGACGGCAATGCCGCCGTGCTGCTCAACAACAAGCTGGAGCCCATCGGCACCCGCATCTTCGGCCCGGTCACGCGTGAATTGCGGACCGAGAAGTTCATGAAGATCGTGTCCCTGGCCCCTGAAGTTCTGTAAGGACCCGCCATGAACAAGATTCGCAAAGGCGACGAAATCATCGTGCTGGCTGGCCGCGACAAGGGCAAGCGCGGCAAGGTTTCCCTGCGCAAGGACGATTCCCACGTCCTGGTCGAGGGCATCAACCTCGTCAAGAAGCACACCAAGCCGAACCCGCTCAAGGGTACGACGGGTGGCATCGTCGAGAAGTCCATGCCGATTCACCAGTCGAACGTGGCGATCTACAACGCCGCCACCGGCAAGGCTGACCGTGTGGGCATCAAACTGCTGGCAGATGGCAAGCGCGTGCGCGTGTTCAAGTCCAGTGGTGAAGAAATCAAGGTGGCCTAAGGGCAAATCATCATGGCACGACTCCAACAACATTACCGCGAAAAAGTAGCGCCTGAGCTGATAGCCAAGTTTGGCTACAAATCACCCATGCAGGTGCCGCGTCTGACCAAGATCACGCTCAACATGGGTGTGAGCGAGGCTGTTTCAGACAAGAAGGTTATGGATAACGCCGTGGGCGACCTGACCAAGATTGCTGGCCAAAAGCCGGTTGTCACCAAGGCCAAGAAAGCCATCGCCGGTTTCAAGATCCGCGAAGGTCAGGCCATTGGGTGCATGGTCACGCTGCGTGGCGTTCAGATGTATGAGTTCCTGGACCGTTTCGTCACCGTGGCCCTGCCCCGTGTACGCGACTTCCGGGGTATCTCCGGCCGCGCGTTTGATGGCCGTGGCAACTACAACATCGGCGTCAAAGAACAGATCATCTTCCCTGAGATTGAGTACGACAAGGTAGATGCCTTGCGCGGTCTCAATATCAGCATCACCACGACGGCCAAGAACGACGAAGAGTGCAAGGCACTGCTCGCCGGCTTCCGTTTCCCGTTCAAGAACTGAGGTTAATCGTGGCAAAAATGGCTTTAATCGAGCGCGAGCTCAAGCGGGACCGCTTGGTCGCGAAGTACGCCAAGAAGCATGCAGAGCTGAAGGCGATCGCTGGCGACATGAAGCGCAGCGACGATGAGCGGGCTGCCGCTCGACTCGGCCTGCAGAAGCTTCCGCGCAACGCGAACCCTACGCGTCAGCGCAACCGCTGCGAGATCACTGGCCGCCCGCGCGGCACGTTCCGCCAGTTCGGCCTCGGTCGCGCCAAGATCCGCGAAATGGCCTTTGCTGGCGATATCCCGGGCATGGTCAAGGCCAGCTGGTAAGCCAGGCAGGAGAGATACAACATGAGCATGAGTGATCCAATCGCCGACCTGCTGACGCGCATCCGCAATGCGCAGATGGTCGCCAAAACCTCGGTATCGGTGCCTTCTTCCAAAGTGAAGATTGCCATCGCGCAGGTGTTGAAGGACGAGGGCTACATCGACGGCTTCGAGGTCAAGACCGAAGCCGGCAAGGCCGAGCTTGAAATCGCCCTGAAGTACTACGCCGGTCGCCCGGTGATCGAGCGTATCGAGCGCGTGAGCCGTCCCGGCCTGCGCGTCTACAAAGGCCATGGCGCTATTCCGCAGGTGATGAATGGCCTGGGCGTGGCGATTGTCACGACGCCCAAGGGCGTCATGACGGATCGCAAGGCGCGCGCAACCGGTGTCGGTGGCGAAGTGCTGTGCTACGTGGCCTAAAGGGAGGAATGAAAAAATGTCCCGAGTAGGAAAAATGCCTGTTGTCGTCCCCGCTGGTGTGGACGTATCGATCAAGGAAGACCAGATCAGCGTCAAAGGAACCGGCGGCGTGTTGTTGCTGGCCCAAAACGCCCTGGTCAAGGTGACCAGCAAAGACGGCAAGCTGAGCTTCGAGCCGGCCAATGAGTCGCGTGAGGCGAATGCCATGAGCGGCACGCTGCGTCAGCTGGTGAACAACATGGTGCAGGGTGTCAGCAAAGGCTTCGAGAAGAAGCTGAGCCTGGTTGGCGTGGGCTACAAAGCGCAAGCCCAAGGTTCCAAGCTGAACCTGACCGTTGGCTTCTCGCACCCGGTCAACAAAGACATGCCGGCTGGCATTACGGTGGCAACACCTGCGCCAACCGAAATCGTGATCAAAGGGGCTGACCGACAGCGCGTCGGCCAGATCGCAGCCGAGATTCGTGCGATTCGCCCGCCCGAGCCCTATAAGGGCAAAGGCATCCGCTATGCGGACGAGAAGATCACGATCAAAGAGACCAAGAAGAAGTAAGGAGCGACATCATGTTGACCAAGAAAGAGCAGCGTCTTCGTCGCGCCAAGCAAACCCGCATCCGTATCGCCACCCAAGGCGTTGCGCGCCTGACGGTGAATCGCACCAACCTGCACATCTACGCGAGCGTGATCTCGGGCGACGGCAGCAAGGTGTTGGCAAGCGCTTCGACGGCCCAGGCCGATGTGCGCAAATCGCTTGGCGGAGCGGGCAAGGGCGGCAATGCTGCCGCTGCGCAGGCCATCGGAAAGCTCATCGCAGAAAAGGCGAAGGCAGCCGGTGTCGAGAAGGTTGCATTTGATCGCGCAGGTTTTGCGTACCACGGCCGCGTCAAGGCGCTGGCTGATGCAGCACGCGAAGCTGGCTTGCAGTTCTAAGCGGATCGGAAATATATATGGCTAAGTTTCAACCCAAAACGCAAGGTGACGGTCCCGAAGACGGCATGCGCGAAAAGATGATCGCCGTGAACCGTGTGACCAAAGTGGTCAAGGGCGGTCGTATCCTCGGCTTTGCGGCGCTGACGGTGGTTGGTGACGGCGATGGCCGCGTCGGCATGGGCAAGGGCAAATCCAAGGAGGTGCCGGCTGCGGTGCAGAAGGCCATGGAAGAAGCCCGTCGCAACATGACCAAGGTGTCCCTGCGCAACGGCACCATTCACCACAATGTGTTTGGCCAGCATGGCGCAGCGATGGTCATGATGGCGCCTGCCCCCAAGGGTACCGGCATTATCGCGGGTGGTCCGATGCGCGCTGTTTTCGAGGTGATGGGTATCACCGATATTGTGGCCAAGAGCCACGGATCATCCAACCCCTACAACATGGTTCGCGCGACTTTTGATGCGCTCATCAAATCCACTACCGCGTCAGAAGTGGCAGCCAAGCGCGGCAAGTCGGTTGAAGAAATCTTTGCCTGATCAATAGGTCCCCAATGACAATGCAACAAACAGTCAAGGTGCAATTGGTTCGCAGCCCGATCGGCTGCAAGGAATCGCACCGCGCCACGGTTCGTGGCTTGGGTCTGCGCAAGCTCAATAGCACGAGTGAATTGCAAGACACGCCCGCAGTACGCGGCATGATCAACAAAATCAGTTATCTGGTTAAAGTGCTCTGAGAGACAGACAATGGAACTCAATGACATCAAGCCCGCGGGGGGCTCAAAACACGCCAGGCGTCGCGTTGGTCGTGGCATCGGGTCCGGCCTCGGCAAGACCGCCGGCCGTGGCCACAAGGGTCAAAAGTCTCGTGCGGGTGGTTACCACAAGGTTGGCTTTGAGGGCGGGCAAATGCCGCTTCAGCGCCGCTTGCCCAAGCGCGGCTTTAAGTCGCAGTTGCTCAAGTTCAACGCTGAGGTGACGTTGACGGCACTTGACCGTCTGGCGGTCGCCGAAGTCGACTTGCTGACGCTGAAGCAAGCGGGTCTCGTCGGCGAGCTCGCCAAGGTGGTCAAGGTGATCAAGTCCGGCGCAATCAGCAAGGCAGTCAAGCTCAACGGCATTGGTGCAACGGCTGGTGCCAAGGCGGCGATCGAAGCTGCCGGCGGCAGTGTCGCCTGAGGCTGGATGAAGGCTAGTAATCGTGGCAACTAACGCGTCGCAACTCGCAAAAACAGGCAAATTCGGCGACCTGCGCCGCCGCCTTGTGTTTTTGCTGCTGGCGTTGGTGGTCTACCGTATTGGCGCGCACATACCTGTGCCTGGAATTGATCCGGGGCAGCTGCAGCAGCTGTTCAAGGGTCAGCAGGGCGGCATCCTTAGCCTGTTCAACATGTTCTCGGGCGGGGCTCTGTCGCGGTTTACGGTGTTTGCGCTCGGTATCATGCCGTATATTTCTGCGTCGATCATCATGCAACTGCTGACCTACGTGGTGCCCACGTTTGAGCAGATGAAGAAAGAAGGCGAGGCGGGCCGGCGCAAGATTACGCAGTACACGCGTTATGGAACGCTCGGATTGGCGCTATTTCAGTCGCTTGGGATCGCTGTCGCGCTGGAGAGTTCGGCTGGCTTGGTACTGGCGCCAGGACTTGGCTTCCGTGTCACGGCGGTCGTCAGTTTGACAGCCGGAACCATGTTTCTGATGTGGCTCGGAGAGCAGATTACTGAGCGTGGTCTTGGAAACGGCATCTCGATTCTGATTTTTGCAGGTATTGCTGCGGGCTTACCCAATGCAATTGGGGGGTTGCTTGAACTGGTTCGCACGGGTGCAATGAGCATTCTGGTCGCAGTACTTATCGTCGCAGTTGTGGCGTTGGTGACCTATTTTGTAGTCTTCGTGGAACGCGGGCAGCGCAAGATACTGGTCAATTACGCTCGGCGGCAAGTTGGCAACAAGGTGTACGGTGGCCAGTCATCCCACTTGCCACTCAAGCTCAATATGGCTGGTGTGATTCCGCCCATATTTGCCTCTTCGATTATTCTGTTGCCAGCGACCGTGGTCAGCTGGTTCAGTACGGGGGATGCGATGCGCTGGCTGAAAGATATCGCTGGTGCTTTGGCTCCCGGGCAACCCGTGTACGTATTGCTGTACGCGGCTGCAATCGTATTCTTCTGCTTTTTTTACACGGCCTTGGTTTTCAACAGCCGCGAAACGGCAGACAACCTGAAGAAGAGCGGAGCGTTTATTCCGGGTATCCGACCCGGGGATCAGACGGCTCGCTATATAGACAAGATCCTGGTTCGGCTCACACTGGCCGGTGCGGTGTACATCACGTTTGTCTGCTTGTTGCCCGAGTTTCTTATCCTGAAGTACAACGTACCGTTTTACTTCGGAGGCACTTCGCTTTTAATCATTGTGGTGGTCACGATGGATTTCATGGCGCAAGTCCAGAACTACATGATGTCCCAGCAGTATGAATCGCTTCTAAAGAAGGCTAACTTCAAGACTTCATTAGGTAGTTAAGCGGGTATGGCGAAGGATGACGTTATCCAGATGCAGGGTGAGGTTGTCGAGAACCTTCCTAACGCAACTTTTCGGGTGAAACTCGAAAACGGTCACGTCGTGCTGGGTCATATTTCAGGAAAGATGCGGATGCACTACATTCGCATCCTTCCGGGTGACAAGGTTACGGTAGAGCTCACGCCATACGACTTGTCGCGGGCGCGAATTGTTTTCAGGGCGAAGTGAGCCCGTCCTGCATTGAGCAGAATTTAGGAGAGTGAAATGAGAGTTTCGGCTTCGGTCAAGAAAATTTGCCGTAACTGCAAGATCATCCGCCGCAAAGGTGTGGTGCGAGTGATCTGCACGGACCCGCGCCATAAGCAGCGCCAGGGTTGATGTTTGAGATATAGAGGACGCACATGGCACGTATTGCTGGTATCAACATTCCGCCGCATCAGCACGCTGAAATCGGCCTGACCGCGATTTTTGGCATTGGCCGCACGCGCGCCCGCAAAATATGCGAGGCCTGCGAGATTGCCTATTCCAAGAAGATCAAGGACCTGACGGACGGAGACCTGGAGAAAATCCGGGACCAGATCTCTCAGTTCACGATCGAAGGCGACTTGCGCCGCGAAACAACGATGAACATCAAGCGTTTGATGGACATCGGCTGTTACCGTGGTTTTCGCCATCGCCGTGGTCTTCCCATGCGTGGTCAGCGCACACGTACCAACGCGCGTACACGCAAAGGTCCGCGCAAGGGCGCGGCAGCTTTGAAGAAATAATTCGGGAAAGAGAAACGTCATGGCTAAAGCTCCCGCCAATAATGCTGCACAACGCGTGCGCAAAAAGGTCCGAAAGAACGTGTCGGACGGGGTTGCACACGTTCACGCGTCGTTCAACAACACCATCATCACGATCACTGATCGTCAAGGCAATGCCCTTTCGTGGGCATCGTCCGGCGGACAGGGCTTCAAAGGCTCGCGCAAGTCAACGCCATTTGCTGCTCAAGTGGCATCTGAAGTGGCAGGCCGCGCCGCGATTGAACAGGGCATCAAGAATCTTGATGTTGAGATCAAGGGTCCCGGCCCTGGGCGCGAGTCTTCGGTGCGCGCGCTTGCTGCTCTCGGAATCCGTATCACGTCAATTGCAGATGTCACGCCAGTTCCGCACAACGGATGCCGCCCGCAAAAGCGCCGTCGGATCTGATTTTCAACAAAGCCCACCGCCATGAGCGACAGCTCGATGGCTCCCGCACTAAAGTGCGGTAGATGACATAAAGGAAGTTCAAGTGGCACGCTATCTAGGCCCCAAGGCCAAACTCTCACGCCGTGAAGGCACTGACCTGTTCCTGAAGAGCGCACGGCGCTCGATCAGCGACAAGGCAAAATTTGACTCGAAACCAGGCCAGCACGGTAGGACCTCTGGCGCCCGCACCTCCGACTTCGGTCTTCAGCTTCGCGAGAAGCAGAAGGTCAAGCGAATGTATGGCGTTTTGGAACGTCAGTTCCGTCGGTACTTTGAAGAGGCCGATCGGCGCAAAGGAAACACCGGCGCGAACTTGCTGTTTATCCTCGAGTCGCGTCTCGATAACGTGGTGTATCGAATGGGTTTTGGTTCAACGCGTGCTGAAGCTCGCCAACTTGTGTCTCACAAGGCCATCACAGTAAACGGCGATACCGTCAATATTCCGTCCTACATGGTCAAGACGGGTGATGTAGTTGCTGTTCGCGACAAATCCAAGAAACAAAACCGGGTGGTTGAGGCATTGCAGCTCGCCCAGCAGGTTGGCATGCCCGCATGGGTCGAGGTTAGTGCCGACAAAGCCGAAGGCACTTTCAAGAAAGTGCCCGACCGTGACGAGTTCGCCGCGGACATCAACGAGTCACTCATCGTCGAGTTGTACTCGCGCTAATCACTGTTTTTGAATCCGTTCCCGAATCGCCCGCAGGGCGCTTCGGGCGCTTCACCAGCCTTACCGGTGTAACGAGCCGGGGGTATTGAGAGGAAGTCTGCATGCAAACCAATCTGCTGAAACCGAAGACTATCAATGTCGAGCAACTTGGCGCCAATCGCGCGAAAGTTACCCTTGAGCCATTCGAGCGTGGTTACGGCCATACGCTGGGCAACGCACTGCGTCGGGTCTTGCTTTCGTCAATGGTCGGTCACGCAGCGACCGAGGTGACGATTGCCGGTGTCTTGCACGAGTACTCTTCCATTGATGGTGTGCAAGAAGATGTTGTTAACATCCTGTTGAACCTGAAGGGTGTCGTCTTCAAGCTGCACAATCGTGACGAGGTCACGCTGAGCTTGCGTAAAGACGGCGAAGGTCCGGTCACTGCAGCTGATATTCAGACTCCGCACGATGTCGAGATCATCAATCCGGGTCGCGTGATTGCCCATCTGTCGCAGGGGGGCAAGATTGACATGCAGATCAAGGTGGAGAAGGGGCGTGGTTACGTGCCTGGGACGATGCGCCGCTATGCGGACGAGCCTTCGAAGTCAATCGGACGCATTGTGCTTGACGCTTCGTTCTCGCCAGTCAGGCGCGTTAGCTATTCGGTGGAAAGCGCCCGGGTCGAGCAACGCACTGATCTGGACAAGCTGGTCGTTGAGATTGAGACCAATGGCGCGATTACGGCCGAAGACGCGGTCCGCGCATCAGCCAAGATTCTCGTCGAGCAGTTGGCGGTATTTGCGCAGTTGGAAGGTGGCGAACTGGCCGCATTTGATGCGCCTGCGCCGCGCACCAATCAGCAATTCGACCCGATCTTGTTGCGCCCGGTTGACGAGCTTGAACTGACCGTTCGCTCGGCCAACTGTCTCAAGGCGGAGAACATCTATTACATTGGCGATCTGATTCAACGCACTGAGAATGAACTGCTCAAAACCCCTAATCTGGGCCGGAAGTCGCTCAATGAGATCAAGGAAGTACTGGCTTCGCGGGGCCTGACGCTAGGGATGAAACTGGAAAGTTGGCCGCCAGCCGGCCTCGACAAACGCTGATCGAGTCGCTCCGAAGCTTTCGGAGCTTGTGCACCCAGCGGTACCTGATCCGGCCGCTGGTATTTATAAGGAAAGGAAAGCACTATGCGTCACGGACAAGGACTGCGTAAACTGAATCGGACGAGCGAGCATCGGCTCGCGATGCTACGCAACATGATGAACTCTTTGATTGCCCATGAGGTCATCAAGACAACCGTTCCCAAAGCCAAAGAGTTGCGGCGGGTGGTTGAGCCGATGATCACGTTAGGCAAGCAGCCAACTGTTGCCAATAGGCGTTTGGCTTTTAACCGTTTGCGTGATCGCGATAGTGTCACCAAGCTTTTCGCAGAACTTGGCCCTCGTTATCAATCCCGGCCGGGCGGCTACACACGTATTCTGAAGATGGGCTTTCGCGTTGGGGACAATGCGCCCATGGCTCTTGTGGAGCTTGTGGATCGCCCCGACGTGTCGGAGTCGAGTTCTTCTGATGCAGTGAAAGCAGATTAAAGCTATAATCTAATTCTTCCGCGCGATGGAGCAGCCTGGTAGCTCGTTGGGCTCATAACCCAAAGGTCGCAAGTTCAAATCTTGCTCGCGCAACCAACAAGACAGTCAGTGATGCTGACTGTGTAGCCCGCCTTGTGTGGGCTTTTTTTGGTGCGTCAGGCGCGTACTTTGTACCTCCCATTGGCAACCTGCTTTTTCATGGCGACCTCATTTTCCAAGCGCTCGGTACTCGGGAGATGGGATGAATGTAGCGCCAGAATGCCCCTTCCCTTGGCAGTAGCGCCTCGCACCTCTTGAGCAGGCGCTGAGACAAGTTGGCTTCACCATGCATCGCAGGCCTTGCTGATCGTACCGGGACGCTTGATACGAAGGGCGCGGCCAAAGTGCCTGTTGCTTTGCGACGTGCTCGGGCGACGCAACAAGTCTTTTTGTTGCAACAGTCGATACGATCTGCTAGTCCAGCCCTTAAGGGGCTTCCCTTTATCCCGAACTATATGAGTACAATAGTTTGCACATGAACTATTGCACATGATTGGTGACTTCTATTCGTGCGGGCGTTAACTTTCGGTTACTTGGCGGTAAGTTGCGAATAGACTCCATCTTGGCCGTGACTTTGGTCAATGTATTGGCTGTTGAGGGCGTTTTGGGGTTTTTTTGAACGATTTGATGGTCAGATGGCTGAGGGAAAAGCTGTGCCTCGCGATGATATTTCATCGCGCTGTATATGGCTTGGCTCTTTGTCTTTCTGCAACTGCATCTCTGGGGGTGAGCGCACAAACCCAAGTTTCCAACATTGCTTCGATTGCGCCTCCTGCGGGTGTAGTTAACTCCAATCCATCGGTTTCTTGTACGTCTGGTATTTGTACAAGTTCTGATACCGACTCGGTTGCGAGTTCGCGACCGGCCGTTTCAAAAACGTTTTCTCCATCGTCGTTATCGGTAGGTGGGACGGCTCTGCTGACCATCACGTTGTCCAATTCCCATGCGTTGACGTCTGCGACCCTCTCGACGGCGTTTACAGATGCGTATCCGGCGGGTATCGCAAACGCCGCATCGCCGCAGGGTCAGACGTCATGTGCCAGTGGCGTTGTTACGGCCGTGGTCGGTGGCGGCTCGGTGATTCTGTCGGCGGGTTCGGTGATTCCTGCGAATGGGTCGTGCACGCTTACAGTTGTAATTACTGCCACTGGGCCTGTTGGCAGTTTGACGAACACTATCCCGGCAGGCTCTTTGACAACGAATTTGGGTACGAATTCTGTGGCCGCCACGGCCACGGTGAGCGTGACGCCGGTGGCCGACCTGAGCGTGGCCAAGGTGGCCGGCACGGCCAGCCCGAGCGCGGGCGGCACGCTGACCTACAGCGTGGTGATCACCAACGCGGGGCCG
>JANOBJ010000041.1:0-13536 GCA_031411575.1 Betaproteobacteria bacterium | reverse complement strand
TCAATCGTTTTGGCGGCGCTGGAGGTGTGCAGCGTGCCGAACACCAAGTGGCCGGTTTCTGCCGCGGTCATCGCCAGCCGGATGGTTTCCAGATCGCGCATTTCGCCCACCAGAATCGCGTCGGGATCTTCCCGATGTGCGGACTTCAAAGCGGCCGCAAACGACAGCGTGTGCGGTCCGACCTCGCGCTGATTGATCAGGCATTTTTTTGCTTCGTGCACGAACTCGATCGGATCTTCCACCGTCAGGATGTGGCCGTACTCGTTTTCATTGAGGTAGTTGACCATCGCCGCCAGCGTGGTCGATTTGCCCGAGCCCGTGGGACCGGTCACCAGCACCATGCCGCGAGGCTTGAGCGCGAGATCGCCAAAGATCTTGGGCGCGTTGAGCTGCTCCAGCGTCAGGATCTTGCTCGGGATGGTCCGGAACACGGCACCGGCGCCTCGGTTCTGGTTGAAAGCGTTAACGCGAAAACGCGCCAGACCGTCAATCTCGAACGAAAAATCGACCTCCAGGAACTCCTCATAGTTCTTGCGCTGGCTGTCGTTCATGATGTCGTACACCATGCCGTGAACCTGCTTGTGATCCAGCGGGTCCACGTTGATGCGGCGCACATCGCCGTGCACGCGGATCATCGGGGGAAGTCCTGCAGACAGGTGCAGGTCGGAGGCTTTGTTCTTGACGCTGAATGCCAGCAGTTGGGTGATATCCACAAATCCCTCAGTGGTTTGGTACGCTCTTCGCTGATTATGACGACCATTGCCGACAACCTCCAAGGAGTCCTTGCGCGAATGGAGCGCGCCTGCAACGCTGCCGGGCGCCCCGTGACCGATGTCACGCTGCTGGCGGTGTCCAAAACCTTCGGACCGGACGCAGTGCGCGAAGCGCATGCGGCCGGCCAGCGGGTTTTTGGCGAGAACTACCTCCAGGAGGCGGTGGACAAGATCCAGCGCCTGTCCGATCTGCCGCTGGAGTGGCATTGCATCGGCCCCATCCAGAGCAACAAGACGCGCCTGGTAGCCGAGCATTTTGACTGGGCGCACACGGTTGACCGGCTGAAAACCGCCGAGCGCCTGAGCGCGCAGCGCCCGGCCGACCTGGCGCCGCTGCAGGTGTGCATCCAGGTCAATATTGATGGCGGATCCACCAAATCCGGGGTGTCAGCGGGCGAAACGCTGGCGCTGGCGCGCGCGGTGGCCGCGCTGCCGCGACTGTGCCTGCGCGGAATCATGACCATTCCCGAGCCCGCGGCCGATCCGGCCGACCAACTCGCCGTTCACCGTGCCGCGAGCGCCTTGTTCAACGATATCCGCAGTGCCGGGCTGCCGGCCAGCGCGCGTTTTGACACGCTGTCGATGGGCATGACCGCCGATCTGGAGCAGGCGATTGCGGCCGGCAGTACCTTGGTGCGGGTGGGGACAGCGATCTTTGGGTCGCGTACGCCGACCGTGTAAGCGTGTCGGGGCGATCTGGCCCGCGAACTGAAGTACTCAGTCGAACTCGGTCGACGGTGGAAACAGGCTGTGACGCAAGCTGTCGGGCAGACGCGACACCAGCTTGCTACCCGCAAACCGCCCCGGCACGGTCCGGATCGACCGGCCCATCGCCAGGCAGGTCAGCGCGCGCAGCAAGACATCTTCGGGGATGCGCAACTGGTGCTGCAGTTCCGCTTCGGTCATATGTTTGGCTTCCAGGGCATCAAGTACGGCCACTGCATGCTTGCCGGCATCGGCTGCGGGCAATGGCAGTGCATTGCGCAGCATCAGCGGCTGGTTGCGAAAGCTGGTGGGCAGCATCGCCAGCAGTGCATCTTCCGGACAACGCTGGGCCAGTGTCCACAGGGCCAACGGCATGGCCAGATCTTCCATCCCCAGCGTTTGCAGCGGAGTGCTGGACGGTACCGTCTCCAGAGAGGCTTGGGCCAGCTGCTGCGGTGTGACGCCAGGGGCCAGCGCCATGTGCCAGCGCGCCGGCTCGATGACCGCGATCAAGCGCTTGCGTTCCCACAGCCGGAATTGACTGGTTTTCCAGTGTTTGCGCAGTAGCCAGGCAATATGTGCCAGCGCATAGCGCAGCCGCACAGGCAGCAGCTGGCTGGCGGCGTAGCGCAGCGTGTCGTGGAGTTCGGCCTGGGCGTTCTGCCGCTCGGGCATCCAGCCGGAGTGGGTGCCCTCGACATTGCCGAGCAGGCACACCGGGTGACCGGCGTGAAAGCCGCGCTCGTCCACGACTAGCCGCCGTGGTGCCCCAGGGGAAGCCGGGGGCCGCGCCCCTGCGAAAGGCTGCTCGTCGGGCAGGTCCACAGAGCGCATGTGGGCCACGTAGGCGTCCGGCTTGAAGCCGGGGAGCGGCAGTACCCATCTCACCTCCTGCGACTCGCGCTGGGCTGCATGCAGCACCGCTGCCGTTTCCTCAATCGTTAATCCAACCGGCTGCAGTTGAGCCAGCGGCGGGTTGACGACAGCAAGTGGTGGCGAGTTCATGCAGGAAATGGCGGTGGGGAAACGTCAGTTTGGGCCATGCACTTTACGTTCGCCTGCGTGGAGTGGATGTGCTCGAGGTCAAAGTGAATCACCTTCTTGGGAATTAGTTCGCGCCAATGACGCGATGGTTGGCTAGTATGCAACCCTTGCGAAAGCGGCGCCAATCCTCGCGATGACGCGGCCGGGCACCACAGTCCAGCGCCTGAAGACGTTCATTGCGAGCAGTCCCGCAGTGTCGGGCCTTTGGAATATCCGACGGATTGGACGGGGTCTCGCCCGCGTTGAGCACACAACGCGGGCGCCTACCGCTGCCGTCGCGCGCCGGATGCCCACGCTCCACAGTCAACAAGTGTAAATTTAGATTGACATGTTAGCATGTCAAGATAAACAATCAAATCCATGAACCGCCCTGATTTTTCGGCAGTCGCGGAGCTTTTGAAGCCGATCACCTGGTTCCCGCCGATGTGGGCGTTTGCCTGCGGGGCCGTTGCCTCGGGTATCGCGTTTGAAGGCAAGACCATGCTGGTGATCGTCGGGCTCTTGTTGACCGGCCCGCTGGTCTGCGCGACGAGCCAGGCGGTGAACGACTGGTACGACCGGCATGTGGATGCCATCAACGAGCCGCACCGGCCCATTCCCTCAGGTCGGCTCCCGGGTCGATGGGGTCTGTACATCGCGATTGGATGGACGTGCTTGTCCCTGCTCGTGGCCCTTGCGCTGGGGGTATGGGGCTTCCTCGCTGCAACGCTCGGCCTCCTGTTGGCGTGGGCCTACAGCGCCCCGCCGGTTCGACTCAAGCGCAACGGGTGGTTTGGCAATGCGGCGTGCGCGCTGAGCTACGAGGGGCTGGCCTGGGTGACGGGATCTGCGGTCATGGCGGGTGGCAGTTCGCCGGGTGGGCGATCCGTCCTGCTGGCGGCGTTGTACAGCGCTGGAGCCCATGGAATCATGACGTTGAACGACTTCAAGTCCATCAAGGGCGACGAGCAGATGGGCATCCGGTCGTTGCCGGTTCAGCTTGGCGCCCGGCGGGCAGCAGCGGTGGCCTGCATCACGATGGGTGTGCCTCAAGTGGTGGTTATCGCGATCCTGGCTGTATGGGGTATGCCGTGGCACGCCGTCGCCGTGGCGGTATTGCTGGCGTCGCAGGGGTTTCTGATGGCGTACTTCATGCGGTCGCCAACCGAAAGAGCCCTTTTTTACAGCGGTTTCGGTGTTCCCCTGTTCGTGGCCGGGATGATGGTCTCGGCATTTGCATTGCGCTCAGCATCCGGGGGCAGCCCATGACAGCCCGCCCCTTTGGCTGGATCGATATCCTGCGCCTTGGGCTGGTGCAGGCGTGCCTGGGCAGCATTGTTGTTCTCACCACCTCCATCTTGAACCGCGTGATGGTCGTGGAGCTTGCGCTTCCGGCCCTGCTGCCCGGCGTGCTGGTGGCACTGCACTATCTGGTGCAGATCGTGCGACCCCGGATGGGATTCGGCGCGGACATCGGGGGACGGTGCACGCCCTGGATCGTGGGGGGCATGGCCACGCTGGCGGTCGCGGGTGTCAGTGCCTCCGTCGCGACGGCTTGGATGGGCGTCAATGCCCCGGCCGGAATGGCGATGGCTTTCATTGCCTTCCTGCTGATCGGGGTTGGAGTCAGTGCCAGCGGAACGTCGTTGCTGGTGCTGCTGGCCAAGCGGGTGGAACCTCATCGCAGGGGAGCCGCCGCTGCAATCGTCTGGCTCATGATGATCGCCGGGTTCGCGATCACGGCCGGCACCGTGGGCGTGCAGCTTGAGCCGTATTCGCCGCGACGGCTGGTCGAGGTGACCGCGTATGTGGCGGCAATCGCCTTTGCCATCACCTGTGTGGCCATGGCTCGGCTGGAGGACGCTGCAAATGCCGCCGCCCCCCATCAAGGCCAGACGCCACTGCGGTTCAGGGCGGCGCTGGCGCAGGTGTGGGCTGATCCGGCTGCACGGCGCTTCACGGTGTTTGTTTTCGTGTCCATGCTCGCTTACAGCTCGCAAGACCTCATTCTGGAGCCCTTCGCCGGCACGGTGTTCGGGCTTACACCGGGCGGCTCGACCCGTCTTGCCGGTGTGCAGCACGCGGGCGTGTTCGCTGGAATGGTCGTGGTGGCGCTGGCGACCAACGGGTATCGGGGCTATCGGCTTGGGTCGCTGCGGGCGTGGACCATCGGCGGATGCATGGCTTCCGCTGTGGCGCTGGCAGCGCTGGTCCTGGCGGGGCTCATCGGCCCGGGCTGGCCGCTTCGCGAGAACGTGTTTCTGCTCGGCGTCGCCAACGGTGCGTTTTCCATTGGCGCGATCGGTTCCATGATGGGGCTGGCGGGAGAGGGCGGCGGCTCCCAGGAGGGCACCCGACTGGGGCTCTGGGGCGGCGCCCAGGCGGTGGCCTTTGGCCTGGGCGGGCTGGTCGGTACCGGTGCCAGCGATCTTTCGCGCCTGTTACTGGGCTCGCCGGGGGTGGCTTACGCGGCTGTGTTCGCGATAGAGGCCGGACTATTTTTGGTTGCGGCTGCACTGGCCGCACGAATCGGTGGCGCGGTTCGCGGCCATACCGCAGAACCAGGGCATGACACCACCCGTGCCAACGACCATCCCGGTCAGATCATCCATTTGAGAGAAAGCAGGCAACAGTCATGAACCCAATCGAAGTTTTTGACGCCGTGGTGATCGGCGGTGGTCCTGCAGGCGCCACTGCGGCCCATGATCTTGCCTTGAAAGGACGCTCGGTCCTGCTGCTGGATCGCGCGGGGCGAACCAAGCCGTGTGGTGGAGCGATTCCGCCGCGCTTGATCAAGGATTTCAACATCCCCCACAGCCTGCTGGTGGCGAAGGCAAGCTCAGCCAGAATGATTTCACCGTCAGCGGTGGAAGTCGATATCCCCATCGAGAACGGCTTCGTTGGTATGGTGGATCGGGACCAGTTTGACGAGTATCTGCGTGAGCGTGCTGCGCGCGCGGGCGCTCAACGCCGAACCGGCACATTCGACCATCTTGAGCAGATGGACGATGGAACGAAGGTTGTGCATTACCAGGTGCGGGACGCAGCCAACAAAGGGCAAAGCGTCAGCCAGTGCGTCACGGCGCGCAGCGTTATCGGCGCCGACGGGGCGC
This sequence comes from Betaproteobacteria bacterium, assembly GCA_031411575.1. Taxonomy (GTDB): domain Bacteria; phylum Pseudomonadota; class Gammaproteobacteria; order Burkholderiales; family Burkholderiaceae_C; genus JANOBJ01. The sequence continues at coordinate 7,922 of JANOBJ010000041.1, read as the reverse complement.
GATCCGGGGTTGCGCGGCAAGCCCGGATCTCGGGCGCCGAGGATGCCGAGTACGTTTTTGCGTACCATGAGATTGTGCGTGCGCCAACGCCCGCCCGCGAGGCGCGCAACGCGTCCCGGTGCGATGTGTACTACAACGGGACGCTGTCGCCGGATTTCTACGGATGGGTGTTCCCGCATGGCGACACCATGAGTGTCGGCACCGGGAGCGCGGACAAGGGATTCTCCCTGCGAACAGGGGTTGCCCATTTGCGGCAAGTGGCGGGACTGGACGGCGCGGAAACGCTTCGGCGGGAAGGCGCACCGATCCCCATGCGACCGCTCCCGCGTTGGGACGATGGCCGCAATGTCGTGTTGGCGGGTGACGCAGCGGGGGTAGTGGCGCCTGCGTCTGGCGAAGGCATTTACTACGCGATGCTGGGTGGCCGGCTTGCTGGCGAATCGGTGGACGAGTTCCTGGCAACCGGCCATGTACGCAGTCTCAAGTCTGCCCGGGCGAAATTCATGCGCGAGCATGGCCGCGTGTTCTGGGTGCTGGGCATCATGCAGCGCTTCTGGTACAGCAGCGACAAGCGTCGGGAACGATTCGTCAGCATCTGTCGCGACAAGGACGTCCAGCAGTTGACGTTTGACTCGTACATGAACAAGCGGCTGGCAAGGAAAAAGCCGATGGCGCATGTCCGAATCTTCTTCAAGGATGTGGCCCACTTGCTGGGCCTGGCGCGGGTGTAAGCGTCCGCGCCTGCTGGATGATCCACTGGGCGATGGTTTCAGGGGCCTCCTCGTGGGCCAGATGTCCCAGGTCCGGGAAGTTCTTCAGGCTGGCGTTGGGGACCCGTGCAACGACTCGCGGGCCATGGTCCTGAGGGATGGCCAAGTCCTTGCCACCGGCTGCAAGCCAGAGCGGTTGGCGCATCTCGCCGAGATCGGACGCGAGTCCGCGCAGGTCCCAGTTGGCCATCATGCCCAGTGCCGCAGCGACATGGCTGGGGCTGCGGATCAGTTTCCCGTACAGGCGGAGTCCTTCGGCGTCCAGCGTGGAACCTGTGCCATCGATCAACCGCTGCAGCGCAGCCGGATTTCCGGCTTGCCAGGAAAACACCCGCGGTACCCAGTCCCAGGCAGCAAGTACTTTGGCCACCGGGGAAAACAAATGACCCTGTAGCCCGTCAAAGGGAAGCACGGCGCTGTTGAGCCCCACCACGGCTGTCGGATTGGCCATGCGATCCAGGCACATCCGCAACGCAATGGCCACGCCAGCCGAATGCCCGATCAACAAGTCCGCCTTGACGTGCAACTGGCTCAGCAACGATTCAACGGCGCGACCCATCGCCGGCAGATTCATCAGATTCGACCGGGCGGCGCTCGTGAAACCATGACCCGGAAGGTCGAACGCGACGACATCAAAATGCTGTGAGAGCAAGGGGGCAAGCCCCCTCCATGAATGGGTCGATGCACCCGTTCCGTGCAACAGCACGGCGCATGGCGCCGTCCGGCCTGCGGTTGACAACCGTTGAACATGCCACCGTACACCGCCAGCGTCGACGAATCGACTCGATGACCGATGCGGCCAGTCAAGTCCATCCGTCTCCCAGACCAGTCCGGCATTCATCGCCTACCGCGCCTGTGATGCTTGCAGACCTGCCAACTTGATAGCTTGCGAAATCGAGGCTGCGCCAGCATGGGGAAGAAACAGGTAGATCGCGCCCATCTCATGTGCCAGGCGCCGGGCTTGCTCGCCGGGCTTGGCGGAGGTGTCGATCAGCATTGCGGCGTGGCCGCGCCCTCTCATCTGGCGAGCCGCAGTCTGTGCGTCCGACTCTGCGCCGGACCGCCCTGGTGAGCCGTCAAGACCAACGTTGGCCCTGCCGTCCGTCAGCAACACCACCAGAGGCGTATCGCCCTTGCGCTGGATGCTGTCGGCCAGCAGGGCTGCCTGGGTGATGGCCGTGGCCAGAGGCGTGCCACCCCCGCCGGGAAGGCCCGCGAGACTGCGCTTGGCCCGCACCAGCGATCGGGTGGGTGGCAGCAGCAGGTCGGCGGCGGCTCCCCGAAACGCCATCACCGCCACGCGGTCACGCCGCACATAGCAGTCAGCCAGGAGCAGTTCCACGGCTCCCTTGGCTTCGGCCAGCCGATTCAGGGCAGACGAGCCAGACGCATCCACCACAAACAAAGTGGTCGTCTCCGAGTGCTGCTGGTAGCACTTGACCCGCATGTCCTCGGGACGTATCACCAGCCGGACGGGGTGGGCGCCGGGCGGAGCGTTGGAGCCGGGCGACGGGGTCGAGGCGGGGCCTTCACGTCGCAGGCGCTGCCAGGGCGCGGCAGCGCGCAAGGTATCAACGATGGAAATTCTTGCGCCCGCTGTGGGTTCTCCACGGCGCGTGCCTGCGGGTCGGCCGCGTCGTCGCCCGCGTTGCAGCGAACCTGCGCGGCCCGCACTCTGGCGGGAAGCACCAGCGCGGTCGCGGATCTTGAGTCGAGCCAACAGTCCGGCGGGGATGGCTGCGCGGGCCGCCTGCAGCACAACGTCCTCCAACGGATCGGTACGCTCAGCCGACGGGCTCTGCGCGGAGTCGTCGTCAGACGGCAATGGGTCGTCAGGCGGCGGATTCCCTGACGGATCTTGGCTATCGGATGGGTTGTCGGGTTCGTCGTGAGGGTTGCTTTCGGCTTGCTCCGCGCCGGGACCCTGCGTCACCGATGCCCGTGGCGCGAGCACGAGTCGCGCTGCGATGATGGCATCCTGCTGCGCAACAGACAAACGACCATCCAGCGCGGCCGATGCGCGCGCAACACGCACCGCCAGCAAAGGAATGCGGGCAGACCGTATGCCCAGCGCCCACGCAGCCGCGCACAGCGCCCCGATGGATTCCGTGCCAACTTGCACCCCGGGCAACCGCTGACGCGCCTGTTCGACGCGATCGATGGCCTCCTGCTCGAGTGGTTCGACCTGCATGGATCCATCGAATACGTCGCGCGGACCCATGTCCGTCAGGTCGATCAACAGACTCAACCGGTCTGCCAACGATGCTGGCAATCGCTCGTCATCGGGGATGCCTTCGTCCAGCGCCACCACGCCAAAACGTGCGGGGCTTCTCAAGGCGACTCCGTCCCGTTCGGCAACGACTTCGCCCAAGTCCATGGCCGCAGCAACTTGCGCTGCGGTGTGCGGCGTGACCCGCTCAGCCATCGCGAGCACGACGATGCCCCCATGCGCTTCGGCCAGCAGCCCCTTCTGGGTGACGGGTCGACCACTGCGCAGGGTTGCCGCGAGATCAAGGCCCCCCAGCAGTCGATCCTCTTTCACATGGACAGGAATCTTGCGAACGGGTGCATCCGGCCGCAGGAGCTGCCGGAGCAAGATCAACCACTGGTCACGTACCGGTCCGGCGGGACCCCTCAGTACGCCGCCACCGAGTCCGGCGGGGTCTACTGCGAGCAATGCAACAGCGAGTGTTGCATTAGCCCACGGAGACGCCGGTTCCGCGTCGGGCTGGGCGGTGCGCTCGGCGCTTTGAAGCATTTGTCTCTCGCTCAGGCCGGGAGTTGCAGTTCCTCGATGGCGCGATCAACGCGCGCCGAAGATCCCGCATCATCTAGCGGATCCCGCCGCAACCGATGTCGCAGCGCCGATGGCGCCACCCTGCGCAGGTGAGTCGATCCGACGACGGCATCGCCGTCGAGCGCCGCCAGCGCGCGTGCCGCACGCATCAGCGTCAGCTCGCCGCGCAAGCCATCGGTTCCGAGTGCCATGCAGAGCCTCGCCGCCGTCCTCAATGCCTCATCAGGTACGTTGACGGAAGGCAGAATGTCGTGGGCCTTGACCAGCTTGCGGCGAATCCGGTCGTCTTCCTTTTTCCAGGATGCGGAGAAAGCCTCAGGATCACGCTCAAACGCATCGCGACGTCGAACCACCTCAATGCGCGAATCCAGATCCTCCGGCGTGGTGACTTCGACCGACAAGCCAAACCGGTCGAGCAGTTGCGGACGCAACTCGCCTTCTTCAGGATTGCCGCTTCCCACAAGGACAAACCGGGCCGGGTGTCTGACGCTTAACCCGTCGCGTTCCACGACGTTCTCGCCCGACGCCGCCACGTCGATCAGCAGGTCAACCAGATGGTCTTCGAGCAAATTGACTTCGTCAATGTAGAGGAAGCCGCGATTGGCGCGCGCCAGCAAGCCGGGCTCGAACGCCTTGACCCCCTGGGTCAGGGCGAGTTCGAGGTCGAGTGCGCCCACAACGCGATCTTCGGTAGCACCGAGCGGGAGGTCCACCACCGGCACGGGCACCATGTGGCTGCGCGGCGCGGCGCCCGCCTTGAGCGTGGCGCACCGGTCGCAACCTGACGACCCTGACGCCGGATCGCAAAGGTACTGACAGCCCACCACGGCCCTCATCTTGGGCAGCAATGCTGCGAGCCCACGGACGGCCGTGGACTTGCCTGTGCCGCGGTGCCCGAACACGAGAACGCCCCCGATGGTAGGGTCTATCGACGCCATCAGGATGGCCTGCTTCATCTCGTCTTGGCCGACGATGGCTGAAAATGGAAATGCCAAACCCATACCCGTACCTGTCTCCTAAGGGTGTTGCTTCTGTCCGCGAACTTCGGCCTCGACGATCTTGCGCCGGGCTCGACGCACACCCAATACCACCAGGACCGCCACGACCGGTATGACCAGGCCAACGATCAAGTCAGGTTCAACCGGCAGTCCGCCCGCCTTTGCCGCCTTGGACAGGTAGCCAACCAAGCCCGCCACATAGTAGACGATGGCCGCGACCGAAAGCCCCTCGACGGTCTGCTGCAGACGCAACTGCAATTTGGCGCGTCGGTCCATCGACCCGAGCAAAGCCTGGTTCTGTCGCTCCCGTGCAATATCGACGCGGGTCGACAGCAGGCCGCTGGCCTGTGCAACCCGCTCCGACAGGTCGTGCAGCCGCTGTGACACCGTCGCGCAGGTGGCAATGGCCGGAGTGAAGCGGCGCGCCATGAACTCTTCGATGGTCTGCATGCCGGCCAACCGTTCTTCGCGCAATTCCTGAATCCGCGTCCTGACCAGTTCGCCGTAGGCGCGACACGCCCCAAAACGGAACTGGCTGGCGGCGAGGCCACTTTCCACCTCGGCGGCCAGACGGGTCAGTTCCTGCAGCAGGGCTTCGTCGTTGCCGCTGTCGCGGGCGATGCCGTCGGTCAGCGCCGCCAGCGAACGTTCGATGGCCAGAATGCGGGGGGACTGCCGGCGTGCGATCGGCAGCGCCAGCAGCGCCATCATGCGGTAAGCCTCGATTTCAAACAGGCGCTGCAACGCGCGGCCGGTCTGACGCGGTGTCAACCCGCGGTCCAGCAATACAAAGCGCGCGCTGCCGTCAGCGTGAATGCGGAAGTCGGTGAAGGCATACCCGGCGCCATCGCCAATGGCCGCCCCGACCACGATATTGCCGTCAAAGTATTCCGCCAGGGCCGTGGCGTCAGGACTGGTGCTGCCCGCGCGCGCCAGTTCGGCATGAGCGGCCACCACCGTCACACCCGGAACCGCGGCAAGCCAGCCTTGTGGCAGCAGCGCGACGGCGGGCTCGCTGAATGGCGTAGCGCCCGCGCCGGTTGAAAAAAATGTATAGCCCGAGAACTCGCCATGGCGTTCCCACTTGAGCCGCAGGCCGCCCAGCTTGGTGCTGAGATGGGTAGCTCCCGGCTGAGGCGCGGCTACCGCAAACCGCTCGCACAGCGTCGCAAGGTGCGCCCGCTCCCGGTCACGGTTGTCGGGATCAATCAGGACGGCGAGATAGGTCGCACGGGCCGGAGCTTCAATCGCCTCGGGTGGTCGCGCGTGCACTTCCTCGGCCAGGAGGTACCGTTCGGGGTGGTCTGGGGGAAGTAGCGCCATGCAGTGCCTTCGCTTTTTGATTGTGCAATACAAATCACGGCAAGTAGCGGTCTAGGGGCTGCGTGCCCGGCGGACCGTAGCCGTTCAGTGCGTCCACCGTCTCCAGACATCCGCGCCGTGGGCGATGCCTGCCGTGGCCAGGCACAGGACGAGGTAAACCGAGCCGGCATCCACGAGTACGCTCCGGATGGCCAGCATCAGCGCCAGACCGGACGCCAGATTCAGGCCATAGTCTGAGGGCGCGACACCTTTTCGGGTTTGCCGGAAGTACACCGCCAGCGCGACCGCTTCGAACAGCGTGATCGCCATGGCGAGGTCTACCAGACGCGTCCCGGATATCAGTTCATTCAAGATGGCACTCCCCAGGTTAAAGTCTCCGCGCGATTATTGGCCAGTCACGCCGCCGCCGTCGCGGCGGCCTTAAATCAGCCCAAAACTCATGTAAGCTTGCGGTCAGGACTCGTCCTGGACACTACCAATCAACAATATCGAGGAGACGCCCATGCGCATTGGCGTACCTGCTGAAACCACAGTGGGGGAGACCCGGATTGCCGTCACGCCCGAGACGGCCAAGAAGCTCAAGGCCCAGGGTCACACCTTGCTGATCCAGTCGGGGGCTGGCGTCGCGGCGAGTGCACCCGACGATGCCTACCGTGCGGTGGGTGCCGACATCACGGATGCGGCGGGCGCTTTCGGTGCCGATCTGGTCCTCAAGGTCAGGGGGCCATTCGACAATGAGGTGGCGCTGATGAAACCCGGCGTCACGGTGGTGGGCATGCTCAACCCGTTTGACGCGTCGGGCCTGCAGCGGCTCGCTGGCGCCAAGCTGACCGGCTTTGCGCTGGAGGCAGCCCCGCGGACCACCCGCGCGCAGAGCATGGACGTGCTGTCCAGCCAGGCCAATATCGCGGGCTACAAGGCCGTGATGATGGCGGCGGACAAGTACCAACGTTTCTTTCCGATGCTGATGACGGCCGCCGGCACGGTGAAGGCCGCCCGGGTGGTGATTCTGGGCGTTGGCGTGGCCGGGTTGCAGGCCATTGCCACCGCCAAGCGCCTGGGTGCCGTGATAGAGGCGTCCGACGTGCGGCCCAGCGTCAAGGAGCAGGTCGAATCTCTGGGCGCCAAGTTCATCGATGTGTCCTACGACACGCCCGAGGAAAAAGAAGCGGCAGAAGGCGTGGGCGGCTATGCGCGCCCCATGCCACCCAGCTGGCTGGAGCGGCAGAAGGCCGAGGTCGCCAAGCGCGTGGCACTGGCTGACATCGTCATCACCACGGCCCTGATCCCGGGCCGTGCCGCACCGGTGCTGGTGACCGAAGAGATGGTGAAGTCAATGAAACCGGGCTCGGTGATCGTGGATCAGGCCGCGCCGCAAGGTGGCAACTGCCCCCTGACGGTACCCGGCCAGACGGTCGTCAAGTATGGCGTAACGTTGGTGGGTGAAACCAACCTGCCCGCGCTGGTGGCCGCCGATTCATCGGCGCTCTATGCGCGAAATGTGATCGACTTTCTGAAGCTCATCATCACCAAAGAGGGTGAGCTGAAGGTCGACCTGGAAGATGACATCGTGGCCGCGTGCCTGATGACGCACAACGGCGAAGTCCGCCGCAAATAACAAACGAGGACACCCCATGGATGCGGTATCTCCCACCATTCTCAACCTGATCATCTTCGTGCTGGCAATCTACGTGGGCTACCACGTCGTCTGGACAGTCACGCCCGCGTTGCACACGCCCTTGATGGCGGTCACCAACGCGATCTCCGCCATCGTGATCGTGGGCGCCATGCTGGCCGCTGCGCTGACCGAGACCACCTTGGGCAAGACCATGGGGGTACTGGCAGTGGCGCTGGCGGCGGTCAACGTATTTGGCGGCTTCCTGGTCACGCGCCGCATGCTGGAGATGTTCAAGAAGAAAGACAAGAAGGCGCCTGCTGCCTCGGGGGCAGCCAAATGAGCATGAACTTCGTCACGCTGCTGTATCTGATTGCGAGCGTCTGCTTCATCCAGGCGCTCAAGGGGCTCTCACACCC
>JANOBJ010000040.1:0-3529 GCA_031411575.1 Betaproteobacteria bacterium | reverse complement strand
TCGATGATGCGGTCGCCACCTTCGGCTGACATGCCAGTGGTTTCGGTGTCAAGGACAATCTGCCGGAGCATCAGTGGTTCTCTTTCGCATGGTTGATCGAGTACTTGGGTATCTCCACCGTCAGGTCGGTCTGCGCCAGGATCGCCTGGCAACTGAGGCGGGAGTTGGGCTCCAGCCCCCAGGCGCGATCGAGCAGGTCTTCCTCGTTCTCGTCGAGTTCGTTGAGCGAGTTGAAGCCCTCACGGACGATCACATGGCAGGTGGTGCAGGCGCAGCTCATGTCGCAGGCGTGCTCGATGTTGATATGGTTGTCGAGCAGCGCCTCGCAGATCGAGGTGCCCGCGGGCGCCGTGACCTGCGCGCCATCGGGGCAGTATTCGGGGTGGGGCAGGATCTTGATGACGGGCATGTCGGCCTTGTTCTAAATCGTTTCGACGTTGCGGCCGGCCAGCGCCTTCTGGATGCCATGGTTCATGCGGTCCGCGGCAAAGGCCTCCGTGCCTTTGGCCAGCGCCTGCGTTGCCGCTTCAATCACCGCGGCATCGTGGCTGGCGCTGATGGTGGCGAGCAGTTGCGCCATCAGGGATTCGATGTCGGCGCGCTCCGCCGCGTCGAGCAGCTGGCCGTCGGCATCCAGCGCACTCCGGGTAGCCAGCAGCATGCGGTCGGCGTCCACCCGGGCTTCGGCCAGCGCGCGGGCTTTCATGTCGCTCTCGGCAGTGGCAAAGCTGTCTTGCAGCATCCGCGCAATCTGCTCGTCGGTCAGGCCGTAAGACGGTTTCACGTCGATCTTCGCCTCGACGCCGCTGCCCTGCTCTTTCGCGGCCACGCTCAGCAGGCCGTCCGCGTCCACCGTGAACGTGACGCGAATGCGCGCCGCACCGGCCGCCATGGGCGGGATGCCGCGCAGCTCGAAGCGCGCGAGACTGCGGCAATCGGCCACCAGGTCGCGCTCGCCCTGCACCACGTGCAGCGCCAGCGCGGTCTGGCCATCCTTGTAGGTGGTGAAGTCCTGCGCCATCGCGGTGGGAATGGTCTGGTTACGCGGCACGATGCGCTCCACCAGGCCACCCATGGTTTCGATGCCCAGTGACAACGGGATCACGTCAAGCAGCAACAGGTCGCCCTTGCCGTTGTTGCCGGCCAGCTGGTTGGCCTGAATGGCGGCGCCCAACGCCACCACTTCATCGGGGTTCAGATTGGTCAGCGGCGCGGTGCCAAAGAATTCACCCACCGCGCGCTGGATCTGCGGCATGCGGGTAGAGCCGCCCACCATCACCACGCCGCGGATCTCGTCCTTGCCAAGTTTGGCATCGCGCAGGGCCTTGGCGCAGGCGCGCAGGGTGCGGGCGGTCAGGTCGGCCGTGACGGCTTCAAAATCAGCAGTTTTGACGTCCAATCGGGCTGTTGTCCGCTCCAGCTGGACTTCAAATGCTATACTTTTAGCAGCATTCGACAAACTCGACAACGCTTCCTTGCAGGCACGTGCGGCCACCTTCACGGCTGCTTTGTCAGCCGGCGTGTCGGCGCTTACGCCCAGCTGCTGCAACACCCAGTCGGCCAGCGCGCGGTCGTAGTCGTCGCCGCCCAGCGCCGAATCGCCGCCAGTGGCGATCACCTCGAAAACCCCCTGCGTGAGCCGCAGGATCGAGATGTCAAACGTGCCACCGCCCAGGTCATAGACGGCGTAAACGCCCTCGCTCGCGTTGTCCAGCCCGTAGGCGATGGCCGCCGCCGTGGGTTCATTGTTCAGGCGCAGCACGTTGATGCCGGCCAGTTGTGCGGCGTCCTTGGTGGCCTGGCGCTGGGCCTCGTCGAAGTACGCGGGCACCGTGATCACGGCGCCGTACAGGTCGTCATTGAAAGTGTCTTCGGCGCGGTAGCGCAGCGTGGCCAGAATCTCGGCGCTGATCTCCACCGGAGACTTTTCGCCGTGCGCAGTATGCAGGCGAACCATTCCGACAGAACCGGCGGCTTCTGGTGAGCCATCGACAAATTCATACGGCAGCTTGCCGCGATTCGCAATGTCCGCCAGCCCGCGACCCATGAAGCGCTTGACCGAGGCAATCGTGTTCTGCGGGTCGCTGGCCTGCTCAGCCTGCGCGTCAAAGCCGATCTGACGACCACCGCCGGCGAGGTACCGCACCACCGACGGCAGCAGCACGCGGCCCTCGCCATCGGGCAGGCACTCGGCCACGCCGTTGCGCACCGCGGCCACCAGCGAATGCGTGGTGCCGAGGTCGATGCCGACCGCGACGCGACGCGTGTGCGGGTCGGGTGACTGGCCGGGTTCTGAAATCTGGAGGAGCGCCATGTTGTTCTGGATGTTGCTGTCGCTATTGTCCCAGCCTGTCAAGCCGCGCATCGACTTCGGACGCAAAACGCTCGACAAACATAAGGGCTCTGACCTGCCGGGCGGCCCCCGGCGCGTCGGCTTCAACGTCCAGCAGGCGCTCGCAATTTTGTAGCATCTCACGCCGCAGGGTCTGGACTTCCAGCCCAATAGCCTCGAAATCGGCCGTGCTGGACGCTTCATCCAGCGCCTCACGCCACGCCATCTGGTGCAACAGGAACTCACGCGGCATCGCGGTGTTTTTCTCGGCGTCAATCGGCGCGCCCCGCAGTTCGCACAGGTAGGCCGCTCGCCGCAGCGGATCCTTGAGGCGCTGGTAAGCCTCGTTGATGCGCACCGACCACTGCATCGCCACGCGCTGGGCGGCGGCGCCCTGCGCGGCAAACTTGTCCGGGTGTGCCTCGCGCTGCAGGTCTTTCCAGCGCGCATCGATGGCGGCGCGGTCCTGCGCAAACCGCTCCGGCAGGCCGAAAAGCTCGAAGTCGCTGGATTGGAGGTTCATGTCAACAAAAAGCCGCCTTGCAGGCGGCTTGGCGCTCCATCAGTCGCACTCACACCCTGAACGATTCGCCGCATCCACACCGGTCGCGTTCGTTCGGGTTATTGAACTTGAAGCCTTCATTCAGCCCCTCACGCACAAAGTCGAGCTGCGTACCCTCGATGTAGGCCAGGCTTTTCGGATCCACCAGCACCTTGACGCCCTGGTCTTCGAACACGATGTCTTCAGGCGCCAGCTCGTCCACGTATTCCAGCTTGTACGCCAGGCCCGAGCAACCGGTGGTCTTGACGCCCAGCCTCACCCCCACACCCTTGCCACGCTTGGCGAGGTAGCGGTTCACGTGCCGGGCGGCGGCTTCAGTCAGGGTAACGGACATGTCAATGCGTGTGTTTTTTCTTGTAGTCTTCCACGGCCGCCTTGATGGCGTCTTCAGCCAGGATCGAGCAGTGGATTTTCACCGGCGGCAAGGCCAGCTCTTCGGCGATCTGGCTGTTCTTGAGCGCCGCCGCCTGATCCAGCGTCTTGCCCTTGACCCATTCGGTCACGAGCGAGCTGGAGGCGATGGCCGAACCGCAGCCGTAGGTCTTGAACTTCGCATCTTCGATCAGGCCATCGGCGCCGACCTTGATTTGCAGCTTCATCACGTCGCCGCAAGCCGGCGCGCCGACCATGCCGGT
>JANOBJ010000039.1:0-3079 GCA_031411575.1 Betaproteobacteria bacterium | reverse complement strand
CCAGGCCAGGCCCTCGGCGATCGCGGTCTTGCCGACGCCGGCCTCGCCGACCAGCAGCGGGTTGTTCTTGCGCCGGCGGCACAGGATCTGGATCACGCGCTCGACCTCGTGTTCGCGGCCGATCAGCGGATCGATCTTGCCGTCCTTGGCCATCTGGTTCAGGTTCTGGGTGAACTGCTCGAGTGGCGAGGCTTTCTCGTTCTTCTCGCCGCCCTCCTCGCCTTCACCCGAAGACGATTCGCCGCCTTTGGTGGGCTCGGGCGGGTCGCTCTTCTTGATGCCATGGGCGATGAAATTGACCACGTCCAGCCGCGTCACGCCCTGCTGGTGCAGGTAGTACACGGCGTGCGAGTCCTTCTCGCCAAAGATCGCGACCAGCACGTTGGCGCCGGTCACTTCTTTCTTGCCGTTGCCGGTGGACTGCACATGCATGATGGCGCGCTGGATCACGCGCTGGAAACCGAGCGTGGGCTGGGTGTCCACGTCATCGGTGCCCGCCACCTGGGGCGTGTTGTCCTTGATGAAGTTGGCGAGCGACTTTCGCAAGTCGTCGATGTTGGCCGAGCAGGCCCGCAGCACCTCGGCGGCGCTGGGGTTATCGAGCAAGGCGAGCAACAGGTGTTCCACGGTGATGAACTCGTGGCGCTGTTGGCGGGCCTCTACAAAGGCCATGTGCAAGCTGACTTCCAATTCCTGGGCAATCATGTGAATTCCTTTTGCCTTGCTGTAACGACTGACTTCTGACTTCTCATTCTGACTGTACTCCGGGTGCCTTGCGGCTTATTCAACGGGTTCACTGACGCATTGCAGGGGATGGCCGGCTTTTTTGGCGGCTTCCAGCACTTGGTCCACCTTGGTCGCTGCCACATCCCTTGAGTAGACGCCGCAAACCGCCTTTCCGTCCAGATGGATTTTGAGCATGATCTGGGTGGCTGTCTCGCGGTCCTTGCTGAAAAACTCCTGGATCACGACCACGACAAACTCCATCGGCGTGTAGTCGTCGTTCAGCATCACCACCTGGTACATCTGCGGCGGCTTGGTGCGCTGGGTCCGGCGCTCCAGCACGACCGAACCGCCATCGTCCGGCGGGCGCGGCTGGGTCTTTGGCGCAGCGGGGGGAGTGGGAGGTTGGGATGCCATGAATTGATTCTATCGAGCGCCGGGAGGCACTGCGATACCCCGGTGATTTGGAGCCACTTCCGTCAGATTCAAGCGACATCACAAGACTTCGTGCAGACAGCCGGCAGGTCGCCATGCTACGCACCCTTTTGCGGGCGCTTCCGGCCGTCTTGCCGGACCTGGAAAGTGCCAGTGGCAGGGATGGTCAAGGCATGAACAATCGGCCGCTTGTCCAAGCCAGGTCAAGTCGGGCGCTCGACAAATTTTAGGTGTTCGCCGCGTTGACACACATCTCCGCCAGTCCACACACTGAACCTCAGTTTTTCAACACGTTTGGGCATGCAGGAGACCCCCCATGGCGACAGGTACAGTCAAGTGGTTCAACGACGCTAAGGGCTTCGGGTTCATCGAACCGGACGGTGGGGGATCCGACGTATTCGCACATTTCTCCGCCGTCGCGATGGATGGCTTCAGGACCCTGAAGCAAGGCGGGCGGGTGACGTTTGAGCTGATTGAAGGCCCCAAGGGTCTGCTGGCGCACAACATCCAGGCTGAGGCCGGTCTGGCGCGCGATGCCGCAGCGGCCCACGAGATGGACCGCTCGCCCCGCCCGACGCGCGTGCGGGCACCGCAGTTCCACGCGTCGTCCGCGCCCAACTAGACCGGTGCGGCAGGTCCGCCTGCCGCATTCGCCTCAAAAAACCAACCGCCCGGGCACGACTCGCCGAGCGGCTTTGCGTGGCAGTTGCCTGAGAGGGCTGTTCAGTAGACGCGACTGGCGGCCCGAATCCGACCGAGCCCCTTACATGTGGTCGATCATCACCTGGCCGAAGCCCGAGCAGCTGACCTGCGTGGCGCCGTCCATCAGGCGGGCGAAATCGTAGGTGACTTTCTTGCTGGCGATGGATTTTTCCATCGAGCTGATGATGCAGTCGGCCGCTTCGGTCCAGCCCATGTGGCGCAGCATCATCTCGGCCGACAGGATCTCGGAACCCGGGTTGACGTAGTCCTTGCCCGCGTACTTGGGCGCTGTGCCGTGGGTGGCCTCAAAGCAGGCCACGGTGTCCGACATGTTGGCGCCGGGCGCAATGCCGATGCCGCCGACCTGCGCGGCCAGCGCGTCAGAGATGTAGTCGCCGTTCAGGTTGAGCGTGGCCACCACCGAGTACTCGGCCGGGCGCAACAAAATCTGCTGCAGGAAGGCGTCGGCGATCACGTCCTTGATGACGATTTCCTTGCCGGTCTTCGGGTTCTTGAACTTGCACCACGGGCCGCCGTCGATCAGCTCGGCGCCAAACTCTCTCTGGGCCAGCGCGTACGACCAGTCACGGAAGCCACCTTCGGTGAACTTCATGATGTTGCCCTTGTGCACGATGGTCACGCTGGGCTTGTCATTGTCGATCGCGTACTGGATGGCCTTGCGCACCAGCCGCTCGGTACCTTCAATGGAGACCGGCTTGATGCCGATGCCCGAGGTGTTGGGGAAGCGGATTTTCTTGACGCCCATCTCGTCGATCAGGAACTTGATGAGTTTTTTGGCCTTGTCGCTCTGGGCTTCGTATTCGATGCCGGCGTAGATGTCTTCCGAGTTCTCGCGGAAGATCACCATGTTGGTCTTGTGCGGCTCTTTCACGGGCGAGGGCACGCCGGCGAAGTACTGCACCGGGCGCAGGCAGACGTACAGGTCAAGCTCCTGGCGCAGCGCCACGTTGAGCGAGCGGATGCCGCCGCCCACCGGGGTGGTCAGCGGGCCCTTGATCGACACCACGTAGTCGCGCACGGCGGCCAGGGTTTCCTCGGGCAACCAGACATCGGCGCCGTAAACCCGGGTCGCCTTCTCGCCGGCGAAAACCTCCATCCAGTGAATTCGCCTGGCCCCGCCATAGGCCTTGGCGACCGCCGCGTCGACCACCTTGATCATCACCGGCGTGATGTCCTGGCCGGTGCCGTCGCCCTCGAT
>JANOBJ010000038.1:0-21427 GCA_031411575.1 Betaproteobacteria bacterium | reverse complement strand
TCGAGGACATGGGCAAGGCGATCGAATAGTCGGGTCAGGTGGTCCTGCCGCCGTTTCCAGCGGCGCATTCAGAGCAGACAAAAAGCGGGCGAATTTAGAGCCGCCACTCTCGAATTTCCTAGGGAAAACACAGTAACCCACAGCGGCGGGGTGGCGACACAATCCGCGCCAGCCTGAAGTAGTTTTGGGATTTTTGGAGAAGACAAATGAGTGACCGTCCATGGCTGCGCGCCTATTCCCCCGGCGTGCCGGCTGACATTGACCCCTCGCAGTACACATCTCTGGTGGCACTCATGGAAGAAAGCTTCCAGAAGTACGCCAGCCGCGTCGCCTACAGCTTCATGGGCAAGGACATCACCTTCGGGCAGACGGATTCGCTCAGCCGCGCGCTGGCTGCTTACCTGCAGGGCCTGGGCCTCACCAAGGGCGACCGCGTCGCGATCATGATGCCCAACGTGCCGCAGTACCCGGTGGCGGTCGCCGCCATCCTGCGCGCTGGCTTCGTGGTCGTCAACGTGAACCCGCTCTACACCCCGCGCGAGTTGGAGCACCAGCTCAAGGACTCCGGCGCCAAGGCCATCGTCATCATCGAGAACTTTGCCGGCACCTTGCAGCAGTGCGTGGCGGCCACGCCGGTCAAGCACGTGGTGCTGTGCGCCATGGGCGACCAGCTGGGCCTGCTCAAGGGTGCGTTGGTGAACTACGTGGTGCGCAACGTCAAGAAGATGGTGCCCGCCTTCAACCTGCCCGGCGCGGTGCGCTTCAATGAGGCCGTGGCCCAGGGCACCCGCGGCACGCTCAAGAAATCCGAAATCAAGCCCGACGATGTAGCCGTGCTGCAGTACACCGGGGGCACTACGGGCGTTTCCAAGGGCGCCGTGCTGCTGCACCGCAACGTGATCGCCAATGTGCTGCAGTCGGAAGTGTGGAACCAGCCAGTGATGGACAAGATTCCGGCCGGCGAGCAGCCCACCGGCGTCTGCGCGCTGCCGCTGTACCACATCTTCGCGTTCACGGTCGGCATGATGCTGTCCATGCGCAACGGCGGCAAGCTGATCCTGATCCCCAACCCGCGTGACTTGCCGGGCGTGCTCAAGGAGTTGTCCAAGCACACCATCCACAGCTTCCCCGCAGTGAACACACTGTTCAACGGCTTGGCCAACCACCCGGATTTCAACACCGTCAACTGGAAGCACCTCAAGATATCGGTGGGCGGCGGCATGGCGGTGCAGGGCGCCGTGGCCAAGCTCTGGCTTGAAAAGACCGGTTGCCCGATCTGCGAAGGCTACGGCCTGTCCGAAACCTCGCCCTCCGCCAGTTGCAACCCCACCACCAGCACCGAGTACACCGGCACCATCGGCGTGCCCTTGCCCAGCACGTATTTCAAGCTGCTGGACGACGATGGCAACGAAGTGCCCCCCGGCCAGCCCGGCGAGATCGCCATCAAGGGCCCGCAGGTGATGGCCGGCTACTGGCAGCGGCCGGACGAAACCGCCAAGGTCATGACGCCTGATGGCTACTTCAAGTCGGGCGACATTGGCACCGTGGACGAGCGCGGCTACTACAAAATTGTCGACCGCAAGAAGGACATGATCCTGGTGAGCGGCTTCAACGTCTACCCCAACGAGATCGAAGACGTGGTGGCCAAGCTGGACGGCGTGATGGAATGCGCCTGCGTGGGCGTGGCCGACGAAAAATCAGGCGAGGCGGTGAAGCTGGTGATTGTCAAGAAGAACCCCGACCTGACCGAAGCGCAGGTGCGCGCCTACTGCAAGGAAAACCTCACCGGCTACAAGCAGCCCAAGGTGGTGGAGTTCCGCACCGACCTGCCCAAGACGCCGGTGGGCAAGATCCTGCGGCGTGAGCTGCGCGACAAGAAATAACCCCTGGCCACTGCACGCAAGGCGGCTTCGGCCGCCTTTTTCTTTGCACAATGCCAACCATGCACACCACCGGCATCCTGAGCGCGCTGGCCGAAGAACAGCGGGGCCTGGCCGAGCGCCTGCAGGCGGCACAACGCAGCACCCACGCGGGGCGCGAGTTCGTGAGCGGCGTGCTCGAAGGCCAGCGGGTGGTGCTGGTGCTGTCGCGTATCGGCAAGGTGGCGGCGTCCACCACGGCGGCGGCGTTGATCGAGCGTTTTGGTGCGACCCGCATGCTCTTCACCGGCGTGGCGGGCGGCATGGGTCCAGGCGTGAACGTGGGCGACATGGTGGTGGCCGACGGCTTCGTGCAGCACGACATCGACGCCTCGCCGCTGTTCCCGCGGTACGAGGTGCCGCTGTACGGTCAGGCGCGTTTTGCCAGCGACGCCGCGCTGACTGCTATGCTTTTTGAAGCATCAAATGACCTGTTCGCGGGGGCGTCACCGCTATTTGATGCTGAAACCCGAGCTGAATTCGGCTTGCACGACATGCGGGTGCACCAGGGGCTGATGGCCAGCGGCGACCAGTTCATCGCCACCACGGCCGCCTCGGAGGCACTTCGTGCGGGCCTGGCGGCGCAGGGGCACGCACCGCTGGCGGTCGAGATGGAAGGCGCAGCCGTGGCGCAGGTCTGCCTGGACTATGGTGTGCCGTTTGCTGCCGTGCGGACCATCTCGGACCGCGCCGACGACGCCGCGCATGTGGATTTTCCGCGCTTCATCCGGGCGGTGGCGAGCCGCTATGCGCTGGAGCTGGTTCCGCGCTGGCTGGCACGGCTGCCCTGACTGCTATTAAAATAGTAGCAAACAATGACCAAAGGATGCGGACAACGGGCACTTTTTACTCGAAAAACGAGCTGTTCTGCCCTGTGCAGCCGGTCTGCCCGGCGTGCAGACGCCGACAGCCCGCAGCCCGCGACCGCAGCGTCTATTTGAGCCAGCCGCGCTTCCTGAAATACCACATCGGCACCAGCGCGCTGGCCACCATGAGCGCCAGCGCGTACGGGTAGCCCCACGTCTGCGTCAGCTCGGGCATGTGCTGGAAGTTCATGCCGTACAGGCTGGCGATCAGCGTGGGCGGCAGCAGCGCCACGCTGGCCACCGAGAAGATCTTGATGATCTTGTTCTGGTTGATGTTGATGAAACCGACCGTCGCGTCCATCAGGAAGTTGATCTTGTCGAACAGGAATGCCGTGTGGTTGTCCAGCGATTCAATGTCGCGCAGGATCTGCCGCGCCTCCTCAAACTGGCCGGCATTGAGCATGCGGCTGCGCATCATGAAGCTCACCGCGCGGCGCGTGTCCATCACGTTGCGGCGGATGCGGCCGTTCAGGTCTTCCTGGCGTGCAATGGCCGCCAGCACTTCGCCGGCCAGGGCGTCGGTCACGTCGCCCGACAGCACCTTGGTGCTGACTTTCTCCAGCTCGTCGTAGATGCCTTCGAGCGTGTCGGCCGAGTATTCGGCGTCGGCGTCAAACAGCTTGAGCAACACTTCCTTGGCGTCTTCGATCAGCCCGGGCGCGCGGCGCGCACGCAGGCGCAGCAGCCGGAACACCGGCACATCCTCGTCGTGGATCGAGAACAGCACGCCGCGGCTTTTCAGCTCGGTGTTGTGCTGGTTCAGGATGAAGGCCACGCGCACCGTGCGCGGCTCGGCGTCGTCGGCGATGAGGAAGTCACTGCGGATATGCAGTTCGCCGTTGTCTTCTTCGTAGAAGCGCGCGGACTCTTCGATGTCCTCGGCCATCGCGTCTTCCGGGATGGAAAGGCCGTAGTACTGCTTGACCCAGCGCTTTTCTTCCAGCGTCGGGGATTCCAGATCAACCCAGATCGGCTGGAACTTGGAGAGCTCTTCCAGCGACTCAATCTCTTCCTGGAAGAGCCGGCCGTTGGCGAGCGTAAATATATTGAGCATGGCTGATTTAATTGGGGTCAGATTCCAATTATTCGGGGTGAGTTGACGCAAAAAACGGCAGCTTTCGAATAATTGGAATCTGACCCCAATTAAATTCGAAAGCTACCAACTGGGGTAGGTTTCCACGCGGGAGCTCCAGAACAAGAACACCACAAATTATCGCATCGCGATTCGGTCAGCGGCCAGCAAAAAACGCCAGCAGATCGCCTTTGCGCGCATACGCGTCGCGCTCGCCCAACTCCAGCAGCGCCGCCAGGAAGCCGGGTTCGAACAGCAGATAGCTCGCCAGTGCCGCGCCACCGCCGCGCAATGCGCCCAGGCTGCTCAGCACGCGGCGTGTGCGCGCGGGCAGCTCATGCGCGTGCGCCTGCGCCAGCGCGTCGAGTGACTGCGATGGCTGTATCGCCAGCACCTCCACCGTGCGGTAGGGCAGCGCGCGCGCCAGCTCCGGCGGCAGCCGCGCCAATGTCTCGTTGACCCGCAGCGTCTGCTCCACGTCGGCCTGCAGCGTGTCGTGGAACACGCTGGCCATCGCATGCCCGGCAATGCTGCCCAGGCTCGGCGCGGGCGGGTTCTGGCTGCTGATGGGCGTGCCCAGGCTGGAGCGCTGCGGTTGCCCCACGCCGATCACCAGCACCCGGGTGGCGCCCAGGTGCATGGCCGGCGACAGGGGCGATACCTGGCGCATCGAGCCATCGCCAAAAAACTCGCGGTGCCCGTCCACCCACAGCGCGGTGGCTGGAAAGATGAAGGGAATGGCGCTGGACGCCACCAGGTGTTCGATCGTGATCGGCTGAAAATCAGCCCGCCGGCCCGGCCGCACCCAGGTCTTGGGGCGCTTCTCATCGGTGGTGTGGCTGAAGGTCCAGTGCACGCCGGTGGTGTAGCTCGAGCTGGTGATCGCCAGTGCATCGATCACCCCGGTCTGCAGCGACTGATCGATGCCGGGCAGCGAGATTACCCGGTGCAGTGTGTCCACCAGCGGCGTGTTGTCGAGCACCGCGCCGTGTCGCCGCGCATGGCGCGACAGGCTGAACGCGGCCGCCCATTTGCTGGTTTGTGTCCACTGCGGCAAATCCATCGCGTACACCTGCGACGAGCGCAGTTCGGTGCTGAAGCGCGCCAGCGCCTCGAAGGCGCCCAGGCCCTCGCTCGCGCGGCTCGCCAGAAACGCCGAATTCAGCGCCCCGGCCGAGGTGCCCACCAGAATCTGGAACGGAAACCGGTCACGCGTGGCCGGCTGCAGCCCCAGCATCGTGCCCAGTGCGCGCAGCACCCCCACCTGGTAGGCAACCCGCGCGCCGCCGCCCATCAGCACCAGCGCGTGGCGCTCGGGCCTGATACTGCCAAATGATGCGGTGATGACGGTGCTGAGTCCCATGTGGCGGTCGTGTTCCCGGTTCAACCCCGGGGAAGCAAGTGCCGCGCCGGGGTGCTAGATTCGTTCCTCACTCTCCCCCATCATGGCGCAAAAACTCTCTCCCCGGCGCGAACTGTGGCTGCTGTTCACGCTGGCCGGCATCCAGTTCACCCACATCCTGGACTTCATGATCATGATGCCGCTGGGGCCGCAGTTCACGCAATTGTTCGGCATCACCGACGCGCAGTTCGGCTTGCTGGTCTCGGCCTACACGCTGGCCGCCGGCGCGTCCGGGCTGCTGGCGGCCACCTACATCGACCGGTTTGGACGCAAGCGGCTGCTGCTGGTGCTGTATGCCCTGTTTGCGCTGGCCACGCTGGCCTGTGGCCTGGCGCCGACCTACGGGACGCTGATGACCGCGCGTATCGCGGCGGGCGTGTTTGGCGGGGTGCTGTCGGCCCTGTCACAGACCATTGTGGGCGACGTGATTCCGTTCGAGCGGCGCGGCCGCGCCATGGGCATCGTGATGACCTCGTTCTCGGTGGCCACGGTCGCGGGTGTGCCGGCGGGCCTGTTCCTGGCGGCGCATTTGAACTGGCACGCCACCTTTATCGGCATCGCGGCGCTATGCGCTGTGCTGGCGCTGTTCGCGGCGTGGACGCTGCCGGTGCTCGACGACCACCTGCGCGCCAGCAACCGGCCGTCGGTGCTGGGCGGCATCCGCACCGTGCTGGCAGACGCGAACCACCTGAAAGCGTTTGTGTTCTCGGGCCTCTTGATGTTTGCGGGGTTTACGGTCATCCCCTACATCACCATCTACATGCAGACCAACGCGGGCGTGCGCGCCGACCAGATTCCGTATGTGTACCTGTGCGGCGGCGTGGTCACGCTGTTCACGGCCAGGTTGTTTGGCCGCATGACGGACCAGCGCGGCAAGGTTGAAACCTTTCGCCTGCTGGCCGTGGCGGTGATCTTTCCGATGGTGGCGACCACGCTGGTGCGCGGCATGCCCCTGTGGGTGGTGCTGATCGTGTCCACGCTGTTCTTTACCTGCATGAGCGGGCGCATGATCCCCGGCATGGCCATCCTGACCTCGGCGGCCAACCCGCAGCTGCGCGGCACCTTCATGACGCTCAACTCGGCGGTGCAGTCGGCCGCGATGGGCGTGGCGGCTTTTGTCGGCGGCCTGATCATCAGCCGGGACGCGCAGGGTCTGGTGCAAAACTACTGGATGGCGGCGGTCGTCGGTGCCGCGGCCAGCGTGTGCGCCATCTGGATGGCGGGCCGATTAACCCTTCACGGCGCATCCCCCGGCTCTGGCGCGCCGGCGGCCGTGGCCGTGGTTGCAGCGAAAAGTTGATGCACATCAAGCACTTGCCGCGGGTCTTGCAAAGGGTTGCAAATTGCTGCGACGCAGCATTGAAAAGCCATTGCCTTTCGGGTGACGCGGCTGCATAGTGGGTCAAGCCAGTCGATTTCGCGTTCGCAAGCTGCCGGCCAACCAACGGCAGCCGTTTCAACCCCTAGCAACAGGAGGCTATTCATGAACTTGACGATCAGCGGTCACCACCTCGAAGTCACCCCCGCCCTGCGTACTTATGTGACCACCAAGCTTGATCGAATCTCCCGCCACTTTGACCAGGTGGTCGATGTCAAAGTCCTGCTGACCGTCGAGAAACAAAAGGAAAAGGAACGAAGGCAGCGCGCCGAGTGCAACATCCATGTCAAGGGCAGCGACCTGTTCGCCGAAAGCTCGCATGCTGATCTGTATGCGGCGGTGGACGAACTGGTCGACAAGCTTGACCGTCAGGTGGTGCGCCACAAGGACCGGCTGCAGGACCACCACCACGAGACCGTCAAGCGCCTGATGTAGGCTGTTTGCGCGCTCGACCCGAACCGCCCGCAACCTGCGGGCGGTTTTGTTTTCGGGCGCGATTTGGTGGAAAAACCACGCCGCCACCGGCAACGCCGGCGGCCGAAGCGAAGGGTTTCTCGGGTTTTGTGGAATAGTTTGGTGTCCTCCAGGCACCCTGCCGCGTTGAGGTTGCACCGCCCTGTTGCGGGTGCATAATACTTTTCCGTCATGCCCATGAACCGTCTCGCGTCCATTCTTCCTGCCGCTCAGGTGCTTGTGAGCGTAGATGCCACCAGCAAAAAGCGCGCTTTTGAAGAAGCTGGCCTGCTGTTTGAAAACCTCCATGGTCTGTCCCGCGCGCTGGTGACCGACAGCCTGTTCGCCCGCGAGCGGCTGGGCTCGACCGGCCTGGGCCATGGCGTGGCTATTCCGCACGGCCGCATCAAGGGCCTGAAGGCGCCGATGGCGGCGGTGTTCCAGCTGGCCCAGCCGATCGGCTTTGATGCGCCCGACGAGCAAGCGGTCGGCCTGCTGATTTTTCTGCTGGTGCCCGAGGCGGCCACCCAGAAGCACTTGGAAATCCTGTCTGAAATTGCCGAACTGCTGAGCGATGCACCGTTGCGTGAACGCATCAAGGCCAGCACCGACGCCACCGCCCTGCACGGCCTGATCGCCACTTGGCAGTCGGCCCAAACCGCCTGAAGGATGTGAGCTCCCACGCTTGTCACTGCGTGTCCGGCGCTACCCTCCGAGCGGGAGCCCGCTTGCTTGGGGCGGCCCGGCGCGGGGCGGCGATTTCTGACGGTGCGCCTTGAAGCCTACCGTCGTCAGTGCTGACGTCCTGTTTGAAGACCACCGCGGCCGGCTCAAGTGGGAGTGGGTAGCGGGGCTCGGGGCTTCCGAGCGGCGGTTTGACGAGGTGGCGGTGCAAGCCGCGAGTTCGGGCGCCGATCTGGTGGGCTACCTGAACTACATCCACCCGTATCGGGTACAAATTCTGGGGCCGCGCGAGGTGGCCTACCTCAGCAACGACACGCCTGAAGACTGCGCGCGCCGCATTTCGCGCATCGTCACGCTGGAGCCACCGGTGCTGATCCTGGCCGACGGCCAGACCGCGCCCGAGGCGCTGGTGTCGATGTGCGAACGTGCGCAGATTCCGATGTTCGCCACGCAGGAGTCATCGGCTTTTGTGATCGACGTGCTGCGGGCCTACCTGTCCAAGCACTTTGCCGAGCGCATGTCGATGCACGGCGTGTTCATGGACATTCTGGGCGTGGGCGTGCTGATCACGGGTGAATCCGGCCTGGGCAAGAGCGAACTCGGGCTGGAGCTGATCTCTCGCGGCAACGGCCTGGTGGCCGACGACGCGGTGGACCTGTTTCGCATCAACCAGACCACGATCGAGGGTCGCTGCCCCGATCTGCTGCAAAACCTGCTGGAGGTGCGCGGCATCGGCCTGCTCGATATCCGCGCGATCTTTGGCGAGACCGCGGTGCGCCGCAAGATGCGCTTGAAGCTCTTGGTGCATCTGGTGCGCCGCGAAACCATGGAGCGCGAGTACGAGCGCATGCCCTACGAGCCGCTGACGCAGGACGTGCTGGGCGTACCGGTGCGCAAGGTGGTGATCCAGGTGGTGGCCGGCCGCAACATCGCCGTGCTGGTGGAGGCGGCGGTGCGCAACACCATCTTGCAGCTGCGCGGCATCGATACCTACCAGGAGTTTGTGGTGCGCCAGCGGCACGCAATGGACAAGAGCGGCTAGGCACTTCCTCCAAACCGCTACTGGCCGCGCCCCGTCAACGGCCGGTTCGGACACTTGTCCTTGGTGCAGTTGGCGTACAGGCTCAGCGCGTGGTCGGCGATGGTGAAGCCCTTGGCCTTGGCCACCGCGTGCTGGCGGCGCTCGATCTCGGCGTCGTAAAACTCTTCGACCCGGCCGCAATCCAGGCACACCAGATGGTCGTGGTGCTGGCCTTCGTTGAGCTCATACACCGCCTTGCCGCTCTCAAAGTGGCTGCGCGACAGGATGCCGGCCTGCTCGAACTGCGTCAGCACGCGGTACACCGTGGCCAGGCCGATGTCGGAATGTTCCAGCAGCAGCACCCGGAACACGTCTTCCGCCGTCATGTGGCGCAACTCGCCTTTCTGGAAGATTTCCAGGATCTTCAGGCGCGGCAACGTGGCCTTCAGGCCGGTGTTCTTCAGTTCGTCGATATTGGCCATGCGATGCTCTTTCGGGCGGGGCGGCGAGCGCGGGGCGCTCCAGGCCCAGCCGCTACAATGGTTTGATCATAGCGCCGCGCCTCGGCGGTGCCCATTTCCCATGCGAGTGTTCCATGCCCGTCCTGTTGTCTGACGATTTTGCGCGCGGCGCACCTCCGGTGCGCGCTGGCCTGGCCCGCCTGTGCCTGGCGGCGCTGGTCAGCACCGTGCTGGCTGGCTGCGGCACCTTCAACAACGCGTCCAGCGGCATCGCCAACATGGTCACGCCGTACAAGATCGACGTGGTGCAGGGCAATTTCGTCTCCAAAGAACAGGTGGCGGCGCTGCAAACCGGCATGACGCGCAACCAGGTGCGCGACGTGCTGGGCTCGCCGCTGCTGACGAGCGTGTTCCATGGCGACCGCTGGGATTACGTCTTCACCATCCGGCGCCAGGGCGTGGAGCCGCTCGCGCGCAAGCTGGCGGTGTTCTTCAAGGGCGACGCGCTGGAGCGCTTTGAGGGCGACGAGATGCCGAGCGAGGCCGAATTCGTGTCCAAGCTCGCCTCGGGCCGCAAGCTGGGCAAGGCGCCGGTGCTCGAGGCGACGGAAGACGAACTCAAGCGGTTCACGCCCACGCAAGCCGCTGCCCCGGCTCGCGATGTGGACAGCTTGCCGCCCGCGGCCACCAGCTACCCACCGCTTGAGTCGCCGGCACGCTGAGGCGGCCGGCTGAACCGCCAGACCTATTTCGGGGACCCGCATGAACAGAGTTGCAGTGGCCGGCGCCTCCGGCCGCATGGGCCGGATGCTGATCGAGGCGATCCGCGCCTCGGACGATTGCGCGCTGGCGGGTGCGCTGGACATTGCCGCCAGCCCGAGCATCGGCTCGGACGCGTCGGCTTTTCTGGGCCTGGCCAGCGGCGTGCCGATCACCGCCGACATCGCGGCCGGCCTCAAGCCCGCGCAGGTGCTGATCGATTTCACCCGGCCCGAGGGCACGCTGGCGCACCTGGCGGTCTGCCGCGAGCTGGGCGTGAAGGCCGTGATTGGCACCACCGGTTTCACTGACGCGCAAAAGGCCGAAGTTGCCGCGATGGCCCGCGACATCGCCATCGTCATGGCGCCCAACATGAGCGTGGGCGTGAACGTCACGATGAAGCTGCTGGAGATGGCGGCCAAGGCGCTGGCCACCGGCTACGACATCGAGATCATCGAGGCGCACCACCGCCACAAGGTCGACGCACCCTCGGGCACCGCGCTCAAGATGGGCGAGGTGATCGCCGGCGCGCTGGGGCGCGATCTGAAAGATTGCGCCGTGTACGCGCGCGAAGGCGTCACCGGCGAGCGCGACCCCTCATCCATCGGCTTCGCCAGCATCCGCGGCGGCGACATCGTGGGCGACCACACCGTGCTGTTTGCCGGCGCCGGCGAGCGCATCGAGATCACCCACAAGTCGGCCAGCCGCTCCACCTACGCTCAGGGCAGCCTGCGCGCGGTGCGATTCCTGGCTGAGCACAAGACGGGCCTGTTCGACATGTTCGACGTGTTGGGACTGAAGTGAAGCCCCCACGCTCACTGTCGTTCGCTGCCCCCCAAGGGGGCGCGCGCCACCTTGGGGCGGCCGTGCGGAGGCGCCGATGAACCTGTTGCAGCTTTTCACGCAGGGCGACGCGGTCAGCAAGGTGGTGGCGCTGCTGTTGCTGGCGATGTCGGTCGCCAGTTGGGTCGTGATTTTGTGGAAGGCCTGGCTGCTCAAGCGCGCGTCGGGTGATGTGGCGCGCGGCGTAGCCGCGTTCTGGCAGTCGCCCACGGTTGAGGCCGCGCACCAGAAAGTGGCCGCGTTCGACCGCGAGGCGCTGGTCATGCCGCTCATCATGGCCACCCACATGGAAGCCAGCGGCACCCTGGCCGCGGCCGGCGACAAGGCGCAGCAACTCACGCGGGTGCTGCGTGACGCACTGCATGCGGTGCTCAACAAGTTGCAGTTTGGCCAGGTGCTGCTCGCCACGGTGGGCTCGACTGCGCCGTTTGTCGGCCTGCTCGGTACCGTCTGGGGCATCTACCACGCGCTGACCGGCATCGCCAATGCTGGTCAGATCACCATCGACAAGGTGTCCGGCCCGGTTGGCGAAGCGCTGATCATGACCGCCGCCGGCCTGGCGGTGGCCATTCCGGCCGTGCTGGCCTACAACGTGTTTGGCCGCGCTATCGGCCGCATCGAAGCCGATCTGGAAGGCTTCGCCCGCGACTTGCGAGAGCTGTTCTCACATCAACCGCAGAACAGATGACCGTGAGCCGGACTGAATTTCTTTTCAAGCAGGGGCCGCGGGACTGGCTTTGCCAGACCGCTGGCGCAGCGGCCCCTCGGGGGGCAGGAAGCGACACGCCGTGCGCGACCGTGGGGGCGTATGAGCTTCGGTAGGCTCGAGCGTACGCAGGGCCCGCAGCCCATGAGCGACATCAACATGACGCCGCTGGTGGACGTGATGCTGGTGCTGGTGGTGATCTTCATCATCACGGCACCGCTGCTGGCCAGTTCGATCCGGCTCGATTTGCCCAAAACCGACGCTGCCAAACCCAACGAGGCGCCGCGCTTCGTGACGCTGGTGGTCGACAAGGCGGGCCAGGCGTTCCTGAACGACAAGCCGGTCAACTCCGCCGAACTCGCGGCCAGCCTGGCCACCACCGCGGCCCAGAACCCCGATACCGAGGTTCAGCTGCGGGCCGACGCGGCCGTGCCGTACGGCCGGGTGGTCGAGGTGATGGGCGTGGCGCAGAAGGCCGGGCTTAACCGCATCGGCTTCGTGGCCGAGCCGCCCAAGACGCCGTAGCCGGCCGGCCGGAAACGGTCGAAAACCGCGGTTTCGGCACAAAATAAGCCGCTGGTCCTCATCCCCTGGTCATTGTTTGCTACTAAAACAGTAGCATTCCAGGTTCTGCCGCCGCCCGGCACTGCAGCGGGTCTGCACCCTAAAATGGCACCCATGCAAGACAAGTACAACCACCTGGACGTTGAGAAGGCCGCGCAGGCGCACTGGACGGCTGCCGAC
The DNA here is from genome assembly GCA_031411575.1 of Betaproteobacteria bacterium. GTDB lineage: Bacteria > Pseudomonadota > Gammaproteobacteria > Burkholderiales > Burkholderiaceae_C > JANOBJ01. The sequence continues at coordinate 9,119 of JANOBJ010000038.1, read as the reverse complement.
GCCTACCGCGTGACCGAAGACGCGGGCAAAAAGAAGTTCTACGCCTGCTCCATGCTGCCCTACCCCAGCGGCAAGCTGCACATGGGCCACGTGCGCAACTACACCATCAACGACATGCTCACGCGCTACCTGCGCATGAACGGCCACAACGTGCTGATGCCCATGGGCTGGGACGCGTTTGGCCTGCCGGCCGAAAACGCCGCCATGAAAAACGGTGTGCCGCCGGCCCAATGGACCTACGACAACATCGCCACCATGAAGCGCCAGATGGAGGCGATGGGGCTGGCCATCGACTGGAGCCGCGAGGTCGCCACCTGCGATCCGTCGTACTACCGGTGGAACCAGTGGCTGTTCCTGAAGATGCTGGAAAAAGGCATCGCCTACCGCAAGACCCAGGTCGTCAACTGGGACCCGGTGGACCAGACCGTACTGGCCAACGAGCAGGTGATCGACGGCAAGGGCTGGCGCACCGGCGCCACGGTCGAAAAGCGCGAAATCCCGGGCTATTACCTGAAGATCACCGACTACGCCGAAGAGCTGCTGGACCACGTGCAAAACCGCCTGCCCGGCTGGCCCGAGCGCGTCAAGCTGATGCAGGAGAACTGGATCGGCAAGAGCGAGGGCGTGCGCTTTGCGTTCCCGCATGACATCAAAGGCGCAGACGGCCAGCTGATCGGCGATGGCCGGATGTACGTCTTCACCACCCGCGCCGACACCATCATGGGCGTGACCTTCTGCGCCGTGGCGCCCGAGCACCCGCTGGCGGCGCACGCAGCCATGTCCAACCCCGCACTGGCGGCGTTCATTGACGAGTGCAAGACCGGCGGTACCACCGAAGCTGAACTCGCCACGCAGGAGAAAAAAGGCGTGCGCACCGGGCTGCACGTCACGCATCCGCTGACCGGCCACCCGGTCGAGGTGTGGGTCGGCAACTATGTGCTGATGGGCTATGGCGACGGTGCGGTGATGGGCGTGCCCGGCCATGACGAGCGCGATTTTGCCTTCGCGCTCAAGTACGACCTGCCCATCATCGAGGTGGTGCACGTGGACGGCGAGCACTACGACTACCACCACTGGCACGACTGGTACGCCGACAAGCAGCGCGGCGTCACCATCAATTCCGACAGCTTCAGCGGCATGCGCTACTTGGAGGCCGTCAACGCGGTGGCGCACGCCCTGCAATTGAAAGGCCTGGGCGAGAAAAAGACCACCTGGCGTCTGCGCGACTGGGGCGTGAGCCGCCAGCGCTACTGGGGCACGCCGATCCCGATCATCCATTGCGATGGCGCCGACGGCTCCCCGGGCTGCGGCGCAGTGCCCGTGCCCGAAAAAGACCTGCCGGTCATGCTGCCGCTGGACCTGGTGCCCGATGGCAGCGGCAACCCGCTCAACAAGAGCGAGGCCTTCTTGAAGGTGGCGTGCCCGCGCTGCGGCAAGCCCGCGCGGCGTGAGACCGACACGATGGACACGTTCGTCGACAGCGCCTGGTACTACATGCGCTACTGCGACCCGAAAAACGACCAGGCCATGGTCGGGCAGGGCACCGACTACTGGATGCGCGACGCGACGCACGCCACCGGCGGCAGCGGCATGGACCAGTACATTGGCGGCATCGAGCACGCCATCCTGCACCTGCTGTACGCGCGCTTCTGGACCAAGGTGATGCGCGACCTCGGGCTGGTCAAGATCGACGAGCCCTTCACCAAGCTGCTGACGCAGGGCATGGTGCTCAACCACATCTACTCGCGCAAGGGCGACAAGGGCGGCAAGGAATACTTCTGGCCGCACGACGTCGATGCCATCTTCGACGCCGACGGCAAGCAGGTCGGCGCGCGGCTGAAGAACGCCGTCGGCAACCTGGCCGCCGGCACGCTGATCGACTACGAGGGCGTGGGCACCATGTCCAAGTCCAAGAACAACGGCGTGGACCCGCAGGACCTGATCAAAAAGTACGGCGCCGACACCGCGCGCCTGTACACCATGTTCACCGCGCCGCCCGAGGCCACGCTGGAATGGAACGACGCGGCGGTGGAAGGCAGCTACCGTTTCCTGAAACGCGTGTGGAACTTCGGTGCCAACCTGTACGCTACTAAAATAATAGCAAACTATGACCACGGGGCGCTCACCACGGCCGTATTTGGCAAGGAAAGCAAGGTCTTGCGGCGTGACATCCATGCGGTGCTCAAGCAGGTGGACTACGACTACCAGCGCATGCAGTACAACACCGTGGTGTCGGGCGCGATGAAGCTGCTCAACGCGCTGGAAGACTTCAAGCCCGACGGCACGGCCGGCGCCGATCTGGCGCAGCGCGAGGGTTTTGGCATTTTGCTGCGCTGCCTGGCACCGGCCTGTCCGCACATCGCGCACACGCTCTGGCAGGCGCTGGGTTACGCCCAGGCGCACGGCGACCTGCTGGACGCGCCGTGGCCCCAGGTGGACGCCGCCGCCCTGCAGCAGGACGAAATCGAGCTGATGCTGCAGGTCAATGGCAAGCTGCGCGGCGCGATCCTGGTGCCGGCGGCTGCCGACAAGGCGCAGATCGAGCAGATCGCGCTCGACAGCGAGGCGTTTCAGAAGCACACCACGGGCGGCGCCATCAAGAAGGTGATCGTGGTGCCGGGTCGTTTGGTCAACGTGGTGCAGTGAGCATGACCACCCTGCACCGGCGCCGGTTGCTGGCTGTGGCCTCGGCGGCAGCGGCCTTGTCGGCCTGCGGCTTCCAGCTGCGCCAGGCGCCGGATTTTGCGTTCAAGACGCTCTACACCGGGGTGGCGGCCACGTCGCCGCTGGGCAACGAGCTCAAGCGCAGCATCGCGGCCAGTGGCGCGGTGCAGGTGGTGGCCGACGCGCGCCAGATCGACACGGCGCAGGTCATCCTGGACGTGTTGACCGACCAGCGCGAGAAAACCGTGGTGGGCCTGAGCGCATCCGGCCAGGTGCGCGAGTTCCAGCTGCGGGTGCGCTTCAAGTTCAAGCTGCGCAGCAAGGACGGCCGCGAGCTGATTCCCGAAACCGAGCTGCTGCAGCAGCGCGACATCAGCTACAGCGAATCCGCCGCGCTGGCCAAGGAGGCCGAAGAGGCGCTGCTGTACCGCGACATGCAGAGCGACATCGTGCAGCAGGTGATGCGCCGGCTGGCGGCGGTGCGGCAGGTATGAGCCCCGGCCGCGCCCCACCGGGCCGGTCGTGCCGCACGCGCAGGCATCCCCGCAACCGATGAAGCAGCCCACGGCCCTGGACCGCACCGACCTCAAGCTGCTGGGGCTGCTGCAGCGCGACGGCCGCGCCACCGTGCAGGCGCTGTCCGAGGCGGTTCATCTGTCGGCGCGCGCCACCCTGAACCGCGTGCGCAAGCTGGAGGCGCAGGGCCAGATCGAAGGCTACCGCGCGCTGGTCCACCGCGCCGCAGCCGGCGAGCAGATCTCGGTGTTCGCCGAGATTGCACTGAAGGACCAGCGCCAGGCCAGCGTGCAGCGCTTTGAGCAGCACATGAAGACAGCGCCCGAGGTGGTGGCCTGCTACGTGATCAGCGGGCGCTACGACTACCTGGTGCGGGTGGCCTGTCGCGACCTGACGCGCTACCACGCGCTCATCAGCGCCTGGCTGGACGATGCGGCGCTGGGCGTCGAGAAGGTGGTGACCAACATCGAACTGCAGACCATCAAGGAATTCTCGGGGTTTCCGCTGCCTGAAGTCTGACTTCCGATCCGGAAGTTTATCGCTCGCCAAACAGCGCAAGCCGATCTGCCAGCCGCGCCGGATCACCCCAACCGAAGCCGCTTTGCCCATACGCTGTTCTCATCACGGGAGCGATGCCATGGCTGCGAAAAACAGAGCGTCAACACACGATTTCATAAGGACTGAAGCCCAATTCTGCGCCCCCAACTACCACCCGGTACCGGTCGTGGTGGACCACGCGCGCGACTGTCTGGTGTGGGATGTGGAGGGCCGCGAATACCTCGACATGATGAGTGCGTATTCCGCCGTCAGCCACGGCCACCTGCACCCCCGGCTGGTTGCGGCGGCGCAAGCCCAGCTGGCCCGGGTGGCGGTGACGTCACGCGCCTACCACGGCACCACGCTCGGCCCGTTCCTGCAGAAGCTGTGCGCGGTGACGGGATTCGAGCGCGCGCTGCCCATGAACACCGGCGCCGAAGCCGTGGAAACCGCGATCAAGGCCGCGCGCCGCTGGGGCTACCGCGTCAAGCGCGTGGCCGACGGGCGCGCCGACATCCTGGTGGCCCGCCACAACTTTCACGGCCGCACCACAACCGTCATCAGCGCCTCCAGCGAGCCCGGCTACCGCGACGGCTTTGGCCCGTTCACGCCGGGTTTCAGCTTCTTTGACTTTGGCGACATGGCCAGCGTGCGCGCCGCCACCACCGCCAACACCTGCGCCGTGCTGGTGGAGCCAATCCAGGGCGAGGCCGGCGTGGTGCTGCCGCCAGCGGGCTTTTTTGCCGAGCTGCGCGACTGGTGCACGCGTCAGAACATCCTGCTGATCATTGACGAGGTGCAGTCGGGCCTGGGCCGCACCGGCCGCTGGTTTGCGTTTGAGCACGAGGGCATCCGGCCCGACGCGCTGATCCTGGGCAAGGCGCTGGGCGGCGGGCTGCTGCCGGTCAGCGCTTTCCTGGCCGACCGCGCGGTGATGGACGTGTTCAGCCCCGGCAGCCACGGCTCGACCTTTGGCGGCAACGCACTGGCGGCCGCCGTCGGGTTGGAGGCGCTGCAGGTGATCGAGGACGAAGACCTGGTGGCGCGCAGCGCGGCGCAAGGCGCCTGGTTGCTGGCGCGCCTGCAGGCCGTGCAACAACTCGCCGGGCCGCTGATCCGCGCGGTGCGCGGCCGCGGGCTGTGGGTGGGGGTCGACATCGACCCCGCGTTCGCCAGCGCGCGCGACCTGGTGGAGCGGCTGGCGCAGCACGGCGTGCTGTCCAAGGAAACCCATGAGACCGTGATCCGCTTCGCGCCGCCGCTCACCATCACGCGCCAGCAGATTGACCGCGCCGTGGATGCGTTCCAGACGGTTGTGCTTGAAATCCGGGCTGAATCAGCTATACATTCAGGAGCAATCGCAGTGGCAACTGCTCAGTCCCGCGCCACACCACCGGCACATCGCACGCCAACCACAAGCGCCGAGGGTGACGCCCCGCCCGATCAACGGCCGCTACAGCCCGCCTGATCGGTCGGTCTGGACCTGCGCGACTCCGGCGCCGGGTGAAACGGGCGCGGCCACGCCTTACACTTTGCCCCATGCAGCTTGCTTTCGCCCAACTCAGCCAACACCTGCAGCGCGGCCTGAAACCCCTGTACACCGTGCACGGCGACGAGCCGCTGCTGGTGCAGGAGGCGGCCGACGCGATCCGCGAGGCCGCGCGCGCGCAGGGCTTTACCGAGCGCACCTCGCACACCGTGGCGGGCGCGCATTTCGACTGGAGCGAGGTGCTGGCCGCCGGCGGCTCGCTCAGCCTGTTTGCCGACAAGCAGATCGTGGAGTTCCGCATCCCGTCCGGCAAGCCCGGCAAGGAGGGCAGCCCGGCGATCCAGCAACTGGCCGAGAGCGCGCCGGGCAACGACAGCACGCTCACCATCGTCATGTTGCCACGGCTGGACCGCCTGACGCTGACCGGCGCCTGGTTCGGCGCACTGGACCAGCACGGCGTCACGATCAAGGTCGAGCCGGTCGAGCGTGCCGCCTTGCCGCAATGGATTGCGCAGCGCCTGGCGCGCCAGAACCAGCGCGTGGCGGCGGGCGAGGCCGGACAGCGCACGCTGCAGTTTTTTGCCGACCGCGTGGAAGGCAACCTGCTGGCCGCGCACCAGGAGATCCAGAAACTCGCGCTGCTGCACCCCGAGGGCGAACTGTCGTTTGACCAGGTGGAAAGCGCCGTTCTCAACGTGGCGCGCTACGACGTGTTCAAGCTGTCCGAGGCGGTGCTGGGCGGTCAGGCCGGCCGGGTGCAGCGCATGCTGGACGGCCTGCAGGCCGAGGGCGAAGCCGAGGTGCTGGTGCACTACACCCTGGCCGAGGACATCCGCGCCCTGAAGCGCGTGAAAGACGCGATGAACGCCGGGCGGCCGCTGCCGATGGCGCTGCGCGAACAGCGCGTCTGGGGCCTGAAGGAGCGCCTGTTCGAGCGCGCCCTGCCGCGCCTGACCGATACCGCACTGGCCAACCTGCTGCATGCGGCGCACCAGGTGGACGGCATCGTCAAGGGCCTGAAACAGCCCGACTGGCCGACCGACGGCTGGCAGGCCCTGCAACGGCTGGCCATGATGCTGTGCGGAGAATGCGCAAGCCCTAAAATGGCGGCATGAACGCGCTGAACGTCTCCGAATACATCCAGACCCTCGGTTTGCAGGCCAAAGTGGCCGCGGTCCGCATGGCGCGGTCAAATGTTGCTACTAAAAATATAGCATTGCGGAAACTGGCCGCCCTGCTGCGCGACAACACCGCCGCCCTGCTGGCCGACAACGCCCGGGATCTGGCGCGCGCCAGCGCCGCCGGCCTGGCCGCGCCGCTGGTTGATCGGCTCAAGCTCACGCCGCAGATCCTCGACACCGTGGCCGAAGGCTGCGAGCAACTGGCCGCCATGCCCGACGTGATCGGCGAGATCATCGGCCTGAAACAGCAGCCCAGCGGTATCCGGGTGGGCCAGATGCGGGTGCCGATCGGCGTGTTCGGCATGATTTTCGAGAGCCGGCCCAACGTCACCATCGAGGCGGCCAGCCTGTCGATCAAGAGCGGCAACGCCTGCATCCTGCGTGGCGGCTCCGAAGCCATTGAATCGAACAAGGCGCTGGCGCGGCTGGTGCAGCAGGCCATGCTGGAGGCCGGTTTGCCGGCCGATGGCGTGCAACTGGTGCAAACCACCGACCGCGAGGCCGTGGGCCAGCTGATCGCCATGCCGCAGTATGTGGACGTGATCATTCCGCGCGGCGGCAAGAGCCTGATCGAGCGCATCAGCCGCGAGGCCAAGGTGCCCGTCATCAAGCACCTGGACGGCAATTGCCATGTCTATGTGGACGACCCCTGCGACCTGGAAATGGCCGTCAAGGTGGCCGACAACGCCAAGACGCAGAAATACAGCCCCTGCAACGCGGCCGAGGGCCTGCTGGTGGCGCGCGGCGTGGCGCAGGCCTTTCTGCCGAAGATCGGTGCCATCTACGCCGCCAAGGGCGTCGAGATGCGCTGCGATGCCGAGGCCAAGGCGATTCTTGCGCAGGCGGTTGGCAGCAGGCCCGCCCACGCCCTGCTGAACGACGCCACCGACCACGACTGGTACGAGGAATACCTCGCGCCCATCATCAGCATCAAGGTGGTGGACGGCCTTGACGAGGCGATTGCCCACATCAACCAGTACTCCAGCCACCATACCGACGCCATCCTCACGCGTGACCACGTGCACGCGCAGCGCTTCCTGCGCGAGGTTGATTCGGCCAGCGTGATGGTGAACGCCAGCACGCGGTTTGCCGACGGCTTCGAGTTCGGGCTGGGCGCCGAGATTGGCATCTCCACCGACAAATTCCACGCCCGAGGCCCGGTGGGCATCGAAGGCCTGACCTCACTCAAATACGTGGTGCTGGGCGACGGCGAGGTGCGGACTTGACCGCACCCACCGCGCGACCGACCCTCGGGCCACTGGCTGACGTGCTCAATCTCCAGCAACCGCGCGATTTCTGGGCCGACAGCGGCTACCCCCTGCTGACGCGCGACAGCAACCACAACCTGATCGTCACCGACGATTTTTTGCGCCACCTGCTGCAGCGGCCCGAGCTGGCGCCGATTGCACAATCGTGCGCCGATGAAGTCACGCTGCACGAACGCCTGCTGGGCGAGCCGCGGCGCGAAGTTCCGGCAGCCGAACTGGCCGCCCTGCAAGACCGCGATGCGGCCGACAACTACGCGGTCTGGCTGCGTTTTCGCGCCCGGCTGCTGGCGCGCCCCACGCTGGAGGCCAGCTACCTCGCGCTGTTCCAGGGCGAGGGCGTGGACGTGGCGCCCGCGCTGGTGCAGCAGCTGACCCAGGTGCTGGTGCGCCACGTGCTGGGCGATGCCGCCTCGCCGATGGAGGCGCGCGCGGCCGAGCTGCTGTTTCGCACCCAGAAAATTTCGCTGCAGGAAGACGGCGCGGTGATGGCAGCCGACGATGAAACCGTCGAGCGCCAGGCGCTGTCAGCCGGCTTTGGTACGGTGGGCGAACTGTTGCGGCAAAGCGGCATCCCGACCCGGTCGGTCGATCTGGACGTGCTGGGTACCGACAACGCCGATCTGTACTGGGAGCGCGACGAGCGGCATGACCTGGTGGTCAGCCTGAACCACGGCCAACCGGCGCTGGAAGCGCTGTGCCGCGTGCTGGAACGCTGGATCGGCCATTTTCTGCAGGTCGGCGTGACGATTGCCATCGACCGCGAAATTGTGGACGAGCACTGGGTTTGGCATGTGGGGCTGGACGCGCAGGCCAGCAGCGTGCTCAATGATCTGTACACCGATGTCGAGGTGAGCGAGGACCGCATGGCCCGGCTGCTGTGCCTGTTCCGGCTGCAGTTTCTCGACCCGCACGCCATGCGCGCCGATATCGCGGGCCGCCCGGTGTACCTGGCGATGGCGATGGACGAGCAGCAGCGCCTGAAGCTCAAGCCGCAAAACCTGTTGCTCAACTTGCCGCTGGCGCGCCGGTCGTAGCCTTTCCTGGCCGGTTCCAGGGTAGGCGCATGATGGCGGCAGGCGGTAGGGCCGGGCCTTGAACGAGACCCGATCGGCCCCAAGTCTCTAAAATCTCCCTAAATACTCCCACAATTTCCTGACAGAAGGCCGCATGGTCCCGCATCTCATCACGGCGCTCACGGGCCCGATCAACGAACTCGAACAACGCGTCCTCGACTCGATGCCGGCGATCGAGCGCTGGTTCCGGCTCGAATGGATGGAGCACACCCCGCCGTTCTACTGCTCGGTCGATGTGCGCAACGCCGGCTTCAAGCTGGCCCCGGTCGACACCAACCTGTACCCCGGCGGCTGGAACAACCTGACGGCCGAGATGCTGCCGCTGGCGGTTCAGTCGGCCATGGCCGCGATCGAGAAGATCTGCCCCGAGGCCAAGAACCTGCTGGTGATC
>JANOBJ010000037.1:0-7578 GCA_031411575.1 Betaproteobacteria bacterium | reverse complement strand
GAACGTGGTCTTGCTGCCCGCAGCTTTCGATTTGGCCACCAGCTTCTGGTAGAGCGCCGCCGAACCGTGGTTCAGGAACATGTCGGGCTGCTTCTCGCCGACGAGCTTCGCCATGTCGGCCACCTGCGCGTCGGTCACGTCGCCCTTGAACGGGACCGCCACCACCAGTTTCAGATCCAGCTCCTGCGCAATCAGTTCGACATTTTTCAGGTGGGTCTTGCCGACTTCGGTGTCTGCATGCAGGAAGCCCACCGTGCGCAACCCAGTGCTCTTGCCCCAGACCATCAGCGCGCGGAACTCGTCGCGGTGCTCGGCCCGCACCGGAAACACCAGCGGTTGGTGTGGCCGGCGCAAAATCGGCGGCCCCGCCATGGGGCCAAAGAACGGAACCTTGAGTTCGTTGGCGACTTTCATGACCGCGGTGGACGGCCCGCCATCGATGGAGCTGAACAGCACAAACGCGCCGTCGGCCACCAGCTTTCGGGCGTTGGCCTCGGACGTGGCCGCCTTGTTGTCGTCGTCCAGCACCCGCGGCACCAGCTTGCGGCCATTGACGCCGCCTGCCGCGTTCACCGCATCGAAATACAGCTTCATGCCCTGGCCGGCGGCAACGCCGTAGTCGTTCTTGCCCCCCTGCAGCGTGATGTTCATGCCCAGGATGATTTCAGTGTCGGTGACACCCACCTCCGCTGCCTGCGCGCCACCTGCGCCCGAAATCAGTCCGCCAGCAACGAGCCACGCCATGCCGCGCACGACCCCCCTAAACCAGAGTTTGCCCAAGGAAACCTCCGTCACCGGTAAATGAAGCCATTTGGTTGTTCATCGCCGGCGCGGCGTTCATGACGCACGGAGCCGACAGTGCCTGCCTGATTTGTGGCAACCGAGCCACGTTGATGCAGGCTTTGCACCCAGTATCGTGCAAAAATTACATGAAGTAACCAAGTCAGTACGCGCAAATGTGTACTTACTACCACACTAGAAGCCCCCTGAGTCGTTGGATCGCACAGCCAAGATGAGTAATACCCCGACCGCCCGGCCGCGCGCCGACCTGCCCACCATGCTGATCCACTGGGGCCTCGTCGTGGCCTTGCTGCTCAGCGTTTCCACCGGCTGGCGCATTGCCGGCATGACCGACAGCTCCGGGTTGCTGCGCTGGCTCGATGTGCTGGTGCTGCAGGGCAATGTGTTGCGCTGGCATTTCGTCAGTGCAACCGTGCTCACGACCCTGGTAGTGGCGTATATCGTTTTTCTCTGGCGCATGGATCTGGGCGGGCGGCTGAGTTTTCGCTGGGCCAGCCTCAAGAGCGCCGACCGCACCACCCGCTGGCAGGCGATCAACAAGCTGATCTACTGGGTGGCCTTCGCGCTGCTGGCAGGCGCCGCGGTCACGGGCGTGCTGATGTATTTCCTGCCGGGGCTGGTGCCCACCAATCCGCTGGTGCGCGTGCACGAACTGCTGTCCTGGGGTTTCGTCGCCTACATGGGGCTTCATGTGCTGGCGCAGCTGGCGCTCGGCGGCTTGCGCCAGTTGCTCAAGATCGTCAGTCCTCGCGCGGCCTACGGCCTGGGCGCCGGCATCGCGGTGGCAGCCGGCCTCGGTGGCGCGGCGTTCGCCTATGTGCTGGACGACAGCACCCAGCGCACGCTCACCCTGACGCGCGCCACAGTCGCCCCGACGCTGAATGGCGACGGCGCGGACGAGGCCTGGAAGAGCGCCACTGAGGTGGTGGTGCACACCGCCCGCGGCTTCAACCTGGTCGGCGGCGAGGTGAACGTGCATGTGAAGGCGCTGCATGACGGCGCCAAGGCGTACTTCCTGTTCCGCTGGCCGGATGCCACGCGCAGCCAGAAACACATTCCCCTGCAGAAGACGGAAGCCGGCTGGAAACTGCTGCATTCCAACTACTACAACAACGACGAGAACGAGTACTACGAAGACAAGTTCGCCGTCATGCTTGCGCTGTCGCCCATCGCGGGCGGCAACACCGTGCGGCTCGGCCCCAAGCCTTTTGCCGACAAACCGGGCCCTTCCAACGGATTGGGTCTGCACGCCGCCACCGACGGCAGCCTGGCCGATGTCTGGCACTGGAAGAGCGTGCGCTCGGGCGCCATCAACCAGTTTGACGACAATTACTTTGGCGCGCTGATGGACGTCAAGCCGGGCCGCTACACCGGCGGCTACGGACAGGACCCCAAGACCGGCGGCGGCTTCGAGCAGATCTTCGAGAAGATGCCCAACACGCCCTATGTGAAGGTGAAGCACCTGCCAAAAGACCTGGCCGCCCAGCAGGCGCAGATGGGCAAGTTCAACCCGGATGTCAACGTAAGCGAGACCGGCAGGTTTGCGATGGCGCGGGCCGATGTGGTGCCCTACAGCGCCAAGGCTGACGCCGCGATTCCGGTGGGCACGGTGATCCCGTCCATCGTGTACGACACGCCGTTCACTGGCGACCGGGGCGACGTCAGCGCCCATGCGCAGTGGAAAGACGGCTGGTGGACGCTCGAAGCGTCGCGTGTGCTCGACACCGGCTCGAAGTTCGACCAGCCGATTGGCAACGAAACCTATATGTGGGTTTCGGTCTTTGACCACAACCAGGTGCGCCACACCCGCCACATGCAGCCGCTGAAGCTGCGGTTGCAGTAGAGGTGGTGCCTGTGGCCGACTGCCGACCTGTACTTCCCGCTGGCGCGCTTGCGCACCGCTGAAAGCCCTGACCCATGGCCTTGATCAACATCACCCAGTGGCCGCAGCAGATTGAGGCCGGCCGGCTGCGCATCCTGGAAGCCGCGCTGGATGCCGGCGTGCCCTATCCCCACGGCTGTGGCACGGGCGAATGCGGCAGCTGCAAGAGCCAGTTGCTGTCCGGCCAGGTGACGCTGGACCGCTACAGCCCGGACGCGCTGAGCGAGGAGGAGCGCGCCATGGGCGTGATCCTGGCTTGCCGTGCCCGCGTGGTGTCCGACGTGCAGGTGCGCTGGCTGTCGCCGGCAGCGGCACCCCTGCCGATGGTCAAGCTGCTGACCCGCGTGTACCACATCGGTCGGGTCGCGCATGACGTGGTGGTGCTCACACTCAGCCCGCCGGCAGGCGCCTCGTTTGCCTTCCGTCCAGGCCAGTTTGCCAAGCTGCGTTTTGGCAAACTGCCGGCCCGCAGCTACTCGATGGCGAACCAGCCTGGCCAGGGCCAGTTGGAGTTTCATATCCGCATGGTGCCCAACGGCGTGGTCAGCCAGTACGTGGCCAACCAGCTCAAGGTGGGCGACCCGGTTGAGGTCCGCGGGCCGTTTGGCGATGCCTTCTGGGACGACCCGGAAAGCGCCAAGCGGGGCCCCTTGCTGCTGCTGGCGGGCGGCACCGGGCTGGCGCCCATCCTGTCGGTGCTGGACGCGGCACTGGACGACGGCGTGCCGCCGAAGCAGATTCATGTCTACCACGGCGTGCGCGGCGCGGACGACCTGTACGCCGGCTCGCGCCTCACGACGCGCATGCGCGAGCGCGGCTTCCGTTTCGTCCCGGTGTTCTCCTCGGGCCAGCACTCACGCTCGCGCCAGGGCATGCTGCACGAGGCGGTGGGCGAAGACTTTCAGAACCTGTCCAGCGCGCGCATCTACGTGGCGGGTCCCCCGCCGATGGTGGACGCCGTGAAAAACCTCGCGGCCGAGCGGGGCGCCGACGCGGCCCGGGTGCGGGCCGATGCGTTTTTTGCTGCCGAGCCCGAGAAAAAAGGCCTGTGGGAACGCGTCACCGGTTGGGGCGGGCTCACGGGCTGGGGCGATGTGTAGGCCGGCCGAACCGACCAGCCAAGCCAGTCCGCTCAGCATCCATTGCGCCGGGTTAGCGCCGCAGACGCCGCCAGGCTGCCAAGAGCGCGAGCGCCCACAGCCCCGCGCCCCACAGCCAGCCCGCCGCGCCCCCGCCGCCACCTGAAGGCGGCGCCGTTGAGGTGAGGGTGATCTGATCCGCGCCGGTGCGCCCTTCGCTGTCCGTCACCTGCAACCGAAACACGAATGTGCCGGCCTGCGCTGGCAACGCCACCTGCGCCAGCGCGGTGGCGGCACCCTGGATCGCCACGGGGGTGCCCGACAGCTGCGTCCATTCAAACGACACCAGCGCGGCGCCCGGCACGGCGGCGCTGGTGCGGCCGTCCAGCACCACCGTGGCGCCGGCCACTGGTGGCGAAACGGCCGCGATCCGCACCGCCGGCCCCAGCGCCAGCTGCACCGACGCCAGCGCATCCAGCAGGCCGGCGCCGCAGGTTTGCGGGGTGCAGTTGCAGGGCGCAGCGGTCGTCTCGCTGCAGGTGGGCGCGAACGCGTTGAACACATGCGGCCGCGCACCCGCCTGCAGCCGCGCCGCGATCTGCGAAGGGGTGAGCGCCGGGTTGACCGCCAGCATCAGCGCAGCCACGCCCACCGCCAGAGGCGCCGAGAAACTGGTTCCCTGCTTGTAGCCGTAGCTCTCGGCGCCGGGGCCTTGCGCACCAGTGTTGTCGGTGGAATACAGACGCAGCGCGCCGTTGCCGCTGCCACCGGGCGCCATCAGACCGGCGCCGGTGTTGGAGTAGAAGGTCTTGAGGCCATCGGTCTGCACTGCTCCCACCGCCAGCACGCCGCGGCAATCGGCCGGTCGGCGCAGCGGGCGCGACTCGTTGCCCGCCGCCACCACCACCAGCGCGCCAGCAGCCGTTACCTCGTCAATCGTGGCCTGGTAGGCCGGGCTGCAGGCGGTGTCGCCGCCAAAACTCAGGTTGATCACACGGGCTGGCGTGGCATTGGCCGGCGCACCCGCCACCGGCAGCCCGGCGGCCCAACGCATGCCGTCCAGGATGTCACTCAGAAAGGCGCCGCACTTTCCCGAGATGCGCACCGGCAGCACGCGCCCGCGCCAGTCAACCCCCGCGATGCCGGCTGCGTTCTGCGTGGCCGCGGCGATCTGCCCGGCAATGAAGGTGCCGTGCCAGGAGCTGTTGCCCACATCGCAGAGCTTCAGATCGACCAGCTGCTGGACGGCCGGGTTGTTGCCCGTGGCGGTGACCCAGTCGCCGGGGTCGGTGGGGTCGGCATCGCGGCCGTCGCCATCGCCGCCGAACTCGACCTCGCTCACAAAGTCATGACCGGCCACCGTACGACCGGCCAAGTCCGGGTGGGGCCGGATGCCGGTGTCCAGCACCGCCACGGTGATGGCAGCGCTGCCCGTGGTGCGGTCCCACGCCGGCGGCGTGTTGATGGCGGCCGCGAACACCAGAGGCGTCTGCAGGTACCACTGGGTGGCGAAATCCGGGTCGTTGGGAATGGCCAGGCGCTTGATCAGCACGTCGGGTTCGACCGCCAACACCTCGGGGTGCAGGCGCAGCCGGCGCAAGGTGGCGTCGAGTGCCGCGCCCTGCATCACCGCGGGCAGCCGCAGAAGATGGCGGCCAGGTTGGCCCAATGGGCGCTGGCTGTGCAGGGCCACGCCCGCCTCACGCGCCACCGCGGCCAGTCGGTCCTCCCGGCGCGGTTCGATGACCGTAGGCGCCCCGGGTGTAACGTCGCGCGGTTGCAAGGTGACGATCAACCCGCGCACCGGCTGCCCGGCCATAGCGGCAGCGCCGAGCACGCACACACCAACAAAAAACAAAAAGCGGCGCATGCCAAGTTGTAGCATGCACCGCCGGATGGGTACCGACAGCGGGCGAAAGCCCGCGCGCCGCGCCGAATTACCGGGCCACCACCCGCACCATCTCCAGGCACTTGTTGGAGTAGCCCCATTCGTTGTCGTACCAGGCGACCAGTTTGACGAAGGTGCTGTCGAGCGCGATGCTGGCATCGGCGTCGAACACGCTGGTGCAAGTCTCGCCGCGGAAATCGGTGGCCACTACCTTGTCTTCGGTGTAGCCGAGGATGCCTTTCAGCGCGCCCTCGCTCTGCGCTTTCATTTCGGCGCAGATTTCCTTGAGGGTCGCTTCCTTGTTGAGTTCACACGTCAGGTCGACGACCGACACGTCACTGGTGGGCACGCGAAAGCTCATGCCGGTGAGTTTCTTGTTGAGCTCGGGGATCACCACGCCGACCGCCTTGGCCGCGCCGGTGCTGCTGGGGATGATGTTCTCCAGGATGCCGCGGCCGCCGCGCCAATCCTTGTTGCTCGGGCCGTCCACGGTTTTTTGCGTGGCGGTGGCAGCGTGCACGGTGGTCATGAGGCCGCGCTTGATGCCCCATTTGTCATGCAGCACCTTGGCCAGGGGCGCCAGGCAGTTGGTGGTGCACGACGCATTGGAGATGATGGCCTCGCCCTTGTAGGTTTTGTGGTTCACGCCGAACACGAACATGGGTGTGTCATCTTTTGACGGCGCCGAGAAGATGACCTTTTTCGCGCCGGCGGCCAGGTGTTTTTCACCCGATGCCTTGTCCAGGAAAAGGCCGGTGGCCTCCAAAACGGTATCGGCGCCAATTTCGTTCCACTTCAGGTTGGCCGGGTCACGTTCCTGGGTCAGGCGAATCTTCTTGCCGTTGACGATCAGGGTGTTGCCGTCCACCGACACGTCGCCCTTGAAGCGGCCGTGCACCGAGTCGTACTGCAGCATGTAGGCCAGGTAGTGCGGCTCCAGCAGGTCGTTGATGCCCACGATCTCGATGTCGGGGAAGTTCTGTACCGCCGAGCGCAGCACGTTGCGGCCGATGCGGCCGAAGCCGTTGATGCCTACTTTGATGGTCATGATCGTTCTCCTTGAAACACAAAAACCAGGCCCGCAGGCTTTACTTTTTCGCCAGCACCGCGCGCACTGTGTCGGCCACGTTTTAGCTTCGGCCTAACAAATGCTTCGCATAGTTGTTAGCCTACGCTGAAACCTTGCGTTTCAAGACTGCCTGAACAGTTTGCGCAAGGTTTTCCGGCGTGAAGCCGAAATGCTTGAACAGCACCGGTGCGGGTGCCGATTCGCCATAGGTGTCGATGCCGACCACGGCCGCGCAGCCGTACTTCCACCAGCCGTCGGTGGCGCCCATTTCCACCGCCACGCGCGGCAGGCCTTTGGGCAGCACCTCGCTCCTGTAGGCCACGGTCTGGCGGTCAAATGCGGTGGTACTGGGCATGGATACGACGCGTACTGCTATGTTTTTCATAGCAAGCAACTCCTGCGCCCGAAGCGCCAGCTGCACCTCGGAGCCGGTGGCGATGATCACGGCCTGGGCCTTCTTGTTCTGGCCCACCTGCGCGGGTTCAGACAGCACGTAGGCGCCACGGCTGATATTGCCCAGATCGTCCTTGGGCGCGTAGGGCAGGTTCTGGCGCGACAGCAGCAGCGCAGTCGGTCGGCTCTTGTTCTCCAGCGCCACGGCCCAGGCGACGGCGGTCTCGGCCGTGTCGGCGGGACGCCAGACATCGAGATTGGGGATCAGGCGCAGGCTGGCGGCATGCTCGATGGACTGGTGCGTGGGGCCGTCTTCGCCCAGACCGATCGAGTCGTGCGTGAACACGTGGATCACGCGCTGCTTCATCAGCGCGGCCATGCGGATGGCGTTGCGGCTGTCGACGCTGAAGGGCATGGAATTGCCCCCAAACGTTATGTAGACCCCAAGAATCTACACCCCGCACAT
>JANOBJ010000036.1:0-9544 GCA_031411575.1 Betaproteobacteria bacterium | reverse complement strand
GTCAAAGCTTTACGTCATATTTGATCGTCAGCGGCGCGTGGTCGGAGAATTTCTCGGCTTTGTAGATCGACGCACTTTTGGCCAATGCCGCCAGGCCAGCAGTCGCCAGGTGGTAGTCCAGCCGCCACCCCACGTTGTTGGCATAGGCCTGGCCGCGATTGCTCCACCAGGTGTAGGCGGTGTCGGTGGCGGTGGGCTGTAGCAGGCGGTACACGTCCACCATCTTGGCTTCGTCGAGCAGCTTGGTCATCCAGGCGCGTTCTTCGGGCAGGAAGCCGGAATTTTTCTGGTTGCTGCGCCAGTTCTTGAGGTCGATCT
The DNA here is from genome assembly GCA_031411575.1 of Betaproteobacteria bacterium. Taxonomy (GTDB): domain Bacteria; phylum Pseudomonadota; class Gammaproteobacteria; order Burkholderiales; family Burkholderiaceae_C; genus JANOBJ01. The sequence goes on along the minus strand of JANOBJ010000036.1, from coordinate 9,226 downwards.
GCTGGTGCGCAATGTTCACGTCGCCACACAGGATGAAGTCGCGCGTGGCCTTCAGCCCCATCAGGTGCGGGTAAAACCCCGCCAGAAAGCGGAACTTGGCGGCCTGCCGCTCGGGGCCGGAGGAGCCGCTCGGAAAGTAGGCGCTGATGATCGAGAGCTTTTGCGTGGGCGTGTCAAAGCGCAGCTCCACGTAGCGGCCCTCGGCGTCAAATTCAGGCGAGCCGTAGCCGGTGATCACGTCGCTCGGCTCGTGGCGCGTGTACACGCCCACGCCCGAGTAGCCTTTTTTCTCGGCAAAGTGAAAGTGCCCCTGCAGCCCGGCCAGCTGCTCAAAGCGGCCGTGCACGTCGGCGGCCACGGCCTTGACCTCCTGCACGCAAATACAATCGGGTTGGGCCTTGGCAACCCACGCCTCCACACCTTTGCTGGCGGCGGAGCGGATGCCGTTTAAGTTGAGGCTGGTCAGTTTGAACAAGGAATTCCCCATGGTGGAAGGCAGTACGCCAGTGGCGCCGGACGACGCCCTGGCGCAGGATTTTGTGCAATTCTCCGTCGAATCGGGCGTGCTGCGCTTTGGCGAGTTCACCACCAAGGCTGGCCGGCTGAGCCCGTATTTCTTCAACGCCGGGCTGTTTGACGACGGCGCCAAGCTGGGCCGGCTGGCGCAGTTCTATGCGCGCCGCATCATCGCCAGCGGGATTGAATTTGACATGATTTTCGGCCCCGCCTACAAGGGCATCCCGCTCGGCGCGGCGGTGGCGGTCGAGCTGGCGCGGCTGGGGCGCAACACACCTTTTGCCTACAACCGCAAGGAAGCCAAGGACCACGGCGAAGGCGGCACGCTGGTTGGCGCGCCGCTCCAGGGCCGCGTGCTGATCGTGGACGATGTGATGTCGGCCGGCACCGCCGTGCGCGAGTCCATTGCACTCATCACGGCGGCGGGTGCCACGCCGCACGCGGTGGCGATTGCGCTCGACCGGCAGGAAAAAGCCACCGAAGACGGCCACGACGTGCAATGGAGCGCGGTGCAGTATGTCAGCGGCCAGCTGGGGTTGCGCGTTTGTTCGATTGCGACCCTGCGCGATTTGCTGCACTATCTTGACGCTCATCAGAGCGAAGGCTTGCACGAACACTACGCGCGCGTGGTGGCCTACCGGCAGCGGTATGGCGTCGATTAGCGGCTGGAGCGACGTGACACAGCAACAGGGTGGTACAAGGATCAATGGCTAACGGTTGGATCAGTCGGGCGAGGGTGGGCACACTGCTGGCGGGCGGCCTGTTGGCGTGCCTGACCGGCGGTGTCTGGGCGCAAGGCATCTACACCTGCATCGACAGCAAGGGCCGCAAGATCACCTCCGACCGGCCCATCCCCGAGTGCACCGACCGCGAGCAAAAAGAGCTCAACCCAAGCGGCACGGTGCGCCGCAACGTTGGCCCCACCCTGACCGCCAAGGAGCGCGCCGCGCAGGAAGTCAAGGACCGCGAGGCTGCCGAAGAGCGCGCCCGCGCCGCCGAGGACAGGCGGCGCGACCGCGCGCTGCTGACGCGCTACCCCAGCCGCAAGGTGCATGACGGCGAGCGCGCCGAGGCACTGGGCCAGGTCGATGAGGTGATCAAGGCGGCCACCAAGCGCATCGCTGATCTGGCCGTGCAACGCCAGACGCTGGACGCCGAGATGGAGTTCTACAAGAAAGATCCCTCCCGCGCGCCCACATCGCTCAAGCGGCAGGTCGAAGACTACGAGCAGAGCCTCGCGGTGCAAAAACGTTTCATCGCCGACCAGGACAGCGAGAAGAAGCGCATCAACGTGCGGTTTGACGAAGAACTGGTCAAGCTCAAGCAGCTGTGGGCTTTGCAAAACCCCGGCGCCGCGGCTGCGGCCGCTCCTGCCTCGGCCGGCAAGAAATGACCGGTTTTTGAGCCTTTTGGGCCTCTGGTGCTTGTCGGATGGGCATAGTTTGCTATATAAATTATAGCAAACGTCAGTAAACAGGGATGGCGCAGTGGCGGCGCCCCGCGCCCCGGATGACGCGCCCTCGAACTCAACCGAGTTTTTTGCGCAGCAGGTCGTTCACCTGTTGCGGGTTTGCCTTGCCCTTGCTCGCCTTCATGGCCTGACCCACCAGCGCATTGAAGGCCTTGTCCTTGCCGGCCCGGAACTGCGCCACGTTGTCGGGGTTGGCGGCGATCACGGCTTCAATGATCTGCTCCAGCGCGACGGCGTCGTTCATCTGGCGCAGGCCCTTCGATTCGATCAGCGCGTCCACATCGTGACCTTCCAGGGTCCAGAGCGCGTCAAACACCTGCTTGCCAGCGTTGTTGGAGATGGTGCCGTCGGTGATGCGCTTGACCAGTTTGGCCAGCGTGGCAGCCGCCACATGCGAATCGGCGGCGGTCTTGTCTTCGGCGTTCAGGCGGCGTGACAGCTCACCCATGATCCAGTTGCTGACCGGCTTGGGCGGCCCGCCAGCCTCGACCGCCTCCAGAAAATACTCGGCCATCGCCTTGTTCTGCGTCAGGGTGGTGGCGTCGTACTCGGGCAGGCCGTACTCGCTTTCAAACTCCTGCGCCATCTCGCGCGGCAGCTTGGGCATCTGCGCGCGCACCTGTTCTACCCACGCCGGTGCAATCACCAGCGGCGGCAGATCGGGGTCAGGGAAATAGCGGTAATCAGCCGCGTCTTCCTTGGTGCGCATGGCGCGCGTCTCGCCGGTGTCGGGGTCAAACAGCACGGTGGCCTGCTGGATCGCGCGGCCGTCTTCGAGCTGCTCGATCTGCCAGCGGATTTCATAGTCCATCGCCTGCTGCATGAACTTGAAGCTGTTGAGATTCTTGATCTCGCGCCGCGTGCCGAGTGGCTCGCCGGGCTTGCGCACCGACACGTTGGCGTCACAGCGAAAGCTGCCTTCCTGCATGTTGCCGTCGCAGATGCCGATCCACGTCACGATCTTGTGCAGCTCTTTGGCGTAGGCCACCGCTTCGTCGGACGAGCGCATGTCGGGCTCGGTCACGATCTCCAGCAGCGGCGTACCGGCGCGATTCAGGTCGATGCCGCTTTGGCCTCCGCCACCGAGTGCCGAGTCTTCGTGCAGCGATTTGCCCGCGTCTTCTTCGAGGTGCGCGCGCACGAGCCGCACGCTCTTCTTTTCGTCACCCAGAAAGAACTCGACGCTGCCGCCCTGCACCACCGGAATCTCGTACTGGCTGATCTGGTAGCCCTTGGGCAGGTCGGGGTAGAAGTAGTTCTTGCGCGCGAACACACTCTTGGGCGCGATGTGCGCGCCAATTGCCAGCCCGAACTGGATCGCGCGCTCAACCGCGCCCCGGTTCATCACCGGCAGCGTGCCGGGCAGCGCCAGGTCCACCGGCGCAGCCTGCGTGTTGGGCTCGGCGCCAAAGGCGGTGGACGCGCGGCTGAAAATCTTCGACTGCGTCGACAGCTGGGTGTGCGTTTCGAAGCCGATCACGACTTCGTAGCCCTGGATGAGTTTGCTTGCCATGCTCAGACTCCGGCGGGCTTGCGCAGATGCCAATCCGTGGCCTGCTGGAAGCGGTGCGCCGCGTTCAGCAACCGGGATTCGGAGAAATAGTTGCCGATCAACTGCAGCCCCACCGGCATGTGACCTTCACCAAACCCCACCGGCACGCTCATGCCCGGCAGGCCGGCCAGCGAGGCGGGCAGGGTGTAGATGTCGGCCAGGTAATCGGCCAGCGGGTCGTTGCCGTGCTCGCCCAGCTTCCAGGCCACCGTGGGCGCCACCGGCCCGGCGATGACGTCGCACTGGGTAAAGGCCTGCTGGAAATCGTCGGCAATCATGCGGCGGATTTTCTGCGCCTGCAGGTAGTAGGCATCGTAATAGCCGTGGCTCAGCACGTAGGTGCCGATCATGATGCGGCGCTTGACCTCGTCGCCAAAGCCTTGCGAGCGGGTCTTCTTGTACATGTCGAGCAGGTCGGTGTACTGCGCGGCGCGGTGGCCGAACTTCACGCCGTCAAAGCGACTCAGGTTCGAGCTGGCCTCGGCTGGCGCGATGATGTAGTAGACGGGGATCGACAGCTCGGTGCGGGGCAGTGAAATCTCTACAAGAGTGGCGCCCAGTTTTTCGTATTCCTTGAGAGCTGCGTCGATAGCTTTTGCAACAGACGCTTCAGGCGCGTTCTGCGCTTTAGGCCCTGCCCGAACGCGATCGCTATCAATGACGCGCAGTTGCCCCCACTCCTTTGGCACGCCGATGCGCAGCCCTTCAAGCGAGTCCCCCAGCGACCGCGTGAAATCCTCCCCTGGCACGTCCAGCGAGGTCGAATCGCGGTCGGGATCAGGCCCGCACATGGCGGACAGCAACAGCGCGCAGTCCTCAGCCGTGCGCGCCATCGGCCCGGCCTGGTCGAGGCTGGAGGCAAACGCGATCATGCCGTAGCGCGAGGCGCGGCCGTAGGTGGGCTTGATGCCGGTGATGCCGCAAAAACTGGCCGGCTGGCGGATCGAGCCACCGGTGTCGGTACCGGTCGCGGCTGGCGCCATGCGCGCGGCCACCGCTGCGGCACTGCCCCCCGACGAGCCGCCGGGAATGCGCGTGGTGTCCCAGGGGTTGCTGACCGGCTTGAATGCGGAGTTCTCGTTGGACGACCCCATCGCAAACTCGTCGCAATTGAGTTTTCCAAGCGTCACCATGCCAGCGTCCGCCAGGCGTCGTGTTGTAGTGCTATCAAAAGAAGAGCGATAGCCCGCCAGCATCTTCGAGCCGGCGGTGCTCGGGAAATCGGTGGTGACGAAGATGTCCTTGTGCGCCACCGGCACACCTAGCAGCGGCGTGCTGTCGCCGGCGGCGATGCGCACGTCGGCCGCGCGGGCCTGGGCCAGCGTCACGGCTTCGTCGGTGGCCAGAAAAGCGCCCAGCGACTCGTGCGCTGTCATGCGCGCCAGGAAGTGCCGGGCCGTCTCGACCGCGGAAATGTCTTTGGCTTTGAGCTTCGCGGCGAGCTGCGCCACGCTCAGGTCGTGCAATGCGTCGGCCATGGCCTCACTCGATCACTTTGGGAACGAGGAACAGCCCGCGTTCGACGGCCGGCGCGCTTTTCTGGTTGGCGGCACGGTCAATGCGCTCGCCGGCCACGTCGTCGCGCAGGCGCAGGGCCACATCCTGGATGGCAGCCACCGGATGGGCCAGCGGCTCCACACCGGTGGTGTCCACCGCGCGCATGGCCTCGACGATGCCGAAAAACCCGTTGAGCTGGCCCAGCAGGCGTTCGCTTTCGTCCGGTTGGAGTTCAAGTCGCGCCAGATTGGCGATCCGGGCAATGTCGTCGGGGGTCAGGGCCATGGGAAATACGCTCGGGAAACCAGATGTAAAGGATTCTGGGGGCCCTCTGGGAGCCCGGTTGTAAACAAGGGATGGGTTATTATCCCGTCTTTGGTGCAACAGCCTGAAAACTGCAGGTATTTGTGCCGAAAACCACATAATTTGAACCGATAAAAACTGGCGATGGCCCCCCGAAGAGCGGGTCATGCTTGAGAGGACTTCTGATGTTTGGAGCATTCCGTCGGTACTTCTCCACCGACCTGGCCATTGACCTCGGCACCGCCAACACACTGATTTTTGTACGCGACAAGGGCATCGTCCTCGATGAACCGTCGGTGGTCGCCATCCGCCACGAAGGCGGCCCCCAAGGCAAGAAGACCATCCAGGCCGTCGGCCACGAGGCCAAGGCCATGCTGGGCAAGGTGCCCGGCAATATCGAGGCCATCCGCCCGATGAAGGACGGCGTGATCGCCGACTTCACCGTCACCGAGCAGATGCTCAAGCAGTTCATCAAGATGGTCCACCCGCGTGGCATCTTCAAGCCGAGTCCGCGCATCATCATCTGCGTGCCCTGCGGCTCGACCCAGGTCGAGCGCCGGGCCATCCGCGAATCGGCCCTGGGCGCCGGTGCCAGCGAGGTCTACCTGATCGAGGAACCCATGGCCGCGGCGATCGGCGCCGGCCTGCCGGTCAGCGAAGCCAGCGGCTCGATGGTGGTGGACATCGGCGGCGGCACGACCGAGGTGGGAGTGATCTCGCTGGGCGGCATGGTCTACAAGGGCAGCGTGCGCGTGGGTGGCGACCGGTTTGACGACGCCATCATCAACTACATCCGCCGCAACTACGGCATGCTGATCGGCGAGCCGACGGCCGAGGCGATCAAGAAATCCATTGGCTCGGCTTTTCCGGGCAGCGAAGTCAAGGAAATGGAAGTCAAGGGCCGCAACTTGAGCGAAGGCGTGCCGCGCAGCTTCACGATCTCGTCCAACGAAATCCTAGAAGCCCTCACCGACCCGCTGAACAACATCGTCAGCGCCGTGAAAAACGCGCTGGAGCAGACGCCGCCCGAACTCGGCGCCGACATCGCCGAGCGCGGCATGATGCTCACCGGCGGCGGCGCCCTGCTGCGCGACCTCGACCGCCTGCTGGCCGAAGAGACCGGCCTGCCGGTGCTGGTGGCCGAAGACCCGCTGACCTGCGTGGTGCGCGGTTGCGGCATTGCCCTGGAGCGGATGGAACGCCTGGGATCGATCTTCACCAGCGAGTGAGGACTACTGCGCGGGCGCATGGCGTTGTTGCGGGTCCCGTCCGGAAATCCTCACGTACCCAAAGTACGTTCCGGTTTCCGGCCACCCGCGCCTAGCCCTGCATCCCGCTCGCTACGTCCTGAAAGCGGGGACAATCTGCGAGCACTATGCCTTTAGGTACCCTTGATCGCTCGCCGCCGCCCTTCTTCAAGCAGGGCCCGTCATCGCTGTCCAAGTTGATGTTCTTCAGCGCGCTGGCGCTGTTCCTGATGGTGGCGGACGCGCGGTTCAAGGTGGCGCAACCGCTGCGTCTGGCGGTGTCCACCGTCTTGTACCCGCTGCAGTGGGTGGTGCTGAAACCGGTGGAACTGGCGCGCCGCGGTGGCGGCTACTTTGAATCCCTCCAGGAAGCCCAAAAAAGCGAGGAAGCCGCGCGCAGGAAGCTGGCCGAGCAGTCGCAGCGCGCCAACCAGGTCGAGCAACTGGCGCTTGAAAACGACCGCCTGCGCAAGCTGCTGGCCCTGCGCCAGCAGATCACCACACCGGCCCAGGCGGCCGAGGTGCTGTACGACGCGGCCGATCCCTACACCCGCAAGGTCGTCATCGACAAGGGCATGGCCCAGGGCGTGCTGGCCGGCTCGCCGGTGATCGACGAATCGGGCGTGCTGGGCCAGGTGACGCGCGTGCACCCGCTGGTCAGCGAGGTGACGCTGGTGATCGACCGGGACCACGCCATCCCCGTGCTCATCACCCGTACCGGCGCGCGCAGCGTGGCCTTCGGCGACCCCACCTCCCACGGCTCGCTGGAACTGCGTTTCATGGGCGGCAATGCCGACGTTCAGGCGGGCGATCTACTGGTGACCAGCGGCGTCGATGGCGTGTACCCGCCGGGCCTGCCGGTGGCGCGCGTGGACCGTGTCGAGCGCCGGGCCGATTCCGCGTTTGCACGCATCCACTGCATGCCGCTGGCGCGCGTACTGGGCGCGCAACACGTGATGGTGCTGAACCCGGTGGCGGGGCAGATCCCGCAGCGCCCGGAGCCGCCCCCACAGGCCCCCGCGGGCAAGAAGGGTGCGGCAAAATGATGGTTCGACTCCTGGAGCACCCCACCACATGATCATGCGCCCCGGCCAGCAGCTGCTGTTGCCTGCCAACCCCGTTTTTATCTGGGCCAGCCTGGTCGGCGCGCTGGTGGGCAACATGCTGCTCAATATCGGTGTGGCCGGGCGTGAGCCCTGGGTGCCCGACCTGCTGATGCTGCTGCTGGTGTTCTGGAGCGTGCACCAGCCGCTGCGGGTGGCCATCGGTACCGCGTTTTTCTTTGGCATCTGCATGGACGTGCACCAGACCGCGCTGCTGGGCCAGCATGCGCTGGCCTATACCGCGCTCAGCTTTTTCGCGATCACCATCCACCGCCGGCTGCTGTGGTTCAGCGTGCCGTCGCAGGCGGTGCAGGTGCTGCCGCTGTTCGCGGCGGCGCACGCGATCGAGCTGGCGATTCGCATGGTCAGCGGAGGGGCTTTCCCGGGCGTTATGCTGCTGGCGGCGCCGCTGACCGAAGCGTTGCTGTGGCCAGTGGTGACGATCCTTCTGCTGGCGCCCCAAAGACGCGCGCCCGACCCGGACGCCAACAGACCTCTATGACCCCCACGCTTGTCACTTCGTGTACTGCGCTGGACGAGACGCTTCCAGAGTCAGCGTCCCTTCCGCCTGTCCGGCCCTGCGCAGGCAGGCCCGGAGCCGCAGGGCTCAGCCCCGAGGGGGCGCTCCTTGCTCAGGGCGGCCCGGCGCTGCGTCGGCTATGACCGAACTGCGCAACGTTGAAGCCGACCTCTCGCGCTTTCGCGTGCGCGTGCTGGTTGCCAGCATTGTGGTGCTGCTCGCGTTTGCCCTGCTGGCGTCACGGCTGGTGGTGCTGCAGGTGTTCCGCCACGAGGTGCTCAATGAACAGGCCGAAAGCAACCGCACGGCGGTGGTGCCGGTGGTGCCCAACCGTGGCCTGATTCTCGACCGCTACGGCATCATCCTCGCTACCAACTATTCGGCCTACACGCTGGAGATCACGCCGTCCAAGGTGTCGTCTCTGGAGCAGACCATCGAAGAGCTGGCCCAGGTGGTGGAGATTTCGGCACGCGACCGGCGCCGTTTCAAGAAGCTGCTGGAAGAATCAAAAAACTTTGAATCGCTGCCCATCCGCACCCGGCTGACCGATGAAGAGGTGGCGAAGTTCGCGGCCCAGCGTTTTCGTTTTACTGGCGTTGACATCAAGGCGCGGCTGTTTCGCAACTACCCTTACGGCGAACTCGCCAGCCATGTGATCGGCTACATCGGCCGCATCAACCCTGGCGAGAAAGAGCGCATCGAGGAATCCGAAGAAGAAGCCAATTACCGCGGCACCGACTACATCGGCAAGCTGGGCGTGGAGCAGAGTTTCGAGAAAGAATTGCACGGCCTGACCGGCGTGGAAGAAATGGAAACCTCGGCCGGTGGCCGTGCGGTGCGCAAGCTGGCGAGCCATCCGGCCACGCCGGGCAACACTGTCCAGCTGTCCATCGACATCAAGCTGCAGAAGCTGATCGAGGACATGTACGGTGAGCGGCGCGGCGCGCTGGTGGCGCTCGACCCGCGTACCGGCCAGGTGCTGGCTTTCGTCAGCAAGCCCACCTTCGACCCGAACCT